>NZ_JASHDO010000001.1:334482-668964 GCF_047463615.1 Streptococcus infantis | reverse complement strand
AAGTTCCAGAGTACACTGAAGCTATTGGCACAGCAGGTGAAGAAGCAACACCAGTAGTAGAAGTCCCAGAATTCAAGGGTGGCGTTAACGCAGTCGAAGCAGCTGTTCATGAAGTTCCAGAGTACACAGGAGCAATTGGTACAGCAGGTGAAGAAGCAACACCATTAGTAGAAGTCCCAGAATTCAAGGGTGGCGTTAACGCAGTCGAAGCAGCTGTTCATGAAGTTCCAGAGTACACAGGAGCAATTGGTACAGCAGGTGAAGCCGCTATTCATGAAGTTCCAGAGTTTACAGGTGGAGTGAATGGTGTCGAAGCAGCTGTTCAGGAAGTAAGTCCAGAATTCACAGGCAGTGTCAATGGGGCAGAAGCTGCTGTTCATGAAGTCCCAGAGTACCCAGGAGTCATTGGCACAGCAGGTGATGAGCCAGCACCAGTAGTAGAGGTTCCAGAATTTACAGGTGGTGTCAATGGGGCAGAAGGAGCTGTCCATGAGATTCCAGAATACAAAGATGAGCAGTCTCTTGTAGCTCTTACTATGTCACAAGATAAGACTTATCAAGCACCTGCAAGTCATCCATACAAACTCCCAGAGACAGGTACTAAAGAAAATGCTGGCCTTGCAGCCGTAGGTGTTGTAGGAGCACTTCTTGGTCTCTTTGCAATGGGAAAGAAAAAAGAAGACGAATAAGATGATGTAAAAGCATCTAAGTCATAGAGATTGGACCAAGAGACTAATCTCGACAATAAAAAGCGGACAAAACTAGTTTTCTGATGAACAGAATCTGGTCTTGTTCGCTTTTTTATTTTATGAATCAAGTGCAAAAGAAGATAAGAGAAGATCTGCTTCAAAAAGCAAACAGCAAACTAGAGGAGTTGCCTTAGAAACAAGGTGAGCAAGCCAATAGGACTAGTTTTCAGTATTTTTTGCAGTTTCAAAATCTCTCTATTAGTCTACAGGGATAAGCTTTCTTTCTCTCCTCAAAAGAGTTATAATAAAGATGAAAATAGGAGAAGAGGAGGAGATAGGATGGCTTATATTGAAATGAAAAACAGCTATAAGAGGTATCATACTGGTGATACAGAAATCGTAGCCAATCGAGATGTCAACTTCGAGATTGAAAAGGGAGAACTAGTCATTATCCTTGGGGCATCTGGTGCAGGGAAGTCAACCGTTTTAAATATTCTTGGTGGTATGGATACAAACGATGAAGGGCAAGTCTGGATTGATGGGACCAATATCTCGAATTTCACTTCTCATCAGAGAACTAACTATCGTAGAGATGACGTTGGCTTTGTCTTTCAATTTTACAACTTGGTTTCTAACTTGACTGCCAAGGAAAATGTTGAGCTAGCTTCAGAAATTGTTGCCGATGCCTTGGATCCTGAGCAGGTTCTCAAGGATGTAGGCTTAGGTCACCGTCTTAATAACTTTCCGGCCCAGTTGTCAGGTGGTGAGCAACAACGGGTATCCATTGCTCGAGCTGTGGCTAAAAATCCTAAAATTCTCCTTTGTGATGAACCAACAGGAGCTTTGGACTACCAGACTGGTAAGCAGGTTCTAAAGATTCTTCAAGATATGTCACGTAAGAAGGGGGCCACCGTTATCATCGTGACCCATAATGCATCCCTAGCTCCAATAGCTGATCGGGTGATTCAGATGCATGATGCCAGTGTCAAGAGTGTTGTCCTCAATCCTCAACCACAGGATATTGATGATTTGGAGTACTAAGATGAAAAGAAAGACATATTGGAAAGACCTGCTCCAGTCTTTCACAGGTTCAAAGGGACGGTTTTTATCCATCCTAACTCTGATGATGTTGGGTTCTTTGGCCGTGGTTGGTCTCAAAGTAGCTAGTCCCAATATGGAGCGAACAGCATGGGATTTTATTCAAAAAGCTAATCTGGCTGATATTACTGTCATAGCAGATTATGGGCTTGATCAGGCTGACCAGGAAGAACTTAAAAATCTTACTCGAGCATCCGTTGAGTTTGGTTATATGACGGATTTGACTTTAGAAGGTAGTCAAGAAGCCATACGGATTTTTTCTAAGACAGAAAGAATTTCTAAATTTCAAGTAACCCAAGGACGATTGCCTGAGAAAGAAGATGAACTAGCCTTGGCGGACTTTTGGAAAGATCGCTATCAGATTGGTCAAATTATTCATTTGAGTCAAAAGAAGGGCAGTAATTCTCAATTGAAGCGAGATAGTTATACCATTACAGGTTTTGTCCACTCACCAGATATCTTTTCAAAATCAGATATGGGGAGTTCAAGCAGTGGTAATGGGAATCTAGCAGCTTACGCTGTCGTAACTGAAGATAGTTTTAGGAGTTCTGTTTACACGATTGCCCGCATGAGATTTGCTAGTCTTACATACATTAATTATATTTATAGTGGTGGTTCTGATAATACTGTAATAGCTGAAGAGACGTTACTTCCCAATCCTTTTTCCAGTGATTATGAGAAGAAGCTAGAGAAAGAAGAGGTGACTCTCAAGGAACAACTTGCTGATAATGGTCAAGCGCGGCTAGAAAAAATGAAGAAGGACGCTCAAGAGTCCCTTGATGAGGGCAAGAAACAGCTAGACGAGGCTGAAAGCAACTTGACAGCTGGCAAGAAACGCCTGCAGGAAATCGAAACGCGTCTACAAGCTCAAGAAAATCAAGTGATCCAACTACCAGAACCACAAAAAAGTCAAGCATCTAGTCAGTTAGAAGAAGCAAAAAAGCAACTGAAGCAGGAACAGGAAAAGCTGAGCCAAGCCGAAACAGATCTTACTAAGGAAAAGGCTAAATGGCAGACCAGTCAGGATGAAGTCAATGCTCTGACAGAGCCAACCTATCATGTCTACAATCGCAAGAGTTCTCCTACTGGTCAAGGGTATCTCATGTATAGTAACTCGGCCATGAGTATTCGTGCCGTGGGAAATATTTTTCCAGTTGTTCTCTATGCCGTTGCAGCCATGGTTACCTTTACCACCATGACACGATTTGTAGACGAGGAAAGAACCAATGCAGGGATTTTCAAAGCTTTAGGCTACCATAGCAAGGACATCATTGCTAAGTTTGTGATTTATGGTCTGGTTGCTGGCACTCTTGGAACCCTACTAGGAATCTTACTTGGACATTACGTTTTGGCACCTACTATTTCGCATATCATTACTGAGCGAATGATTGTTGGAGAGAGTCAGCAGAATTTCTATTGGACCTATAGTTGCTTGGCTCTGGGACTAAGCTTAATAGCTAGCGTTTTACCTGCCTACCTTGTATCTCGCAGAGAATTGCATGAAGAAGCAGCGCAATTATTACTACCCAAACCACCAGTCAAGGGTTCAAAGATTCTCTTGGAGCGGATAACCTTTATCTGGTCACGCTTGAGTTTTACTCAGAAGGTAACAGCCCGCAACATTTTCCGTTACAAACAACGCATGCTGATGACCATTTTTGGAGTTGCTGGTTCAGTAGCCCTCCTCTTTGCAGGACTTGGGATTCAATCCTCTGTGGTTGGAGTGGCAGACAGGCAGTTTAAGGATCTGCAACAATACCAGATGGTTCTCTCTGTCAATTCTCGAGCTTCTGATTCTGATAAGGCTAAGCTAGAGGAAAAACTGAAAAGTGATGAAGTAGAAAACTACCGTTTGATTTTTTCCAAACAGATTGAAGAAAAGTATGCTGGCAAGACAGGTGTTCAAACCGTGACCATGATGGTAACGGATCAAGATGACCTAGCTCCCTTTGTCCTCCTAGAAAAAAATGGGGAAAAACTGGGCTTGTCTAACGGAGTTGTCTTGACTGAAAAATTAGCCCAGTTGGCTGGAGTTTCTGTTGGTGACAATTTTACAATCGATGGGAAAACCTTTAAAGTAGGTGCTATTACCGAGCACTATGTGGGCCATTTTGTCTATATGAATCAGGCGACCTATGAGAAAATTTATGGTCAAACTCCTAAGTTGAATACCTATCTAGTCCAACTCAAGGATAAAAGTGAAGTCAATACCGAAAGAGTCGCAGGAGAATTTATGGACCAGGCGGCTGTCAGTGGCCTCGTTCAAAATGCCTCCACCATTCAGCTCTTTGAAAGTTTTGCCAATTCTCTGAATCATACCATGGCGATTTTGGTGCTGGTATCGGTGCTATTAGCCATTGTGATTCTCTATAATTTGACCAATATCAATGTTGCTGAACGGATTCGGGAACTCTCAACCATCAAGGTTCTTGGTTTTCATAACAAAGAAGTGACCCTTTATATCTATCGGGAGACCATCATATTGTCACTAATTGGAATGATTGTAGGATTGGTATCAGGCTTTTATCTCCATCAATTTCTCATTCAGATGATCGCACCCGGTACCTTCCGTTTTCAACCCAAGGTCGGCTGGGAAGTTTATCTCATTCCAGTTATAGCTGTCAGTGTCATTTTGACCATCCTAGGCTTTTTTATCAATTATTATCTCCGAAAGGTGGATATGTTAGAAGCCCTCAAGTCTGTAGAATAGTTGATCGAGGACAAAAACAAATAAGAAAGCCCTTTGTGGCTTTTTTATTTTCATAAAAATGGTAAAATAGTAAGAGTAGAAATGGAGTTCTAGATATGAAACGAATTGATCAATTTGAAAATAAGAAAGTATTAGTCCTAGGTTTGGCCAAATCTGGTGAATCTGCAGCTCGTCTTTTGGACAAGCTAGGTGCCATTGTGACAGTGAATGACGGCAAGCCTTTTGAGGAAAATCCAGCAGCTCAGAGCCTTTTAGAAGAGGGCATCAAGGTTGTCACTGGTGGACATCCTTTGGAATTATTGGATGAAGATTTTGCTCTTATGGTAAAAAATCCAGGGATTCCTTATAGCAATCCTATGATTGAAAAAGCTCTAGAAAAAGGCATTCCAGTCTTGACAGAGGTTGAGTTGGCCTACTTGATTTCAGAAGCACCAATAGTAGGTATTACTGGTTCAAATGGTAAGACTACAACGACAACCATGATTGGAGAAGTTCTGACTGCTGCGGGGCAAAATGGCCTCTTATCAGGTAACATCGGTTATCCTGCAAGCCAAGTAGCTCAGACAGCAACAGATAAGGATACCCTTGTCATGGAACTTTCTTCTTTCCAATTAATGGGAATCCAGGAATTCCATCCTGAAATTGCTGTTATCACCAATCTGATGCCAACCCATATTGACTATCACGGTTCTTTTGAAGCTTATGTTGAAGCCAAGTGGAATATTCAAAGAAATATGACAGCGGCTGATTACCTAGTTTTGAACTTCAATCAGGAATTAGCTAAAGAGCTTGCGAAAAAAACAAATGCAACTGTAGTACCATTCTCAACACTTGAAAAGGTTGATGGAACTTATCTTGAAGATGGTCTTCTTTACTTCCGTGGTGAAAAAGTTATGGCAGCTGACGAAATCGGTGTTCCAGGTAGCCACAATGTGGAAAATGCTCTTGCAACCATTGCTGTTGCCAAACTTCGTGGTGTTGACAATGAAACCATCAAGGAAACCTTGTTAGCCTTTGGTGGAGTTAAGCACCGTCTCCAATTCGTAGACCAAATCAATGGTGTGAAATTCTATAACGATAGCAAGTCAACCAATATCTTGGCAACTCAAAAAGCCTTGTCTGGATTTGACAATAGCAAGGTTATCTTGATTGCTGGTGGTTTGGACCGTGGTAATGAGTTTGACGAATTGGTTCCAGATATTACTGGACTTAAGAACATGGTCATTCTCGGTCAGTCTGCAGAACGTGTCAAACGTGCAGCGGACAAGGCTGGTGTGGCTTATGTGGATGCAACAGACATTGCTGACGCAACTCGAAAGGCTTATGAACTTGCAGAAGAAGGAGATGTGGTTCTCCTTAGTCCTGCTAATGCTAGCTGGGATATGTATGCCAACTTTGAGGTACGTGGAGATCTTTTCATCGACACTGTAGCGGAGTTAAAGGGATAATATGAAAAAAATAGTATTTACAGGTGGGGGAACGGTTGGACACGTTACCCTCAACCTTTTGTTAATGCCTAAGTTCATCGAAGATGGCTGGGAAGTCCACTATATTGGTGACAAAAACGGAATTGAGCATCATGAAATCCTCAAGTCAGGTTTAGATGTCACCTTCCATTCTATTGCAACTGGGAAATTGCGCCGATATTTTTCATGGCAAAATATGGTTGACGTCTTTAAGGTTTCATTTGGAATCCTTCAATCGCTCTTTATCATGCTTCGACTTTGTCCTCAGGCCCTCTTTTCTAAGGGTGGATTTGTATCTGTTCCTCCTGTTATTGCAGCGCGAGTATGCAGAGTGCCAGTCTTTATCCACGAGTCTGATCTCTCTATGGGATTGGCCAATAAAATTGCCTATAAGTTTGCGACCAAGATGTACTCTACTTTCGAGCAAGCATCTAGTCTCACTAAGGTAGAACATGTAGGAGCCGTGACTAAGGTTTCTGGTCCAATTATGGAAGAACCCGAAGAAATGGTGGATATCCGAACTTACTTCGATAGTAAGTCACCAACCCTTCTCTTCGTCGGCGGTTCTGCTGGGGCGCGTGTCTTTAACCAATTAGTTACAGACCACAAGGAAGAACTGACTAGTCGCTACAATATCATCAACCTGACAGGGGATGCTAGTTTAAATGAACTAAGTTCAAACCTCTATCGTGTTGACTACGTGACAGACCTTTATCAACCGCTCATGAATCTGGCTGATGTGGTTATTACTCGTGGTGGTGCCAATACTATTTTTGAACTGTTGGCCATGGCTAAATTGCATGTCATTGTCCCTCTAGGGCGTGAAGCTAGCCGTGGAGACCAGATTGAAAATGCAGCTTACTTTGTGAAAAAAGGCTATGCAGAGGAGTTGCAAGAGAGTGACTTGACCTTGTCTACTTTAGAAGAAAAAGTAAGCAAGCTTTTGACTCACAAAGAAGACTACCAGAGCACGATGAAGAATTCTCATGAATTAAAATCTGTGGCGGATTTTTATGCGCTACTAAAAAAAGATCTATCATAAGGAAAATCGATGTCAAAGGATAAGAAACAAGAGTCAACTCAAGGCAAGGAATTGTCAGAGTGGCAAAAACGAAATCAAGAATATCTTCAAAAAAAAGCTGAAGAAGAGGCTCAACTAACCAAAGAAAAGGCCCAAGCAGATGCCAATAAAAAAGAAGTTTCAAAAGCTCTAAAAGAAGAAGCCACCTTATCAGAGTGGCAGAAGCAGAACCGTGAATATCTGCGCAAAAAGGCTGAAGAAACCAAAGAAGAGCAAGAGTCAGATATATCCGAAAATACAGAGGAAGCAACGGAAGTAGCTCCTAATAGCGAAGAACAGAAGGAGCTTATAGCAGATGAGTCCTCGTCTGAACTTGAAGAGGAAGCAGCTGAAGCAGAACAAGTGGAAGACCAGGCCGAAGAATCAGAAGCAGCAAAAGTAGAAAAGGTAGAAGAAAAGAAGGTTAAAACCAAGAAAAAGGCTACCAAGCCTTCTATTCCTAGAGTTCATATCTGGCGTGCTGTTACGATTCTAATCCCAAGTTTGCTTTTCTTGGTCTTTTCGATCTATCTCTTGACGCCCTTCTCAACTCTGAAAAACATAGAAGTCACTGGTACAGTAGAGACCAATGCAGACCAAATCAAAGAGGCTTCAGGGATTCGTGATAGTGACTATACCTTTAGTCTACTTCTCAATAAAGACAAACATGCTGAGATGATTAAGTCCAATCACTGGATTGAATCTGCTAGCATTCACTATCAATTCCCGACCAATTTCACCATCCAGATTAAAGAGTATGAAATTGTGGCTTATTATGTTTCTGGAGAGGACCATTATCCGATTCTTTCTAGTGGGACGGTGGAAACTAGTCCAGTTAGCCTCCTCAGCTTACCAGAAACCTATCTATCTGTTCTCTTCAACGATGAGCAGCAAATCAAAACCTTGATTGAACAACTGGCTGATGTTAGCCCAGAGATTAAGCAAGCGATCAAAACGATTGAATTGGCTCCAACTAGTGTAACCAGTGATCTGCTCAAGATTACCATGTATGATACGGATGAAGTTTTAGTTCCTATATCAGAACTAGGTAAAAAATTGCCTTATTATAGTAAGATAAAACCACAATTGACAGTACCAAGTGGTATTGATATGGAAGTTGGTATCTATAGTTATAGTTTGGCGGATAAGGCACTTGAGGAAGAAAGAATCAAGGCCAAAGAAGAGGAGAAGAAAAAGCTGGAAGAAGAAAAGAAAAAACAAGAGGAACAGGGTAATCAAAACCAAACAACTCAACAATCACAGAGTCGATAAACTTGAGAACATTCTATCTGCTTGATTGTGAGTCTTGGCTTTAAAGTTCTTCGGATACTAGTTTTTACTTGACAAGTCCCGCTTTAAATAATAGAATAGTAAAAAACCTTTAAAGCAGTCCAGAGAGGCAGCTAAGGTTAGACGGTGAAAGGGTGGATTCTACCCATTTTTCGTGGAACCTTGCTGTTGGAAGGTTCCTTTTTTGTAGTCTCTTTGACGGAAGCTGGGCTGATAAGAAAGATAAGAGGAGAAACGCATGCGTGAAAGTCGCCCAGTCATAGCTCTGGATTTTCCAAGTTTTGAAGAAGCCAAGAAGTTCTTAGCCCTATTTCCAGCAGAGGAAAAGCTCTATGTCAAAGTAGGAATGGAAATCTACTATGCTGTAGGGCCAGAAGTTGTCCGTTATTTGAAGTCATTAGGACATAGTGTCTTTTTGGATCTCAAACTGCATGATATTCCCAATACAGTCAAATCAACCATGAAAATTTTATCGAACCTGGGAGTTGACATGACCAATGTGCAGGCAGCAGGTGGGGTTGAGATGATGCAAGCAGCGCGTGAAGGATTGGGAGACAAGGGGATTCTCATAGCGGTGACGCAATTAACCTCAACCTCAGAGGAACAAATGCAAGAGTGTCAAAATATCCAAACCAGCCTCCAAGAGTCGGTTATCCACTATGCCCAGAAAACAGCTGAAGCTGGTCTAGATGGAGTCGTTTGCTCGGCCCAAGAAGCCAAGCTTATCAAACAAGCAACTCATGAAGACTTTATCTGTCTGACACCAGGGATTCGCCCAAGAGGGACAGAAGCAGGAGATCAGAAACGGGTAGTAACCCCAGGAGAAGCTTACCAGATTGGCAGTGACTACATCGTAGTTGGCCGTCCGATTACGCAAGCAGCTGATCCAGTCGCAGCCTACCATGCCATCAAAGAAGAATGGACACAAGATTGGGTTTAAAAAGAAGATTCATTTAACACTATAAAAAGGAGCACACCATGACACTTGCTAAAGACATTGCTAGCCATCTATTGAAAATTCAAGCCGTATACCTCAAACCTGAAGAGCCCTTCACTTGGGCATCAGGAATTAAGTCACCGATTTATACGGACAATCGTGTGACGCTTGCTTATCCAGAGACACGTACCTTGATTGAGAATGGTTTTGTGGAGGCCATCAAAGCTGAATTCCCTGAGGTAGAAGTAATTGCAGGCACAGCGACTGCAGGTATCCCACACGGAGCCATCATCGCTGATAAAATGAATCTACCATTTGCTTACATCCGTAGCAAACCAAAAGACCACGGAGCAGGCAACCAAATCGAAGGCCGTGTAGCCCAAGGTCAAAAAATGGTCGTTGTTGAAGATTTGATTTCAACTGGTGGCTCAGTTCTTGAGGCCGTGGCAGCTGCCAAACGTGAAGGAGCAGATGTTCTGGGTGTTGTAGCTATCTTTAGCTATCAATTGCCAAAAGCAGACAAGAACTTTGCAGATGCTGGTGTCAAACTAGTAACACTTTCAAACTATAGTGAGCTGATCCACCTAGCCCAAGAAGAGGGCTATATCACACCAGAAGGACTTGACCTTTTAAAACGATTTAAAGAAGACCAGGAAAATTGGCAAAATGTTTAGAGCATAGAAAAATCAGGTAGTCGCTAGGATTACCTGATTTCTTTTTATTCTCGGAAAGTATTAGTCGACTTTTCCACCTTCAACAACCAGGTCATCTGCTTTAGCAGCGTCACCGTAAGTTGGGTGGAGTGTTTTTTCATAGGCTTTGTGGAAGAAGTTTTCCTTACCTAATTTTTCGATTTCTTGGTTGATGTAGTCGAGTAGTTCTTGGTTACCTTTTTGAACTGCTGGTGCGATGGTATCTGGGTTACCTAGAGAAGAAATTCCTACCTCATATCCTTTATTTTCAAGGGCCCAAGCTAGGACTTCAGTATTGTCAGTAGAGAAGGCATCTCCACGTCCATCAAGAAGGGCTTGGTAAGCATCACTATATTGGTCGTATTTTTGAAGTTTTACTTCTGGGTGATTTTTCTCAAAGTAAGTTTCAGCAGTCGTTCCTTTTGTAACAATCAAGGTTTTGCCTTCAAGTTGCTTAACATCTGTAATTAGACCAGTCTTTGGTGACACAACACCGAGAGAAACTTTCATGTAAGGAAGGGCAAAGTCAACTTGTTTCTTACGTTCGTCAGTAACTGTGAAGTTGGCAAGGGTGATATCAACCTTGTTTGAAATCAAGTATTCAGCACGGTTGGCAGCATCGACAGAAACGTATTTGACCTTTACACCAAGGTTTTGAGCTAATTGATTACCTAGTTCGATATCATAACCTTGGTAAGAACCATCGTTGTCAACATAACCAAATGGTTTTTTGTCTCCAAATACCGCGATTCGAAGTTCACCACTCTTTTTAATTTCATCAATGGTGCGAGCCTTGGCAGTCGTTTTACCAGATGAAGCATCAGAGCTTCCACCTGAACTACAAGCTGTGACAAAGATAAGCGCAAATGCTAGAGCAAAAACAGTTAGAATTGGTTTAAGTAGTTTCATAATAATCTCCTTTATTGATTATAGATATGAGCCAAACTGGCTAAAGTCAAAGACATTTAAAAATTCTTGTGCTCGTTTGGTTTGTGGATTTGTGAAGAATTCTTGAGCCGTTCCTTCTTCAGCAATCTTCCCTTGGTCTAGAAAGATGATGCGATCCGCAATAGCTTGGGCAAACTGCATTTCATGGGTTACCAAAATCATGGTACGCCCTTCCTGTGCCAAGTCATTGATAAGTTCCAGAACCTCACGCACCATTTCTGGATCCAGTGAAGCAGTTACCTCGTCAAAAAGAATGATTTCTGGATGCATGAGAAGGGCACGAACGATAGCAACCCGTTGCTTTTGTCCGCCGGATAATTGGCGAGCGAAGCTATGTTGTTTATCTAGAAGTCCGACACGTTCTAGTAGTTGCAGAGCTTCATCAGTAACCTCTTTTTTGTCTCTCCCTTGAGCCTTGATAGGTCCTAAGATAAGATTTTGAAGGACATCCAAGTGAGGAAAGAGTTCATAACTTTGAAAGACCATACCGATCTTTTGGCGAACCAGGTGAAAATCTTTTTTATTTTCAACGATGGACTGACCATCCAGCAGGATATCTCCCCCTTGAATACTTTCTAAACCATTGAGACAGCGAAGAAGGGTACTTTTCCCACAACCAGAGGGTCCTAAGATGACGACAACTTCTCCCTTTTTGATATCTAGAGAAAGTCCTTGGAGGATAGGATTGTCTCCGAAGGATTTTTTTAGTTCCTTGATTTCTAAAATAGTTTCAGACATTTAGTTCCTCCAATGTTTTTCTAAGTGAGTAGATAGTTTGGAAATAGGGAAGCAAACCGCGAAATACAAGACTAGGATGGTTCCATAAATCCAAAAGGAAGCGGTTGGAATCGTTAGACGATTACTATCGATGATTTGTTGTCCAACCTTGGTAACTTCAACAACCCCAATCAAAACAACTAAGGAAGTTGTTTTAATCATCCTAGTGACAAGATTGATAGCTTGTGGTAACAGTCTTCTCAAGACCTGAGGGATGATGATGTAGTAGTAGAGTTGCACTTTAGTTAAGCCAAGTGCTTGTCCGCTCTCAAACTGATGTTTAGGGAGCGAAGTGATAGCTCCACGAACCAAGTCTCCCATCTCAGCTGTTCCCCAGAGGGTAAAAACAATAATAGCAGAAGTTTCACCTGAGATATTGATATTAAAGTTTCGAGCTAAACCAAAGTAAACGATAAAGAGAAGCACCAGCTGGGGCATGATACGGATAAATTCTAGATAGAAGCGTGTCAAGAAGCGAATCACTCTAGAATGAGAAGTCATGATAATTCCCATCACCGTTCCGAAAATCATGGATAAGAGGACAGACAGGATAGAAATCCCAATCGTGACTCCCAATCCTTGTAAGATTCTCAGAAGATTATTTCCCTGAAAGAGTACTTGCATTCCCGAATCCTGCATGACGGAGCCTCCTTTCTATCCAACTAAAGACTAGTGAAATAGGTAGAAGCATGATCAGGTAGGCTACCACCAGCATAGTCAGTGCAATGTCTGTCTCATAATATAGGCCAATCAAATCCTTAGCAACGTACATAAGGTCAGCAAGGGCAACTGCTGAGAAGACAGAAGTTTCCTTGATGAGGAAAATAACATTGGCACTAAAGGATGGTAGAGCCACCGCTGTCGCTTGTGGAAGAACCACGTAGCGAAAAACCTGAAATGGTGTAAGGCCAATGGCTAAACCAATTTCATGCTGGATTTGGCTAACTGCTTCTAGCCCGCTTCGGAAGGATTCTGCCATGTAGGAACCACCTAAAAAGATGAGTCCGACTGTTGCACAGACTTCTGAAGAAAGAACAATCCCTATTCGAGGTAGGCCGAAGTATAGAAAGAAAAGTTGTATCAAAAGGGGTGTATTTCGTGAAAGTTCGATATAGGCTGTTGCCAACTGGGAGAAAACAGGAAGGCGGTAATGCCGGATGACACTGACGATGAGCCCCAGCAAAAAAGAACCTAGAATTCCCCAAACTGCAATATGCAAGGTCAGAAAGAATGCCTTTTGATAGAGTGGTAGATATTGTTCAACAATGGACCAATCCAAAAGTAGAACCTCCCATCTAGGAAAATGATACAGTTATTGTAGCATTAAAAGAGAGCTTTGGATAATATGTATTTTTTATTGTGGTGATAAAAAATATTTATAGCGGCGATAAATTTTAAAAATGTGATTTCTTTGGTTGACAAATGTAGATTTTGAGAGTATACTGATAATTGTGATTGACAAATGTAGATTTAGGAGGAGATAACCATGCAGATTTCGGATGCAGAATGGCAGGTCATGAAGATTATCTGGATGCAGGGAGAACAGACAAGCACTGATCTTATAAAAGTATTAGAAAAAAGATTCAGCTGGTCCAAGTCCACGATCCAGACACTCTTGGCTCGTTTGGTGGAGAAAGAATGTTTGACTCGGGAAAAACAGGGCAAGTTCTTTATCTATTCAGCTCTGTTGACACAGGAAGATAGCAAGAAGTTACTTGTCCAGGATATCAAAGACAAGCTTTGTTCCCGCAGGATGAAGCAGTTACTTGCTGATTTGATTGAAGAATGTGACTTTACCCTAGCTGACTTGGAAGGCTTGGAAGAAGTGATTTCAAAGAAAAAAGCAAGTGCTGTAACAGAAGTAAGATGTAATTGTATGTAAAGGAGACGCTATGTTAAATCTATTTGTATCTATTGTTGTTTTGGGAATGATTGCTTTTATCCTCTTTTGGTTTTTCAAAAAACCGCAAGAAGATGCTAAGAGAGCCCAGCAAAAAAATGGCTATCAGGAGATTCGAGTGGAGGTCATGGGGGGCTACACTCCAGGAACCATTATCCTCAAAAAATCGCAACCTGCTCGCATTATTTTTGATCGAAAAGATCCTTCACCTTGCTTAGATCAAATCGTTTTTCCAGACTTTGGAGTGCATGCAGATCTACCTATGGGAGACCAATATGTGGTTGAAATCACTCCTGAAGAAGCAGGTGAGTATGGTTTCTCTTGTGGCATGAATATGATGCACGGTAAGATGATTGTAGAATAGGAGAATGATATGACTGAAATTGTAAAAGCAAGTCTTGAAAATGGTGTTCAAAAAATCCGTATCACGGCAGACAAAGGCTACCATCCAGCCCACATTCAACTGCAAAAAGGGATTCCTGCTGAGATTACCTTTCATCGTGTGACACCATCAAACTGTTATAAAGAGATTCTCTTCGAAGAAGAAGGGATTCTAGAACCAATCGCTCAAGATGAGGAAAAAGTGATTCGCTTTACGCCTCAAGACTTGGGTGAGCATGAATTTTCATGTGGCATGAAGATGCAAAAGGGGACCTACACCGTTGTTGAAAAAACTAAAAAGTCTCTCAGTCTTTTACAACGTTTTTGGATTACTAGTATCTTTACTGTGCCTCTTGTGATTCTCATGATTGGGATGTCTACAGGAGGAATTAGTCACCAAGTCATGCGTTGGGGCACCTTTTTAGCCACAACACCCATTATGCTGGTAGCTGGAGTTCCATATATCAGAAGCGCCTGGGCTAGTTTTAAAAAGCACAATTCCAACATGGATACCTTGGTTGCTCTGGGAACCCTAGTGGCCTATTTCTATAGCTTAGTTGCCCTCTTCACTGGTCTGCCCGTTTACTTTGAAAGTGCTGCATTTATCCTCTTCTTCATTCTTTTGGGAGCAGTTTTTGAGGAAAAAATGCGAAAAAATACTTCCCAAGCTGTAGAGAAATTACTAGATTTGCAAGCTAAAACTGCAGAAGTTTTACGTGATGATGTTTATGTTCAAATCCCTCTAGAACAAGTCAAAGTTGGGGATCTCATTCGCGTTCGACCAGGTGAAAAAATTGCCGTTGATGGGACTGTGTTAGAAGGTGAAACGAGTATTGATGAGTCAATGGTGACTGGGGAAAGTATTCCAGTCGATAAATCAGTTGGAGATGCTGTCATTGGTTCAACCATCAATAATAGTGGTACGATCATCTTTAGAGCTGAAAAAGTTGGTTCTGAGACTATGCTGGCTCAGATTGTGGATTTTGTGAAGAAAGCTCAAACGAGTCGTGCTCCTATTCAAGATTTGACAGACAAGATTTCTGGGATTTTTGTACCAGCAGTTGTCATTTTAGGACTTCTTACTTTTTGGATCTGGTTTGTTTTCCTAGGAGAAAGCTTTGTGACGTCACTTCTCTACGGAGTTGCTGTTTTGATAATTGCCTGTCCTTGTGCACTAGGACTCGCGACACCGACAGCACTCATGGTTGGAACAGGACGAAGTGCCAAGATGGGGATTCTTCTCAAAAATGGTACAGTTTTACAGGAAATCCAAAAAGTCCAAACGGTTGTTTTTGATAAGACAGGAACCTTGACCGAAGGGAAGCCAGTAGTGACAGATGTTATCGGAGATGAAGGAGAAGTGCTAAGTTTGGCTGCTTCACTGGAAGATGTATCTCAACACCCGCTAGCTCAAGCTATTGTTAATCGTGCATCTGAACTAGGAATTAGCCTTTACCCAGTGGAAAACTTCCAAGCCTTGCATGGAAAAGGTGTGACTGGGATTATTAATAGTAAACAAGTCTTGCTTGGGAATGCCAAACTCTTAGATGATCTTGCTATTCCACATGATTATCAAGAACGATTTGATTTGCTTGAGAAAGAAGCGAAAACAGTTGTCTTCTTATCAGTAGATGGTGAACTAAAAGGCTTAATTGCCTTGCAGGATGTCCCTAAGGAAAATGCCAAAGAAGCTATTGCTAAATTGAAAAAACGCGGCCTTAGAACGGTCATGCTTACCGGAGATAATGCTGGAGTAGCGCATGCGATTGCAGAGCAAATTGGAATCGAAGAAGTGATTGCAAATGTCTTGCCAGAGGAAAAGGCACATGAAATTCACAAGCTTCAAAAGAATGGCAAATTGGCCTTTGTTGGAGATGGTATCAATGATGCGCCGGCCCTCAGTGTAGCGGATGTCGGAATTGCCATGGGCTCTGGGACAGATATTGCCATTGAATCAGCAGATCTTGTCCTTACAACCAACAATTTACTAGGATTGGCACGTGCTTTTGATATGAGTAAGAAGACCTTTAATCGTATTCTACTCAATCTTTTCTGGGCTTCTATCTATAACCTCATTGGTATTCCGATTGCAGCAGGAGTCTTTTCAAGTCTTGGTTTAGTGCTTAATCCAGAACTTGCAGGATTAGCCATGGCCTTTAGTTCAGTCTCTGTTCTAATCAGCTCTCTCATGCTTAATTTTACGAAAGTCGATTAATACTCTTCGAAAATCTCTTCAAACCACGTCAGCTTTATCTGCAACCTCAAAGCTGTGCTTTGAGCAACCTGCGGCTAGCTTCCTAGTTTGATCTTTGGTTTTCATTGAGTATAAAAAGGCGGTCTTAACCGCTTTTTTGCTATTCTAAAACAGATTTTCAAACCATTTTCAATCTGTACTGTAATAGAGAATAGAGTTTTGTGAGCACATTCTTATGAAACTATAAGTAAATGTGATAAATTAGGATTGTAAATTTACTGAATCGTTTTCAAAAAATATATAAAAGCGCTTTTATTATTCATCAAATTAACTTTTAAGGAGAGTTATCATTATGACTCAAGGGAAAATTACTGCATCAGCAGCAATGCTTAACGTATTGAAAACATGGGGCGTAGACACAATCTACGGTATCCCATCAGGAACACTTAGCTCATTGATGGACGCTTTGGCTGAAGACAAAGATATCCGTTTCTTGCAAGTTCGCCACGAAGAAACAGGTGCTCTTGCAGCGGTTATGCAAGCTAAATTTGGCGGTTCTATCGGTGTTGCAGTTGGTTCAGGTGGTCCAGGTGCGACTCACTTGATCAACGGTGTTTACGATGCAGCTATGGATAACACTCCATTCCTAGCGATCCTTGGATCACGTCCTGTCAACGAACTCAACATGGATGCCTTCCAAGAGCTCAACCAAAACCCAATGTATAACGGTATCGCTGTTTACAACAAACGTGTAGCTTACGCAGAGCAATTACCAAAAGTGATCGACGAAGCTTGCCGTGCTGCCGTTTCTAAAAAAGGTCCAGCCGTTGTTGAAATTCCAGTAAACTTTGGTTTCCAAGAAATCGACGAAAACTCATACTACGGTTCAGGTTCATACGAGCGTTCATTCATCGCTCCTGCTTTGAACGAAGTTGAAATCGACAAAGCTGTTGAAATTTTGAACAACGCTGAACGTCCAGTTATCTACGCTGGTTACGGTGGTGTTAAAGCTGGTGAAGTAATCACTGAATTGTCACGTAAAATCAAAGCACCAATCATCACAACTGGTAAAAACTTTGAAGCTTTCGAATGGAACTATGAAGGTTTGACAGGTTCTGCTTACCGTGTTGGTTGGAAACCAGCCAACGAAGTGGTCTTTGAAGCAGACACAGTTCTTTTCCTTGGTTCAAACTTCCCATTTGCTGAAGTATACGAAGCATTCAAAAACACTGAAAAATTCATCCAAGTTGATATTGACCCTTACAAACTTGGTAAACGTCACGCCCTTGACGCTTCAATCCTTGGTGACGCAGGTCAAGCAGCTAAAGCTATCCTCGACAAAGTGAACCCAGTTGAATCTACTCCATGGTGGCGTGCAAACGTGAAGAACAACCAAAACTGGCGTGATTACATGAACAAACTCGAAGGTAAAACTGAGGGTGAATTGCAATTGTATCAAGTTTACAATGCAATCAACAAACATGCTGATCAAGACGCTATCTACTCAATCGACGTAGGTGACACTACTCAAACATCTACTCGTCACCTTCACATGACACCTAAGAACATGTGGCGTACATCTCCACTCTTTGCAACAATGGGTATTGCCCTTCCTGGTGGTATCGCTGCTAAGAAAGACAATCCAGATCGCCAAGTATGGAACATCATGGGTGACGGTGCATTCAACATGTGCTACCCAGACGTTATCACAAACGTTCAATACGACCTTCCAGTTATCAACGTTGTCTTCTCAAATGGTAAATATGCCTTCATCAAGGACAAATACGAAGACACAAACAAACACTTGTTTGGTTGTGACTTCCCTAATGCTGACTATGCGAAAATCGCTGAAGCGCAAGGTGCTGTAGGATTTACAGTTGACCGTATCGAAGACATCGATGCAGTTGTTGCAGAAGCTGTTAAATTGAACAAAGAAGGTAAAACTGTTGTTATCGATGCTCACATCACTCCACATCGTCCACTTCCAGTAGAAGTACTTGAGTTGGATCCAAAACAACACTCAGAAGAAGCTATTAAAGCCTTCAAGGAAAAATACGAAGCAGAAGAACTCGTACCATTCCGCCTCTTCTTGGAAGAAGAAGGATTGCAATCACGCGCAATTAAATAATTCCTCTCGACGAAAATCAAAGATAAATTTGTAGACTTTATTCTGAGGTTCACTTCCGACGATTTCATCATTGAAACCTTAATTTTCAATGATGGAATCTAGTGCGGAGCCTAGAAAAAGTCCCAAAGGATTTTTCGTAGTTTGATGAGCAAAGATTTGCCATCAAACTTGGTTCCGCCTTGTTTATTCTTTGATTTTCATAGAGCGGAACTTGAAAAGATCGGAGCCATCCGGTCTTTTTATGGAGGAGAGTAAATGAATTTAAATCAATTAGATATTACCGTTTCAGATGTTCCCCAAGTCTGTGCGGAACTGGAGCATATCTTGGATAAAAAGGCCGATTATGTTGATGATGGTTTTGCTCAGTTCACGATTGGCAGTCACTGCCTCATGTTCTCTCAAAATCATTTGATTCCTTTGGAAGATTTTCAGTCAGGAATCATTCTTCACATCGAGGTTGAGGATGTCGACCAGAACCAAAAGCGGTTAAAAGAGATTGGTGTCGAGATTTTACACGGTCCTTGTGAAACGGATTGGGGGACAGAGTCCTTATTAGTTAAAGGTCCTGCTGGTCTAGTGCTTGATTTTTATCGAATGAAATAGGTCGCTTAATCATTTGAAGCTAACCACAATGATTCTTAATACAGAATGTGAGAATATGAACTATTGAAAGATCGGAGCCATCCGGTCTTTTTTATATAAAGAACTTGAATATAAATGGTTGACAGCACCATCCTGAAATCTTATAATAAAAATGTAACTGATGTGGAAAGGAGAAATATTTTTAAATAGATATAGTAAGAGGGCTTCTTTATTTTATTAGGAAGAGAGAGTGAAGATGGCGTACAGTTTACCGCTCGACTTTATGGTTCTGGGAAACCTTACAATTGTCACATAATGACCAATGAACCTTGAGATTGAAAGTATCTCCATGAATGGACGCGAATAGATATTAGGAGAAAAGAGATGCAAAAAAAGGATATTTATTTAATCTGTATTACCATGATTATCTGTTCAATTATTCTAGGATTGATTATAGGTAGTTTTATTCTTCGTGGTCTGGAAGATATTGCTGCAATAATTAACCATGGCTTACTGACAATCAATCAATCGATTAATAGTATGAGATATTAATTTTCTTACATTTTGATGACTGAAAAGATCGGATTAATCCGGTCTTTTTCTTGTCTTTTCTGTTAAATTTGTTAAAATAGCTTCATAACAATGTTCTAAGGAGAAAAATATGCCAACAACTTTCTTTCTATTAATTGGCTTAATGATTTTAGGATTTGCTGCCTTCACCTATTTTATGTTTTCCTATTTTATATTTAGTAATTATAGCAATGCCAAGAGGTGTACCGAAAGAACGGAAGGAGTTATTATCCGATATTCCTATGCTCTTTATAATGGGATTAGTCTCCCAGTTGTTGAATACACTGTTGATGGAAACCAATACAAGGTCGTAGGGCCTAAATTTCTATCTGCTATTTCAAATACAATCAGTACTCCCTTAGGTTCAATCGTATCTGATGTAAAAACGGATAATTTTGAAAATGGTGAAATTCCACAAGTTTTAAGATACAAAGTTAAGGGGAATAGTTTTTTGTCTTTTACAAAATCTCCACTTAAGGAACGCTTTCCAATTGGTGGAAAAGTTGCTGTTTATTATGATCCTAACAAACCAAAACATTCCTATGTAGAAAGACCACTAAGACCTGGGCGATATGCATGGTTGGCAAAATGTTTTATCTATCTCAATGTTTTTATTATGGTTGCTCTAGCTTTCTTTATCATGTTCATTCTTCCGAATCTTATGAAATAAAGCAGTTTTATATACAAACTTCAACTACCCTATTTGGCTTCTATGTACATCGTAGAAGCTTTTTTGTAAAGAAAATGCTTTTCTTAAAACATTTTTTGGGGCTATTTCAGCTTTTTTAAATGTTTGATAGTATAATAGTACCAATAAATCATGTGAGGTAAAGTGATGACAGAAATACTACAATTTCCAGAGGGTTTCCTCTGGGGTGGTGCTACGGCAGCTAATCAATGTGAGGGTGCCTATAATTTAGACGGTCGTGGGTTGGCCAATGTTGATGTTGTTCCAATCGGTAAGGACCGCGAAGCCATTATCACAGGTCAGAAAAAGATGTTTTCTTTTGAGGAGGGCTATTTTTATCCAGCCAAGCAAGCTATTGATATGTACCATCATTACAAGGAAGATATTGCCCTTTTTGCGGAAATGGGCTTTAAGACCTATCGACTTTCCATTGCTTGGACTCGGATTTTTCCTAAGGGCGACGAAAGCGTGCCAAATGAAGCTGGTCTAGCCTTTTATGAGGATTTGTTTAAGGAATGCCATAAGTATGGGATCCAACCTCTGGTAACCATCACGCATTTTGACTGCCCCATGCACTTAATTACTGAGTATGGCGGTTGGCGCAATCGTCGGATGTTGGACTTCTATGAGAATCTCTGTCGCACACTTTTTACCCGTTATAAGGGCTTGGTTAAATACTGGCTAACATTTAATGAAATCAACATGATCCTTCATGCACCTTTTATGGGAGCTGGTCTCTGTTTTGAAGAAGGTGAAAATCAAGAACAAGTCAAATACCAAGTAGCTCACCATGAGTTGGTAGCTTCAGCTCTGGCGACTAAGCTTGCTCATGAAATTGACCCAGAAAACAAGGTTGGATGTATGTTGGCAGCAGGGCAGTATTATCCTAACACAGCCCATCCGAGAGACTACTGGGCTGCTATGGAAGAAGACCGCAAGAGTTACTTCTTCATTGATGTTCAAGCGCGTGGGGAATACCCAAATTACGCAAAGAAGCAGTGGGAGCGTGAGGGGATTGAGATTGAAATGACGGCAGATGATTTGGTTTTGTTGAAGAACAATACTGTTGACTTTGTTTCCTTCTCTTACTATGCAAGTCGAGTGGCCTCAGGTGATCCAAAAGTTAAAGAATTAACAGCTGGAAATGTATTTGCCTCCCTCAAAAATCCCTATCTAGAATCCTCAGAATGGGGATGGCAGATTGACCCACTTGGGCTTCGAATCACCCTCAATGCCATCTGGGATCGTTACCAAAAGCCTATGTTCATCGTAGAAAATGGACTCGGTGCTATTGATGCACCGGATGAGAATGGTTATGTAGCAGATGACTATAGGATTGCTTATCTAGAGGCCCACATCAAGGCTATGCGAGATGCCATTTACCAAGATGGAGTAGACTTGCTTGGTTATACAACTTGGGGCTGTATCGATTTGGTTTCAGCTGGAACAGGCGAAATGAATAAACGTTATGGCTTTATCTATGTGGATCGAGATAATGCTGGTCATGGGACTCTCAAACGCAGTAAAAAGAAATCCTTCTACTGGTACAAGGACGTCATTGCCAGCAATGGTGCAAGCATTGAGTAGAACACATTTATTCACTATTTTTACAAAATCTTCTCCCTACTTTATAAGATGTGAAAAAGAGTTCAATTAGACCTAGCTTTTTGCTATAATGAGGGGAGAAAAATCAGACAGGAGATCGACATGTCAGAACCATTATTTTTAAATTCCGTTATGCAAGAAAAAATCTGGGGTGGGACTAAACTACGTGATGAGTTTGGCTATGACATCCCGAGCGAAAAGATTGGTGAATATTGGGCAATCTCAGCTCACCCAAATGGTGTTTCCAAGGTAGCCAATGGTCGCTTTGAGGGAATCGACCTAGCTACTTTGTATGCGGAACACCGTGAGTTATTTGGCAACCGTCCAGAGCCAGTATTTCCGCTTTTAACAAAAATCCTTGATGCCAATGACTGGCTCAGTGTTCAAGTCCACCCAGATGATGCTTATGGCCTAGAGCATGAGGGCGAACTCGGAAAAACAGAGTGCTGGTATATCATTGCTGCAGATGAAGGTTCAGAGATTATTTACGGCCATAACGCTAAGTCAAAAGAAGAACTCCGCCAGCAAATCGAAGATAAAAACTGGGATGCCTTGTTAACAAAAGTTCCTGTAAAAGCTGGAGATTTCTTCTATGTTCCAAGTGGAACCATGCATGCTATCGGAGCAGGTATCTTGATCCTTGAAACGCAACAGTCTAGTGATACAACCTACCGTGTCTATGACTTTGACCGCAAGGATGATAATGGTAACTTGCGCGAGCTTCATCTTGAAAAATCTATTGATGTTTTGAACATTGGAGAGCCTGCTAACAGCCGTCCTGTAACAGTCAAAGCAGATGATTTGCGTTCAACTCTCCTTGTATCAAATGATTTCTTCGCAGTTTACAAGTGGGAAATCACTGGAAAAGTTGACTTTGAAAAAACAGCTGACTACAGCTTGCTCAGTGTCTTGGCTGGTCAAGGGAAACTAACTGTAGACGGTAAGGAATATCCAATTCAAAAAGGTAGCCACTTTATTCTTCCAAGCGATGTTGAAACTTGGACACTTGAAGGAAAAGATTTAGAACTAATTGTTAGCCATCCGTAAAAAGAAAGGACCTGAGTTCATTACTCAAGTCCTTTTTTATAGTTACATAAACTGGGCGATAAAGACCACGATGATAATAATTGGGATGATAAAACGAAGAAGGAAGAGCCAGACTTGGAAAAGTCCTTGTTTCCACGGTGTTTCATCAAGATGGAGTTCCTCTATAGCCAATGCTTTTTTGAAGACATAGCCTGTAAAGAGAGACAAGCAGAGTGCACCAAATGGCATGAGGAGATTGGAAACCAAGAAGTCCATAGCATCAAAGAAAGTTTTTCCAAAGATTTGGACGTCTGCCATGACACCGTAGGATAGGGCTGAAGGGATACCAAATACAAAGGTCAAAACCCCTAAAATTATACTCCACTTAGCACGTTTACGATTGTCTTGGTTGGTGATGTTGCCTACATTGATTTCCAGCATCACGACAGAAGAAGTGACTGTCGCAAAGAGGAAGAGCAAGAGAAAGAGAATATAGAAAATACTTCCAAAAGGCATCTTGTCAAAGAGTTGGGGTAGAACGATAAAGAGGAGACTAGGACCACCTTCAGACTGAATATTGAAGGCTGACATAGCTGGGAAAATAGCTAGTCCTGCCATGACCGATACGGAAATATTCATGGCAACGATAGACATACCTGATTGGACCAGATTGGTTTTCTTATCTAGGTAAGAAGCATAGGTCAACATAGCCGTAACCCCGAGGGACAAAGCAAAGAATGACTGTCCTAGAGCATAGAGGAGACCAGCACTTGTCAGTTTTGAAAAGTCAGGTTTGAGGAAGTAAACCACACCTTCCATGGCATTTGGCAAGCTAAGAGAGCGCCCGATAATAATGACAAAGATGATAAATAGCAGGGGCATCATGACCTTAGATGCTCTTTCAATCCCTTTTTGAACCCCTTTAGACACGATAAAGATGTTGAGGAAGATAAAAAGTGCTTGAGAACCAAGGGCAATCCAAGGATTAGAAATAATATCTGTGAAGAGCTGGGCATAATCACTGCTAATCCCAACTTGGAAGGCTTTAGCAATAGCGATACCTAGATAAACTAAAACCCATCCCCCGATAACACTGTAGAAAGATAAGAGGATGAAAAGGGCAAAGGCACCAATCCAACCGATAAAATTGTAGTTCTTGTTATCGCCCAATTTTCCAAAGGTTTTAATTGCTGACACGCCCGCACTTCGACCGAGGGCAAATTCAGCCAAGAGAAGTGGAAATCCAATCAATAGTGTCGAGATGAGAAAGACCAGTAAAAAGCCTCCCCCACCATTGGCAGCTGTCATATAAGGGAACTTCCAAACAGCTCCAAGACCAATAGCTGAACCAGCAGATGCAAGGATGAAGCCCAGTTTTGAGCCCCATTGCGATTTTTCAGACATCGTTAAAACTCCAATCTATTTCTAAATAATAAAAGGCTACTTGAGTTGTCAAATAGCCTTCTCTCAATTGCTCTTTTGAGCTTATTCTTTGATTGATAGACTTGATTATCCTATCATGATTTTTCAAGTCTGTCAAGAAAGCGATTATCATATTTTCATAAAAAATATGATAAAATACTTGACTCTCCTCAAAGGGGAGGGTATATACTATTTATGTGAGGAGGAAATCATGTACCATATCAAAGAAGCTGCGCAACTTTCAGGTGTCTCCGTCAAGACCCTCTACCATTATGACAAAATTGGACTTTTGGTTCCATTAAAGTCAGAAAATGGCTATCGAACCTATAGTCAAGAGGATTTAGAACGACTACAGGTTATTCTCTATTACAAGTATCTAGGCTTTTCTTTAGAAAAAATAGCAGAGCTATTGAAGGAAGATACGACAGATATATTATCACATTTAACTAGACAGTTGGATTATTTAACCCAGGAGAGGCAACATCTGGATACCTTGATTTCAACCTTACAAAAAACCATTCAAGAACAAAAAGGAGAAAGAAAAATGACTATTGAGGAAAAATTCACTGGATTTAGCTACCAGGACAATCAAAAATACCACCAAGAGGCTGTAGACAAGTATGGCCAAGAAATCATGGATCAAGCGCTCGAGCGCCAAAAAGGTCACGAAGACGAAGCTACGGCTGCCTTCAACCAAGTCTTTCAAGCCTTGGCACAAAATCTTCAAGCTGATCTACCTGCAACAGCATCTGAAAATCAAGAGGAAGCAGCCAAACTCTTGCAAGCCATCCGTACTTATGGATTTGACTGCTCTATCGAGGTCTTTGGTCATATCGGAAAAGGCTATGTCTATAATCCAGAGTTTAAGGAAAATATTGACAAATTTGGATCTGGAACAGCCCAGTACACATCAGATGTCATTGCCCACTATGTAGGCACACAAACTCGATAAAACTCAAAGACCAAGCTAGAACTGACAAAGCTAGTAACAGAAATTTATACTCTTCGAAAATCTCTTCAAACCACGTCAGCTTTATCCGCAACCTCAAAGCTGTACTTTGAGCAGCCTGCTGCTAGCTTTCTAGTTTGCTCTTTGATTTTCATTGAGTATTAGTAGGAGGACACAGACCTAGCTTGAAGATTAGACAAGCTAAAAATCGGCGGAAATACCTCTGCCGATTTACTGTTATTTGAGTTGGTAAGACCAATCTTCCCCATCCTTATAGTAAAAGAACTCACTGAGGTCTTCTTCCAAAAAAACACGAAGCATATCAGACATATCCTCAGTAGCTAGTTTAAGATGAGATAGATTTTCAAAATCCTCCCACCAGACTTTTCCTTCATCTGAAGATTGGAGCTCACCAGTAAAGTGTTCAGTTTTGTAAAAGAGGACAACATAGCGATAATCTTCGTCGTCATACCAGTCTTTGATCCCACAGAGTTGGGGTTTAGAAATGGTTAGACCAGTTTCTTCTTTCACTTCACGAATGACGGCATCGACAAAGGATTCGCCACGTTCAACATGGCCGCCAGGAAAAGTAATGCCAGGCCAGTCGGGACTAACTCGGTCTTGGATCAGAACCTTGTCTCCATTTTTAATCATGCACATATTGACAAATTCGACTGATTCTCTTCTGTTCATCTTATTTTCTCTATTTTGTTAGTAATTTTTCTACCACGTTTAACTTTCGCATGGTCAAATCAACGCCGAACAGCTTTTCAAGATAGTTGGTATTAAGCTTTTTTCGTTTTGCAGTTCTAGGGAGATAGAGGTAAAGACAATGGTTGCCGATACAAATTTCTTCTTCACCATAGTCACTATCCAATTTTTCAAATGGTAGACTTTGGATAGCATTCTGGAAAAGAATTATATGTATACGGTCATAAAGATAGTGTTCTCCAAACGGATTTTCTTGGACAATTTTTGTAAAATCACTCTTATTTTTAATGACCATTTTCAAGTCGGCTCCGATTTTTTCTTTTATTAGAGTATGGACTTGTTCTCGTATTTCTTCTATGGCTAAGTCGCTTTCAAGAATAATATTTCCACTTTGAATATAAGTTCGAACGTGTTGAAAACCAACCTCTGTTAAGATATCTACTAGATAAGACATTTTTGGGATAGCATTTTGTCCATTCGGTGTAACACCTCTCAGTAAAATAATATGTTCCAAAATAGCTCCTTTCTTATCCAATATCTTTAGATACTATATCATTTATAGTTCTAGTTTGAGCCTGCCACCCAGCCAGTACAGAGGGCAGAAGTGATGTTAAAGCCACCTGTGTGGGCGTTGATATCCAGTACCTCTCCTGCAAAGTGAAGGCCAGGAACCAGTTTGCTTTCCAGCGTTTTAGGATTGATTTCCTTGAGACTAACACCGCCTTTGGTAACAAAGGACTTGGCAAGGGACATTTTTCCAGTCACAGGGATTTTGAGGGATTTGATAGACTGGACAAGTTGGTCGCGTTCCTTTTCTGTTAGTTGTTTGACTTTTTCAGGATATCCTTGCACGAAAAAGTCTGCCAAGCGTTCAGGGAGCAAGGTTTTTAAGGCATTTTTCAAGGATTTTTCACGGTTCTCTTCTAAAAAATCAACTAATTCTCTCTCAGAAAGTTGTGGCAAGACATCTAGAGAGAGAATTTCCCCACCCTTGACAAAGCTAGACATGCGTAGTGCAGCAGGACCTGACAAACCAAAGTGGGTAAAGAGCAGGTCATGGGTGATGACGTGCTTGCCATAGCTTAGGGTTACATCGTCTAGGGAAATTCCCTGCAAGGCCTTATGCGGGAAATCTGTCAACAATGGACTTTCCGCAGCTTCGAGTTCGGTAATAGTGTGTTTGAAATGTCGGGCGATTTCATGACCAAAACCAGTAGAGCCAGTAGAAGGATAGGATTTTCCACCTGTTGTGACAATGAGTTTATCGCAAGTAAAGGTTTGGTCTGCTGACTTGAGGACAAACTGGTCGTCAATCTTTTTAACAGAAACAATCTCTGTTTGAGTGGCAACTTGCCCACCTAGCTCCATGATTTTCTTTTCCAAAGCTTCGATAATGGTCCGAGATTTGTCACTGGCTGGAAAGACGCGGCCATGGTCTTCGACCTTGAGTTTTACGCCATTTTCAGTAAAAAAGTTGATGATATCATGGTTATCAAACTGGGAAAAGACACTGTATAGGAAGCGTCCATTTCCAGGTATGCCAGCTAATAGGTCATCTAGAGTTCCGTTGTTGGTCACGTTGCAGCGACCACCACCAGTACCAGCTAATTTTTTTCCAAGTTTTCGATTTTTTTCGATGAGGAGGGTTTTCTGCCCATAAAAGCTACTGGAAATGGTAGCCATCATACCAGCAGGGCCTCCCCCAATTACAATAGTGTCAAAATGTTTCATAAAAGTATTGTACCATAAAAAAACAAGAGATGATAAGTCATCTCCTGTTTGATTTATTAGTCAATTTCATATCCCATGAGAAGTCCACCCTCTTCTGCATAGAAACTACAAAGTCCAGAAGTTGGGAGAACCTTAATATCAGCTTGTGGGAATGTTTCACGCACACGTTCAGAGAGCTGTTGGCAGAATTTATCATTACTGCGGTGAGCCATGACGATACGTCCACCAGCATAGCCAGCTTTAATTAATTCTTCATAGGCAGCTTGAAGAGATTTTTTAGCACCACGAGCCTTTTGGAGGAGTTCCAAGGTTCCAGTTTCACTTGCTTCTCCAACCATACGAATATTGAGGAGCCCAACAACTGTACCGATCAGTTTACTCAAGCGACCATTCTTAACCAGATTATCAACCTTAGCGAGAACAAACAATAACTTAGTTTTTTCTTGGTAAGCAGTAATAGCATTAACCACTTCTTCAAAAGAAAGTCCTTGGTCAATCAAATCATTGATTTTCTCAACGATTAGATCAACTTCCCCACCAGCAGACAAGCTGTCAATAACATGAATCTGAGTATCAGGATGTTCTTCTAGGTAAATGTTTTTTGCCAGACGTGCACTATTATAACTACCAGAAAGAGTTCCGGTAATGGTCACTACAAAAATATGGTTTGCCCCTTCGAATGCTCGCAAGTAATCATCAGGGCTAGGACAAGCTGATTTTGAAGCTTCAGAAGTTGCATACATGGTTTCCATCATTTTGTCAATATCAAGACTAGCATCGTCAATAAAGACTTGCTCAGCCACTTGAATGGTTAAGGGAACACTGATGAATTCAGTATCAATTGCTGGATTTGCCAGTTGACGATAATCACAACCAGAATCTGCCACAATCTTCCAAGTCATAGAAATTCTCCATCTTTGTCACTTATACATTGACAAAGGTTCTGTCTTTTTCTACAATTATATCATGAAAGTGCTTAAAACAAAAGTCTCATTGCTCTGTTGTCACAAGTAGAAAGGAAGTGTTATGGCCGAACGAAGAATTTCCGAAAATTCACTTGAAAATCTCAGAAAATCCAATCAAGAATCCAATTTACTGACCAGAGAAGCTATCGAAACAGCTCTCTTGCAACTTTTGGAGAAAAAGGAATTGACAAAGATTAGCATTTCTGAGTTGGTCAAACGAGCTGGAGTCTCCCGTGCAGCCTTTTATCGAAACTATGACTCCAAAGAAGAGATTTTAGAAAGCGTCTTTAAACGCAGTGTCCATAACATTATGGAGCAATTGAGCCATTACGATGTTAAAACGGACCTCTATCTGGTTTGGGTTCGCCTTTTTAGAGAAGCCAAGAAAGAGGCTAAGGTTATTCAGCTTGCCTTGGACTACCACTTGGAAAAAATCTTTGTGCAAGCCATGCAAGAATTTTTAGAAAAATACTATGGAAAATCAAAAGGAGTCAGCTCTTACTTGCATTCTTTTTGGAGTTCTGCCATCGTATCAGTTTTGCTTAAGTGGATTAAAGATGGAATGAAGGTTCCTGCTGAAAAAATTGCAGATTTACGCCTACCATTTTTCAAAAAATAGATCAGGAGGAGAGAAGTTATGACAGAAAAAAGACTGGCTTGGGATGAGTATTTTGCTGCTCAAGCCCTATTGATTGCCAATCGTTCAACCTGTAGACGCGCTAAGGTAGGAGCTGTTTTAGTCAAGGATAATAAGGTGATTTCAACGGGATACAATGGTTCTGTATCAGGAACGGAGCACTGTATTGACCACGACTGTCTGGTGATTGAGGGCCACTGTGTGCGCACTCTTCATGCAGAGGTAAATGCTATACTACAAGGAGCCGAACGTGGCGTTCCAAAAGGATTTACAGCCTATGTTACACATTTTCCATGCCTCAACTGTACCAAGCAATTGCTTCAGGTAGGTTGTGAACGTGTCGTTTATATTAATCAGTACCGTATGGACGACTACGCCCAGTATCTCTATCGTGAAAAAGGGACTGAGTTGACCCATTTACCACTTGAGACAGTACAAGCAGCTCTTCAAGAAGCTAACTTGATTTAAAAATTAAAAAAAAAGATGGTTTAGAAGGATTTTTAAACCATTTTTTGATATAATAAGAAGAATAAATTGAAAGAAGGAATTCAGAAAATGGGAAAAATTGAAGTTATCGATCATCCACTCATTCAACATAAATTGTCAATCTTGCGTCGCACAGACACTTCTACAAAAGCTTTTCGTGAGTTAGTAGATGAAATTGCTATGTTGATGGGATATGAAGTGCTTCGTGATCTTCCGCTTGAAGATGTGGAAATTGAAACACCAATTACTAAAACCGTTCAAAAACAATTGACAGGTAAAAAATTAGCAATCGTACCAATCTTGCGCGCTGGTATCGGTATGGTCGATGGGCTGTTGAGCTTGGTTCCAGCTGCTAAGGTTGGACATATCGGTATGTACCGTGATGAAGAAACTCTTCAACCTGTTGAATACTTGGTAAAATTACCAGAAGATATCGACCAACGTCAAATCTTTGTTGTTGACCCAATGCTTGCGACAGGTGGTTCAGCTATCCTTGCTGTTGATTCCCTCAAAAAACGTGGAGCTTCAAATATTAAATTTGTCTGCCTAGTTGCAGCACCAGAAGGGGTTGAAGCTCTTAATGCAGCACATTCTGATGTTGAGATTTTCACAGCAGCTTTGGATGAACGCTTGAACGAAAATGGATACATCGTTCCAGGTCTTGGAGATGCTGGTGACCGCTTGTTTGGTACTAAATAAGAATCCAATCTAGGATTTGATCAAATTAAAAAATTGACCTTTTTTGACCAATGGGGTATAATAGTTTCATTATCAGTAGTGATCTACTCATTAAAAAGATCAAAAGGAGAAATCAATGATTCCTGTAGTAATTGAACAAACAAGTCGTGGGGAACGTTCCTACGATATCTACTCTCGTCTTTTGAAAGACCGCATCATCATGCTGACAGGTCCAGTTGAAGACAATATGGCAAACTCAGTTATTGCTCAGTTGCTCTTCTTGGATGCTCAAGACAGCACTAAAGATATCTACCTCTATGTTAATACACCCGGTGGATCAGTATCAGCTGGTTTGGCAATCGTTGATACTATGAACTTTATTAAGGCAGATGTCCAAACCATCGTTATGGGGATGGCTGCTTCAATGGGAACAATTATTGCCTCAAGTGGAGCAAAGGGCAAACGTTTCATGCTTCCGAATGCAGAATACATGATTCACCAACCGATGGGTGGTACAGGTGGTGGTACACAGCAAACAGATATGGCCATTGCTGCTGAACACTTGCTTAAAACTCGTAAGACTTTGGAGCAAATTCTTGCAGATAATTCTGGTAAATCAGTTGAGCAAATCCATGCAGATGCTGAACGTGATTACTGGATGAGCGCTCAAGAAACACTTGAATATGGTTTCATTGATGAAATCATGGCTAATAATTCTTTGAATTAATCTTTTGAAGCAAACTCGACTGAGTTTGCTTTTTTTGATATAATAGTAAGAAGATTGTTAGAAGGAAGTTGTAATATGTTTCAAAAAGAGAATCGGTCTGGTCTGATTATCTACCTATACTATAATCGTGATGTCAAAAAACTTCAAAGTGTAGGAGATATTTGCTACCATTCTAAAAAGCATCGCTATCTCCAAATGTATGTTCCAACAGAAGAAGTAGAAGACCTAGTTAATCGTTTAGGAAAAGAAAAATATATCAAGAAAGTACGAGTTTGTCATATTCAAGAATTAGAAACTCCTTTTGTTGGAAACCTTTATCGAAACGAAGAAAACGTTATCATGTAAAAATTTAGATAAATGTGTTGACAATTTTCAGATAATTCGGTATATTCTTAACATGTAATTTAAATTAAGAAATTAAAAGGAGATAAACATGAAGAAAAAATTTGCCTTATCACTTGTAGCTCTTGCAAGTGTAGCTGTTTTAGCAGCTTGTGGAGAAGTGAAGACAGGAGCTTCAAATTCAACTGGTAACCCAGTGGATGAGAAAGTCGTTAAAATCGGTTTCAACTTTGAGGAAACTGGTGCTGTTGCATCTTACGGTACATCTGAGCAAAAGGGTGCTCAACTTGCAGTTGATGAAATCAACGCAGCAGGTGGTATCGATGGAAAACAAATCGAAGTAGTCGACAAAGATAACAAATCTGAAACTGCTGAAGCTGCTTCTGTTTCAACAAACCTTGTTACTCAATCTAAAGTAGCAGCTATCGTAGGACCTGCAACTTCAGGTGCAACTGCAGCAGCAGTAGCAAATGCTACACAAGCTGGGGTTCCATTGATTTCTCCAAGTGCTACTCAAGATGGTTTGACAAAAGGTCAAGATTTCCTTTTCATCGGAACATTCCAAGATAGCTTCCAAGGAAAAATTATTTCTAACTATGTTACAAACAAGTTGAACGCTAAGAAAGTTGTCTTGTATACTGATAACTCAAGCGACTACGCTAAAGGAATTGCAAAATCATTCCGTGATTCATTCTCAGGCGAAATCGTAGCAGATGAAACGTTTGTATCAGGTGATACTGACTTCCAAGCAGCTTTGACAAAAATCAAAGATAAAGACTTTGATGCAATCGTATTGCCAGGTTACTACACAGAAGCTGGTAAGATTGTAAACCAAGCTCGTGGTATGGGAATTGATAAACCAATCATTGGTGGTGACGGATTTAACGGTGCAGAGTTTGTTCAACAAGCAACAGCCGAACGCGCATCAAATATCTACTTCATCTCAGGATTCTCAACTACTGTAGAGGTTTCAGATAAAGCAAAAGCCTTCCTTGAAGCTTACCGTGCAAAATATAACGAAGATCCTTCAACATTTGCAGCTCTTGCTTATGACTCAGTTTACCTTGTAGCTAATGCAGCAAAAGGGGCTAAAACTTCAGTTGATATCAAGAACAATCTTGCTAAAACACAAAACTTTGAAGGTGTTACAGGTCAAACAAGCTTTGATGCAGATCACAACACTGTGAAAACAGCCTTCATGATGACCATGAATAATGGTAAAGTAGAAGCGGCAGAAGTCGTAAAACCATAATTATAGATACAGGAAATGGGGAATGAGCTTTTACTCACTCCCTGTTTCGGTGTTTATGAAAGGATTATTTTTTATAAAAATCCTAAAAAATAAAACTTAGAAAGAGTGAACCATATGCTTCAACAACTTGTCAATGGTCTAATCTTGGGTAGTGTCTATGCGCTGCTAGCCCTAGGTTATACTATGGTTTATGGAATTATCAAGCTCATTAACTTTGCCCACGGTGATATTTATATGATGGGGGCTTTCATGGGTTATTTCTTGATTAATTCCTTGCAATTAAATTTCTTTGTAGCCTTGATCTTATCGATGATCGGTACAGCAATTCTCGGTGTTATCATTGAGTTCCTAGCTTATCGTCCATTACGTCATTCAACTCGAATCTCTGTATTGATTACAGCTATCGGGGTATCCTTCTTACTGGAGTATGGAATGGTCTATCTGGTAGGTGCCAACACACGTGCCTTCCCTCAAGCAATCCAAACAGTGCGTTATGACTTGGGACCAATCAGTCTAACAAATATTCAATTGTTGATTTTGACTGTCTCACTTGTTTTGATGGTTCTTCTACAACTCATCGTACAAAAAACCAAGATGGGGAAAGCCATGCGTGCTGTTTCTGTAGATAGTGATGCTGCTCAGCTGATGGGGATTAACGTGAACCGTACAATCAGTTTCACCTTTGCCTTGGGTTCAGCTCTAGCTGGTGCAGCGGGTGTCTTGATTGCACTTTACTATAACTCTCTTGAACCATTGATGGGAATGACTCCAGGTATTAAATCATTTGTGGCTGCCGTTCTTGGTGGTATCGGAATTATCCCTGGTGCAGCTCTGGGTGGCTTTGTTATTGGTCTTTTGGAGACATTTGCTACCGCCTTCGGAATGTCAGATTTCCGTGATGCCATCGTGTATGGAATCTTGCTCTTAATCTTGATTGTTCGTCCAGCTGGTATCCTCGGTAAGAATGTGAAAGAGAAGGTGTAAACAATGAAAGAAAATTTAAAAGTTAATATTCTATGGTTATTCCTTTTGTTGCTTGGATATGGTTTAATTAGCCTATTGGTTTCAGTAGGAGTCTTGAACCTTTTCCATATTCAGATTATTGAACAAATCGGTATCAATATTATTCTAGCAGTAGGTCTTAACCTAATCGTTGGGTTCTCTGGTCAGTTTTCACTTGGACATGCTGGATTTATGGCTATTGGTGCCTATGCAGCAGCTATTATTGGTTCTAAAACTCCAACCTATGGTGCATTCTTTGGAGCTATGTTGCTCGGTGCTATCATTGCTGGTTTGGTTGCCTTGATCGTTGGAATTCCAACCCTACGTTTGAAGGGTGACTACCTTGCAGTTGCAACTTTAGGGGTTGCTGAAATTATTCGTATCTTCATTATTAATGGTGGAAGCCTTACAAACGGTGCTGCTGGTATTTTGGGGATTCCTAACTTTACAACTTGGCAAATGGTATACTTCTTTGCTGTGATTACAACTATTGCCACTCTTAATTTCCTTCGCAGTCCTATCGGACGTTTAACCTTATCAGTTCGTGAAGATGAGATTGCTGCTGAGTCAGTAGGGGTAAATACAACAAAAATTAAAATCATTGCTTTTGTTTTTGGAGCTGTTACTGCAAGTATCGCGGGTACTCTTCAGTCAGGATTTATCGGATCAGTCGTACCAAAAGATTATACGTTTATCAACTCTATCAATGTCTTGATTATCGTTGTATTTGGTGGTTTAGGATCCATTACAGGGGCAATTGTTGCGGCAATCGTGCTTGGAATCTTGAACATGCTCCTTCAAGACGTAGCCAGCGTTCGTATGATTATCTATGCTTTGGCCTTAGTACTCGTTATGATCTTCAGACCAGGTGGTCTTCTTGGGACATGGGAATTGAGCCTATCACGTCTCTTTAAAAAAGGTAAGAAGGAGGGACAAAACTAATGGCGTTACTTGAAGTAAAAAATTTAACCAAACATTTTGGTGGTCTGACAGCCGTTGGAGACGTCACTCTCGAATTGAACGAAGGTGAACTTGTTGGTTTGATTGGACCGAATGGTGCTGGGAAAACAACCCTCTTCAACTTGTTGACAGGTGTTTATGAACCAAGCGAAGGGACAGTAACCTTGGATGGTCACTTGTTAAATGGCAAGCAACCTTATAAAATCGCATCTCTTGGTTTAGGGCGTACCTTCCAAAATATCCGCCTTTTTAAAGACTTGACAGTTTTGGATAACGTTCTGATTGCATTTAGCAATCATCATAAACAACATGTTTTTGCAAGTTTCTTGCGCTTACCAGCTTTTTATAAGAATGAAAAAGAATTGAAAGCTAAAGCCTTAGAATTACTAAAAATCTTTGATTTGGATGGAGATGCTGAAACTCTAGCTAAAAATTTAGCCTATGGTCAACAACGTCGTTTGGAAATTGTTCGTGCTCTTGCTACAGAACCTAAAATCCTTTTCTTGGATGAGCCTGCAGCGGGTATGAATCCACAAGAAACTGCAGAATTGACTGAGTTGATTCGTCGTATCAAGGATGAATTCAAGATCACCATCATGCTGATTGAACATGATATGAACTTGGTTATGGAGGTTACGGAGCGTATCTATGTTCTTGAGTACGGTCGTTTGATTGCTCACGGGACACCAGATGAAATCAAGAGTAATAAACGTGTTATCGAAGCATATCTTGGAGGTGAAGCCTAATGTCTATGTTAAAAGTTGAAAACCTCTCAGTACACTATGGTATGATTCAAGCTGTACGTGATGTGAGCTTTGAAGTAAATGAAGGAGAAGTTGTTTCCCTTATCGGTGCAAATGGTGCTGGTAAAACAACCATCCTTCGTACCTTATCAGGCCTTGTTCGTCCAAGTTCTGGTCGGATTGAATTTTTAGGACAAGAAATCCAAAAGATGCCTGCACAAAAAATTGTGGCATCAGGACTTTCTCAAGTACCAGAAGGACGTCACGTCTTCCCTGGTTTGACAGTTATGGAAAACTTGGAAATGGGAGCCTTCCTTAAGAAAAATCGTGAAGAAAATCAAGCAAATCTGAAAAAAGTATTTTCACGTTTCCCGCGTTTAGAAGAACGTAAAAACCAGGATGCAGCTACCCTATCAGGTGGTGAACAGCAGATGCTTGCTATGGGACGTGCGCTTATGTCAACACCTAAACTTCTTCTCTTAGATGAACCATCAATGGGACTTGCTCCAATTTTTATCCAAGAAATTTTTGATATCATCCAAGATATTCAAAAACAAGGTACGACCGTTCTTTTGATCGAGCAAAATGCCAATAAGGCACTTGCCATCGCAGATCGAGGCTACGTTCTTGAAACAGGTAAAATCGTTCTTTCAGGAACAGGTAAAGAGCTCGCAGCATCAGATGAAGTCAGAAAAGCATATCTAGGTGGCTAAAAAGGTCCGGGGGACCTTTTTAGTCGGCAGATAAAGATTGCGCCAGCAATCCACATTAGTCCGGGGGACCTTTTTAGTCGGCGGATAGAGATTGTTCGACAATCATCAAATCCAGTGGATTGTTTTAGTCTGCGGGAAAGATTGCCAAACAAATTACATAATCATAAGATTGAGGGCCCTAATATAGGGCTCTTTTTATAGTATTTCAGAGTTTTCAGAACCTTGAAAAAGAGATGAAAGCGTTTGATTGATTTTCGTAAAAAGTGTATAATAAAGCTATAAACATAAAGGAGAGTTCCTATGGCAGTTAAAGATTTTATGACACGAAAGGTCGTATATATTAGCCCAGATACGACTGTAGCACATGCAGCAGACTTGATGCGCGAACAAGGTTTGCATCGTCTTCCTGTTATTGAAAATGATAAATTAGTTGGTCTAGTAACAGAAGGAACAATTGCTGAAGCTAGTCCATCAAAAGCAACGAGTCTTTCAATCTTTGAGATGAATTACTTGCTCAATAAAACAAAAGTAAAAGACGTCATGATTCGTGATGTTGTAACTGTCTCAGGTTATGCAAGTTTGGAAGATGCAACCTACCTTATGCTGAAAAATAAGATTGGAATCTTGCCAGTTATTGATAATGGACAAGTCTATGGTGTCATTACTGACCGTGATGTTTTCAGAGCATTTCTTGAAATTTCTGGTTATGGCGAAGAGGGAATCCGTGTTCGTTTTATCACAGAAAATGAAATTGGGGTACTTGGTAAGATTGTTTCTTTAATCGTTGAGGAAAATCTAAATATTTCTCATACTGTTAATATTCCACGTAAAGATGGGAAGATTATTATTGAAGTACAAATCGATGGAATGATTGATCTCTCAACATTGAAAGAAAAATTTGAAGCAGAAAATATCCAAGTAGAGGAAATTACTCATACTTCAACTAAAAAACTGTAAAAAATAAAATATAAACAGTTTTTCACTTGCGAAAAAAATTTTTTTCTAGTATAATAATTTATTGTGAGCAAACCTCACTTACCCCATGCAAAGACTTGGGGTCATTAGACCAAAAGGAGGAACATATCAATGGCTAAATACGAAATTCTTTATATCATTCGTCCAAACATTGAAGAAGAAGCGAAAAACGCTTTGGTAGCACGTTTTGACTCTATCTTGACTGGCAACGGTGCAACTGTTGTTGAATCAAAAACATGGGAAAAACGTCGTCTTGCATACGAAATCCAAGATTTCCGCGAAGGACTTTACCACATCGTTAACGTTGAAGCAAACGACGACGCAGCTCTTAAAGAGTTTGACCGTCTTTCAAAAATCAACGCTGACATTCTTCGTCACATGATCGTCAAACTTGACGCGTAAGAAGGTAGATTATGATTAACAATGTTGTACTTGTAGGGCGTATGACTCGTGACGCTGAGTTGCGTTATACCCCATCAAATGTAGCAGTTGCGACTTTTACTCTTGCAGTAAACCGTACATTTAAGAGTCAAAACGGCGAACGTGAGGCTGATTTCATCAATGTCGTTATGTGGCGCCAACAGGCTGAGAATCTTGCTAACTGGGCTAAAAAAGGCTCGCTTATCGGGGTGACAGGTCGTATCCAGACTCGTAGTTACGATAACCAGCAAGGACAACGTGTCTACGTAACAGAAGTCGTGGCTGAGAATTTCCAAATGTTGGAAAGCCGTAGTGTGCGTGAAGGACATACAGGTGGAGCTTATTCTGCACCAAGTTCAAACTACTCAGCACCTACACAATCAGTACCTGACTTTTCACGTGATGAAAATCCATTCGGAGCAACCAATCCTTTGGATATTTCAGATGATGATTTACCATTCTAATGGACAATTAATACTATAAAGGAGAAAAAACATGGCTCAACAACGTCGTGGCGGATTCAAACGCCGTAAAAAAGTTGATTACATCGCAGCAAACAAAATTGAATATGTTGATTACAAAGATACTGAGCTTCTTAGCCGTTTCGTTTCAGAACGTGGGAAAATCCTTCCTCGTCGTGTAACAGGAACTTCAGCTAAAAACCAACGTAAAGTAACAACAGCTATCAAACGCGCTCGCGTAATGGCTTTGATGCCTTTCGTAAACGAAGATTAAAAAAAAGACCCGGGTGGGTCTTTTTTTCACGAGCATAGAAATGTGAAAGCGAGTTGAGGTTCGGGTGGACCTCTTTTTCATGAGCTTGAAAATAAGAAAGCGAATTAAGACCCCGACGGGTCTTTTTTTCACGAGCTTTGAAAGGAAAGAGCGAGTTTGGGTCCAGTGGCCCTCTTTTTCATGAGCTTGAAAACAAGAAAGCGAATTAAAACCCGGTTGGGTCTTTTTTCACGAGCTTTGAAATGAAAGAGCGAGTTGAGGTCCGGGGGACCTCTTTTTCATGAGCTTGAAAACAAGAAAGCGAATTAAAACCCGGGTGGGTCTTTTTTCACGAGATAGTTTTTTTCTAACCTTGGCGTGCTATAATAGTAATAGAAAGAGTAAAGGTGGGTAAGTCAAAGATGAATTGTACGATTAGAAATATGATTAAGTCTGATATTGAATCCTTATCTCATGGATTTATGAATCAAGGTTGGCCTGGTAGAGAGGAAATTCTAGCTAGATATTTTCTGGAACAGGAAAGTGGGGAGAGAGAAGTCTTAGTTGCAGAGATTGCTGGTGCTGTAGCGGGCTACGTTACCATTTTGCCCTCTGCTAAACATGGTCCTTTTGCAGAAGTCTATCCAGAATTATCAGATTTTAATGTGTTTGAGCCTTTTCGAAATAAAGGGATTGGGAATCAACTGCTAGAAGAAGCAGAAAAACGAGTCAAGTTTGTTTCGAGTAAGGTCACTCTTGGTGTAGGTTTGCACTTAGGCTATGGCCCTGCCCAGAGATTGTATATCAGACGAGGCTATATTCCAGATGGGACAGGTGTCTGGTATCGAAATCAACCCTTGGAAATGAATGCAACTAGCCAAAATAATGATGATTTGGTTTTGTATCTAGTAAAAGAATTCGGATAAGAAACAAGGATTTTATTGGGGATGTGGGATTTCTCTACTTTATGGTATAATGGAAAGAGTGAATTGAAGGAGGTAATGAGATGGATGCGAAATTAAGATATAAGGCAAAAAAGATAAAGATTGTTTTTTTTGATATTGATGATACTTTGCGAAACTCAAAGACTGGTTTTATCCCAACCTCAATTCCAACAGTATTTCAACAATTACGTGAAAAAGGTATTTTGACTGGGATTGCGACTGGTCGTGGGATTTTCGGTGTCGTGCCAGAGATTCGCGAACTTAAACCTGACTTTTTTGTTACTCTGAATGGTGCCTATATTGAGGATAAAAAAGGTAATGTGATTGATAGTAACAAAGTTTCTAAAGATAAGGTTGAAACCTATATTGCTTGGACTAAGGAAGTGGGGATTGACTATGGTTTAGTTGGTAGTCATACTGCTAAACTCTCCACTAGAACTGAGTTGATTAGTGAGGCCATTGATCCAATCTATCCTGACTTAGATGTCGATCCAGATTTCTATGAAAAAGAAGACATCTATCAGATGTGGACCTTTGAGGATCAGGGAGATGGTCTGACTTTGCCTGAAAGTTTAGCATCGACTTTACGTATGGTACGTTGGCATGAACATTCGTCAGATGTGGTACCGATTTCTGGTTCTAAGGCAGCCGGTGTAGCAAAAGTTGTAGAACATTTAGGTCTTAAACCTGAGAACGTCATGGTCTTTGGGGATGGTCTTAACGATTTAGAACTCTTTGATTATGCAGGTATCAGCATTGCCATGGAAGTATCTCATGAAAAAATCAAAGAAAAAGCAGATTATATTACAAAAACATTAGAAGAAGATGGCATTTTTGATGCCTTAGAAAGATTTGGTATGGTAGAAAAAGAATTACATTTGCCACAAGTAGACATTGAAGCAGTAGATGGTCCGATTGCGACTATTAAAACAAATCAAGGAGACTTGCGTATCAAGCTTTTCCCTGAACAGGCTCCCAAAACAGTAGCCAACTTTGTTGCTCTTTCAAAAGACGGTTACTATGATGGTGTGATTTTCCACCGCATTATTAAAGACTTTATGATTCAAGGTGGAGATCCAACTGGAACTGGTATGGGTGGCGAATCTATCTATGGTGAGTCATTTGAAGACGAATTTTCAGAAGAACTTTACAATATCCGTGGAGCCCTTTCTATGGCTAATGCTGGACCAAATACAAACGGTAGCCAGTTCTTTATCGTGCAGAACCAACACTTGCCATACTCTAAGAAAGAAATTGCTCGTGGTGGCTGGCCAGAACCAATTGCGGAAATTTATGCGGAACAAGGTGGAACTCCTCACCTTGATCGTCGTCACACAGTTTTTGGACAGCTTGCAGATGAAGCTTCTTATGAAGTTCTGGATGCAATTGCAGGTGTAGAAACAGGTGCAATGGACAAGCCAGTTGAAGATGTCGTTATCGAAACGATTGAAATCGAGGATTAAGATGAAAATAGGTGATAAGCTAACTGGGCGAATTACAGGGATTCAGTCTTATGGAGCCTTTGTGGAGCTAGAGACTGGTATGACAGGTTTGATTCATATTTCTGAAATTCGTACAGGATTTATTGAGAATATCTATGATGTACTGAAAATCGGTGAAGAAGTTCAAGTCCAAGTTGTCGATTTGGACGAGTATACAGGGAAAGCAAGTCTTTCTATTCGGACTTTGGAAGAAGAGAAACATCAGTTACCGAGACGGAGACGTTTTTCAAGTGACCGTGTCAAATACGGATTTGCTCCTTTGGCTCGCATGATGCCTATCTGGACCAAGGAAGCTATTTCTAATCTAAATAAGAAAAAGTCTTAATTGATTTTTTCTCTCTTGAAATGTTAATATAGTTTGTTATAATTGAAGTATGGTAGAAGAATTATTAAAATCGGGAGAGAGAATCAATCAGCTCTTTTCTACAGATATCAAGATTATTCAAAATAGAGAAGTTTTTAGCTATTCAGTGGATAGTGTCCTCTTGTCACGTTTTCCACGCTTTCCTAAAAATGGCTTAATTGTGGATTTTTGTGCTGGGAATGGAGCTGTTGGACTTTTTGCCAGTAGCAGGACTAAGGCGAAAATTCTGTCTGTTGAAATCCAGGAACGCCTGGCAGATATGGCTGAACGATCAGTCCGTTTAAATAGCTTGGAAGAGCAGATGCAGGTTATCTGTGATGATTTGAAGAACATGCCTAGCTACATTCAGGGGAGTAAGGTTGATTTGATTTTGTGCAATCCTCCCTATTTTAAGGTGGACCCAAATTCTAATCTGAACGAGAGTGAGCACAACTTGTTGGCTCGGCACGAAATTACGACCAATCTCAAGGAAATCTGCCGTAGTGCCCAAAGTATTCTCAAATCCAATGGGCGTTTAGCCATGGTCCATCGTCCTGATCGATTGTTAGATATTTTAGACACGCTTCAACAACACAATTTGGCTCCAAAGCGTCTGCAATTTGTCTACCCTAAACGGGAGAAGGAAGCCAATATGCTTTTGATCGAGGCTATTAAGGACGGCTCCACTAGTGGTTTTAAGGTTCTGCCACCACTCATTGTTCATAATGATGATGGTTCCTATACTCCAGAAATTCAAGAAATCTATTATGGATCATAAAGCTTATATGTATGTAGTTGAGTGTCGGGATGGTTCCTACTATACTGGTTATACAACGGATGTTAAGAAACGTGTCTCTGTCCACAATAGTGGGAAAGGTGCCAAGTACACACGAGCTCGGTTGCCAGTAAAACTCATCTATGCTCAAGGTTTCGATAGTAAAGAAGAAGCTATGTCGGCTGAGGCACTTCTCAAACGTAAGAAGAGAGCGCAAAAGGAAAGATTTTTATCTGAAAACCAAGAAAAAAATTTACTCGGTCATTTTGCAGAGTAGTGGGGAGTTCTTTGACTCCTCTTACTTTTGTCAAAAATTAAAAAAAATGCTACAATAAAGAGAATAAAGAAACGAGGTATTATCATGTCTAAGATTCTAGTATTTGGTCACCAAAATCCAGATTCAGATGCTATCGGTTCATCTGTAGCCTTTGCTTATCTTGCAAAAGAAGCTTATGGTTTGGATACAGAAGCGGTGGCTCTTGGAACTCCAAATGAAGAAACAGCTTTCGTATTGAACTATTTTGGTGTTGAAGCACCGCGTGTTATCACTTCAGCTAAGGCAGAAGGTGCAGAACAAGTCATTTTGACGGACCACAATGAATTCCAACAATCAGTGTCAGATATCGCTGAAGTAGAAGTTTATGGTGTGGTGGACCACCACCGTGTGGCTAACTTTGAAACTGCCAGCCCACTTTACATGCGTTTGGAGCCAGTAGGATCAGCATCTTCTATCGTATACCGTATGTTCAAAGAACATGGTGTAGCTGTTCCAAAAGAAATTGCAGGTTTGATGCTTTCAGGTTTGATTTCAGATACCCTTCTTTTGAAATCTCCAACTACCCACCCATCTGATAAAGTGATTGCGCCTGAATTGGCTGAATTGGCTGGTGTGAACTTGGAAGAATATGGTCTTGCAATGCTTAAGGCGGGTACAAACTTGGCAAGCAAGTCAGCAGAAGAATTGATCGACATCGATGCTAAGACTTTTGAATTGAACGGAAACAACGTTCGTGTGGCTCAAGTCAATACAGTTGATATCGCTGAAGTCTTGGAACGCCAAGCTGAAATCGAAGCAGCCATCCAAGCAGCAAATGCAGCTAACGGATACTCTGACTTTGTTTTGATGATTACAGACATCGTCAACTCAAACTCAGAAATTTTGGCTCTTGGTGCCAACATGGACAAGGTAGAAGCAGCTTTCAACTTCAAACTTGAAAACAACCACGCTTTCCTTCCAGGTGCCGTGTCACGTAAGAAACAAGTGGTGCCACAATTGACTGAAAGCTTTAATGCTTAATGATTGATGGGGAAACCCATTGTTAAAAAGGAGTTTCGGCTCCTTTTTTGCTAGGAGAGAAGTATGTTAGAAAATGGCGATTTGATTTTTGTGAAAGATGATTCGGATATAGGACAGGCCATCCAGGAATCTACTGGTCACTATAGCCATGTGGCCATCTTTTTAGACGAGAAGCTCTATCATGCTAGTGGGAAAGCTGGTGTTGTTTGTCAAAAACTAACAGAATTTCTTGAATCTGAATGTCTTTACGATATCTATAGCTATCCAAAGATAGATATTCAAAAGGTAAAGAAAAGAGCAGTCCAGCATCTGGGAGTTCCCTATAATTTTTCTTTTTATCCTGATGGGGATGGTTTCTATTGTTCTCAGTATATAGCAAAAATTCTACCGATTTTTGAAACCATTCCTATGAAATTTGGTGATGAGGAGCAGGAAATCAGTGATTTCTGGAGTGAATATTATAGAGAACTAGGACTCTCTGTACCTCTGAATCAGCCTGGCACTAACCCGAGTCATTTAGCAACATCACCACTTTTAGTATGTAAAGAAAGGAATCTTCATGATTCAGATTTTTAATCCATCTCGCTTAACGCGACAACCATTTTTTAGAGATTTGGTTGACTATCTTAACCAGCATGATGATGTTATCCTCCGCGAAATCAAGGCTCAGTTTCCAGAGGTACCAGTTGACAAGTATTTGGAGGAATACATTAAAGCGGGCTTGATCTTGAGAGAAAACAAACGCTATTATCTCAATCTTCCCTTTCTAGAATCTACAGAATCTCTTGCACTAGATCAAGAAATCTTTGTGAGAGATGATAGTCAAATCTATCAAGAAATCCTAGAGAAAGATTTTCAGACCGAATTGCGCAATCAAACCAATGCAGCTATCTTAGAAGAGCATACAGATTTTGCAAGAGAAAAGATGACCTTGTCTAATTATTTTTATAAGGTCAAACACCAGTATCCACTGACGGAAGAACAGCAGAGACTGTATGAAATTTTAGGGGATGTCAATCCTGAGTATGCCCTCAAGTATATGACAACCTTTTTGCTAAAATTTCTCAAAAAAGATCAACTCATGCAGAAACGCAGAGATGTTTTCGTTGATAGCCTAGTCTTATTAGGTTACATCCTTCAAAATGAAGATGGGAAATATGAGTTGGCTCTAGAATTTGATAAAGAAAGATTCATCTTCAGAAAAAAATAGAAGAAGGCCAGGAGTTTTCCTAGCCTTCTTTAAATATACTATAGATAACGTTCTGCGACGGCTGCATCACCTGGATAGTCTTCTTTCTTACCTTGGATGATTTGGTAGCAGTCAGCTCCTTTACCAGCAATTATCACAGCATCCAGTTCTTGACTTGTAACAGACATCGCAGCCTTGATGGCTTGCTCACGGTCAGCAATCTTTTCAACAGGATGATGGATGTAGCTACTAATTTCATCAGCAATGGCCATTGGATCCTCATAGTTTGGATCGTCAGCCGTTAGAAATACTTGAATTTCAGGGTGTTGATTGAGAAGAAGTCCAAAGTCCTTACGACGGCTTTCTCCCTTATTTCCAGTTGAACCAAGAACTAGAGCAATTTTTCCAGTCTGATGTGTTTCAACAACTGAGATTAGTTTTTTAAGACTGTCACCATTGTGGGCGTAGTCAATGAACACTTTTGCGCCATTTTTCTGAGTGAGAACTTCCATACGGCCAGGGACGCGAGTAGACGCAATCCCTTTTTTGATATCTTCAAGACTAGCACCTAAACGAAGGCAGGCAAGTCCAGCAGCCACGGCATTTTCTTGGTTAAAATGTCCAATCAACTGGATATCATAATCGCCAGCTAATTTACCAGTAGCTGAGAAGCTAAAGGCTTTGGAGTTTTCGATTTGGTTACTTGACTGGTTACCATAGAAGTCATGTTCTTGATTTTCTACTTGTTCTTTCAAAACTGAAAAATGGTCCATATCGCTATTGATAACTACTGAGCGACTATTTTTCATCAAGAGACGTTTGTGGTAGAAGTAGTCTTCAAAGGTTGGATGCTCGATAGGTCCGATATGGTCTGGGGTGATGTTGAGAAAAACTCCCACGTCGAAAGTTAAACCATATACTCGATTGACCAGATAAGCTTGGCTGGAAACTTCCATTACCAGATGGGTTCTACCATTCTTAACCGCTTGAGCCATCATATTAAAGAGATCAATATTTTCAGGTGTTGAAAAGGAAGATTTAAAGAATGTCTTACCATCTAAAGTTGTATTCATTGTCGACAAGAGGGCTGTTGGGTAGCGTTGAGACAAGATATGATAGGCAAAGTAAGCCGCTGTTGTTTTTCCCTTGGTTCCTGTAAAGGCTAGAATTTTAAGTTTATCCTGCGGATTACCATAAAATTCCATGGCAAGCAAACTCATAGCCTTCTTAATATTGCTAACAACGATAACGGGAATACCTACTTCATAGTCCTGCTCAGCCACGTACCAACCAAGCCCTTGTGCGATAGCTGAAAATAGATATTCTTTTTTAAAGGCAGCTCCTTTTGCAAAAAAAAGAGTATTTTCTTTGGTTGTGCGGCTATCGTAACTGATGCTGTCAAAAATAACATCGCTGTAGTTGTAGTGGTAATGTCCTTGGTCGATAATCTCACGGAAGAGACCATCCTTCTTTAAAATATCTAATATAGTTTCTATCTTTATCATACTTTCTATTGTATACCTTAAGTCTGAATTTTACAAGTAACAAGGAAAAGTTTATAATGGAAGATAAGGAAGAATTCCTAGTGATTAAAAATGAATGAGGAAGTTATGTCTAACGAAAATAATCATCAGCAGGCCCAGATGTTACGAGGGACTGCTTGGCTTACAGCTAGTAACTTTATCAGTCGCCTGCTCGGAGCTATTTACATCATTCCCTGGTATATCTGGATGGGGACTTATGCCGCTAAGGCCAATGGACTCTTCACTATGGGTTACAATATCTACGCTTGGTTCTTGTTGATTTCGACAGCAGGTATCCCTGTGGCAGTCGCAAAGCAAGTTGCCAAGTATAACACCATGCATGAGGAAGAGCATAGTTTTGCCCTGATTCGGAGTTTCCTAGGCTTTATGACAGGACTTGGTGTGGTCTTTGCTTTAATCTTGTATCTCTTTGCCCCTTGGTTAGCAGATCTTTCTGGTGTCGGTAAGGACTTAATTCCAATTATGCAGAGCTTGGCTTGGGCGGTATTGATTTTCCCATCTATGAGTGTTATCCGCGGATTTTTCCAAGGAATGAATAATCTTAAACCTTATGCCATGAGTCAAATTGCGGAGCAGGTTATCCGTGTTATTTGGATGCTCTTAGCAACCTTTATCATCATGAAGCTTGGTTCGGGAGATTATCTAGCAGCAGTTACCCAGTCTACCTTTGCGGCCTTTGTTGGAATGGTAGCTAGTTTTGCAGTCTTGATCTATTACCTTTACAAAGAAGGAATGCTTCAAAAAGTTTTTGAAACTCGAGATAAGATTGATAGTAAGGGTCTCTTGGTTGATACCATTAAGGAAGCTATTCCTTTTATCTTGACTGGTTCGGCTATTCAGCTTTTCCAAATCTTGGACCAAAATACTTTTATCAATAGCATGAAGTGGTTTACCAACTATAGTAATGAAGACTTAATTGTCATGTTTTCTTATTTCTCTGCTAATCCTAATAAAATTACCATGATTCTCATTTCGGTTGGAGTTTCGATTGGTAGCGTTGGTTTGCCTCTCTTGACAGAGAACTATGTCAAGGGTGATTTGCAGGCAGCTGCTCTTTTGGTGCAAGATAGTATCACCATGCTCTTCTTATTCTTACTTCCAGCAACTGTTGGAGTAGTCATGGTTGGTGAACCTCTCTATACAGTCTTTTACGGTAAGCCAGATAGTTTGGCTATGGGCTTGTTTGTCTTTGCAGTTTTACAGTCAACCATTCTTGGTTTGTACATGGTCTTGTCCCCTATGCTTCAGGCCATGTTCCGTAACCGCAAGGCGGTTCTTTACTTTGTCTATGGATCTATTGCCAAAATCGTTCTACAATTACCATCAATAGCGATTTTCCATAGTTATGGTCCTCTAATTTCAACAACAATCGGTCTTATCATCCCTAATGTCTTGATGTATCGTGATATCTGTCAGGTTACAGGTGCTCGTCGTAAGCTTATCTTGAAGAGAACAATTCTAGTCACTATTTTGACACTAGTTATGTTTATCCTTGTAGGCTTCTTACAATGGATTCTTGGCTTTGTCTTCCAACCATCAGGTCGTTTCTGGAGTTTCCTCTACGTGCTTCTAATCGGAGCTATAGGTGGAGGCCTATACGGTATCATGACTCTTCGAATTCGACTCTTAGACAAGGTTATTGGACAGGCTCAAGCAGATCGTCTACGGGCACGTTTAAAACTATCATAAAGATTTATAAACAAAATGAATAATTTGAACTTTTCTATCCGAAAAAGTTTAAATTGTTCATTTTTTTATTTAAAAAATAGGATAAAATATAAAATTAGTAGAAAAAAATCTATAATTTGGTAAAAATTAGATAAAATTGCTTGACTAAAAAAAACAATAGCTGTATAATGATACAAATATTTAAATTTGGAGGTTCTGGAAATGAAAAAGTCTAAGGCAAAATATCTGACGCTGGCAGGCCTTGCCCTAAGTGCCGGTCTACTATTGGCGGCTTGTAGCAACTCAGCTAGTTCAACTAAAACATACAACTATGTCTATTCTAGCGATCCGTCTAGTTTGAACTATCTTGCAGAAAACCGTGCAACAACCAATGACATCGTTACCAATTTGGTAGATGGGTTGATGGAAAATGACCAATACGGTAACTACGTTCCATCCTTGGCAGAAGATTGGACTGTTTCTCAGGACGGTTTGACATACACTTATAAACTTCGTAAAGATGCTAAGTGGTATACCTCTGAAGGTGAAGAATATGCTCCAGTAACTGCCCAAGATTTTGTAACTGGTTTGAAATATGCTGCTGATAAAAAATCCGAAGCTTTGTACCTTGTTCAAGATTCTGTAGCAGGTTTGGATGACTATATCAACGGGAAAACAACTGACTTTTCAACTGTCGGTGTTAAGGCGATTGACGACCAAACAGTTCAGTACACTTTGACACGACCAGAATCTTATTGGAATTCTAAAACAACATCAACCATTCTCTTCCCTGTCAATGCAGACTTCCTGAAATCAAAAGGGGATGATTTTGGTAAGGTAGACCCTTCTAGCATTTTGTACAATGGACCTTTCTTGATGAAATCCTTTGTTTCAAAATCTGTCATCGAATTCAAGAAAAATCCGAACTACTGGGATGAAAAAAATGTCTTTGTAGATGATGTGAAATTGGCCTATTATGATGGTAGTGACCAAGATGCACTAGCTCGTAACTTTGTAGAAGGAGTCTACAGCTACGCACGTCTCTATCCAAATAGCTCAAGCTTTGAAGGAATTAAAGAGAAGAACAAGGATAACATCATCTATAGTATGCAAAATGCAACTTCTTATTACTTGAACTTCAACTTGGACAGAAAATCTTATAACTTCACGTCTAAGTCCTCAGATATCGAAAAGAAATCAACCCAAGAAGCAGTTCTGAATAAAAACTTCCGTCAAGCCTTCAACTATGCATACAACCGTACAGCCTATGGAGCACAATCTCAAGGGGAGGACGGAGCAACGAAGATTATTCGTAACCTAGTTGTACCTCCAACATTTGTAAGTATCAACGGAAAAGATTTTGGCGATGTTGTTTCAGAAAAGATGGTCAACTATGGCCAAGAATGGCAAGGAATCAACTTTGCAGATGCACAAGACCCATACTACAATCCTGATAAAGCTAAGGCTAAATTTGCGGAAGCCAAGAAAGAATTGGAAGCTAAGGGTGTGCAATTCCCAATCCACTTGGATGTATCAGTTGACCAATCAGCTAAAAAAGGTGTACTTGAAGCAAGCTCTTTGAAACAATCCATCGAATCTGTTCTAGGAGCTGAGAATGTGGTTATCGATATCCAACAGCTATCAACAGATGACTTTGACAACTCTAGCTACCTAGCTCAAACTGCAGCTCAAAAAGACTTTGATATCTATAATAGCGGTTGGAGTGCGGACTACTTGGATCCATCAAGCTATCTAGATATCCTAAATGTCAATAACGGTGGTATGTTGCAAAACATTGGTCTAGAACCAGGTGAGGTCAATGACAAGGCTAAGGCAGTTGGTCTGGATACTTACACTCAAATGCTAGAAGAAGCGAACAAGGAGCAAGAACCAGCAAAACGTTATGAAAAATATGCTGAAGTTCAAGCTTGGCTCGTTGATAGCGCCCTTGCTATTCCAAACGTTTCTCAAGGTGGAACACCGACCTTGAGAAAGACAGTTCCATTCTCATCGCCATTCTCACAAGCAGGAAATAAGGGTGTCGAATCATACAAATATCTCAAGTTGCAAGATAAGACTGTAACGGCTGATGAGTATGAAGCAGCTAGACAAAAATGGCTGAAAGAAAAAGAAGAATCTAACAAAAAAGCCCAAGAAGATCTTGCCAAACACGTTAAATGATAATTCTTAACAAAAAAACGATAACTCTAGAAAAGGTTATCGTTTTTTTATATAGTTTGAAACTATAACTAGCTCTTGAAAACAAGAAAACGAAGGATACAAAATAAGTGGTACAATAGTTACTATAGATTTGGAGGTATTGTATGAGTAAATCATTTCACATCAACACAATTTTAGCACAAGCAGGGATCAAGTCTGATGAGGCAACAGGTGCTTTGGTTACACCTATTCACTTTTCAACGACTTATCAGCACCCAGAATTTGGTCAATCAACTGGATTTGACTATACCCGCACTAAAAACCCAACTCGTAGCAAGGCAGAGGAAGTCTTAGCAGCTATTGAATCAGCCAAGTATGCTTTGGCGACTAGTTCAGGTATGTCTGCGATTGTGTTGGCCTTTAGCATTTTTCCAGTAGGAAGTAAGGTTTTGGCTGTCCGTGACCTTTACGGTGGTTCTTTCCGTTGGTTCAATCAAGTGGAGCAGGAAGGCCGTTTCCATTTCACCTACGCCAATACAGAAGAAGAATTGATTGCCGAGTTAGAAAAGGACGTGGATGTTCTCTATATCGAAACACCAACCAATCCCTTGATGTTGGAATTTGATATCGAAAAACTAGCAAAATTGGCTCATGCTAAGGGTGCCAAAGTGGTGGTGGACAATACCTTCTATAGCCCTATCTACCAACGTCCGATTGAAGATGGAGCAGATATCGTTCTTCATTCAGCAACCAAGTATCTAGCAGGGCACAATGATGTCTTGGCTGGAGTGGTTGTGACCAATAGTTTAGAACTATACGAGAAACTCTTTTACAATCTCAATACGACAGGGGCAGTCTTGTCTCCATTTGACAGTTATCAATTGATTCGTGGTCTCAAGACCTTGTCTCTTCGTATGGAGCGCTCAACAGCTAACGCCCAAGAAGTGGTTGCCTTTTTGAAGGATTCTCCAGCAGTTAAGGAAGTTCTCTACACTGGTCGTGGGGGCATGATTTCCTTTAAAGTAGCCGATGAGAAGCGTATCCCTCATATCTTAAATACTTTGAAAGTATTCTCTTTCGCTGAAAGTCTGGGTGGTGTTGAAAGTTTGATTACCTACCCAACTACTCAAACCCATGCAGACATTCCTGCAGAGGTTCGTCATTCTTATGGACTGACTGATGATCTCTTGCGCTTGTCTATTGGTATTGAGGATGCCAGAGATTTGATTGAAGACTTGCGTCAAGCCTTGGAAGGATAAGACTATGGGAAAATATGATTTTACGACCTTGCCCAATCGTTTTGGACATCATACCTACAAATGGAAAGAAGCAGAGACTGACCGAGAAGTATTGCCAGCCTGGATTGCTGATATGGATTTTGAAGTGTTACCTGAGATTCGTCAGACTGTCCATGACTATGCGGAGCAATTAGTTTATGGCTATACCTATGCTAGTGATGGATTGATTGAAGCCGTTCAAAACTGGGAGGAAAAACACCATGGCTATCGCTTTGATAAGGATGCTCTAGTCTTTATCGAAGGGGTAGTACCAGCTATTTCAACAGCCATTCAAGCCTTTACCAAGGAAGGCCAAGCAGTGCTCATTAACACACCAGTATATCCTCCTTTTGCTCGCAGTATTAAGCTCAATAATCGTAGACTAATCACCAACTCTCTAGTAGAAAAAGACGGACTTTTTGAGATTGACTTTGATCAATTGGAGAAAGACTTTGTTGAAGAGGATGTAAAACTTTACGTTCTTTGCAATCCTCATAATCCTGGTGGACGTGTTTGGGAAAAAGAAGTCTTAGAGAAGATTGGACAACTTTGTCAAGAACATGGTGTCTTGCTAGTATCTGACGAGATTCACCAAGATTTAGCCTTGTTTGGAAATAAACACCAGTCATTCAATACGGTAAATGAAGATTTTAAAGAATTTTCACTGATTTTAAGCAGTGCTACCAAGACCTTTAACATTGCCGGAACGAAAAATTCTTACGCCATTATTGAAAATCCTAAGTTGAGACTTGCTTTCCAAAAACGCCAGCTGGCTAATAATCAACATGAAATCTCAGGTTTGGGATATTTGGCAACAGAAGCAGCCTATCGCTCTGGTGAAGATTGGTTAACAGAACTCAAAGAACTGATTGAGAAACACATCAATTATGTAGTGGATGTATTTGGCAAAGAGACTAAAATAAAGGTTATGAAACCTCAAGGAACCTATCTCATATGGCTTGACTTTTCAGACTATGATATTAACGATGAAGAGCTAAGAAGGCTCTTAAGAGACGAGGCCAAGATTATCCTGAACAGAGGCTTGGACTTTGGTGAAGAAGGATCTCTCCATGCTCGCTTAAATGTCGCCATGCCTACATCCGTCTTGGAAGAAGTTTGCCAACGAATGATCTCAACTTTCGCTAAACTTTAAGAGGCTAGCCTTCTAGGGGAAAAGTACCCTGGAAGGCTATTTTCATAGGAAGAAATGTGGTATAATTAAGAGATAAAGAAAAGGGGAAACTATGGCTAAATTGATTCCAGGAAAGCTTCGAATTGAGGGAGTAGAACTCTACGAAGCTGGTAAGATCCAAATCATCAAAGAGGAAAATCATCGCCTATATGCTCGTGTGGCGGAGGCTGAAATTCGCTATAGTCTTGATGATGAACTGGTTTTTTGTGCGTGTGATTTTTTCCAAAAAAGAGGGTTCTGTGTTCATTTGGCAGCGCTAGAACATTACTTGAAAAATGATCAACTGGGTCAAGAACTTTTACAAAATCTAGAAAATGGGCAGGAAAAGAAGGAGGAAGTCGAAACCCAAGTGACCTTTGGGGGACGTTTCCTAGAGAGCATACAAGCTACTAACTCGCCTAAAATCTATCAGTTAGCCGCTCAGGGGCAAGTTGAAGCTGGAACCAATCGTATTATTTGGACTTTGAGGATTGGTCTTATCCAGACCCAGAAGTTTTATGTAATCCGAGACATTCCTCTCTTTCTGAAGGTTCTAGAAAATAGTAAGCCTTACATGATTGGTAAGCTATATGAAGCTTCCTTGAAGCTTAGTCAGTTTGATGAGACTAGCCAGTTCGTCTTAAATTTTCTTCAGGGAATTGTAGAAGATGAGGCTGAAAATGCCCTCTTTTTCCAGAATCAAGGTCGTCACCTCTATTTTCCTCTATCCTTTTTTGAACAGGGTGTCACTCTTTTGATGGATTTAGATGAGTTTCAATTTGACCATCAAATTTCGAGCTATCACCACCTCATCTTTCAAGACTTGGATGGACAAGCAGGATTATTTACCTTTGACATCAAAGAAAATCCAGACTACTATGAGATGGCAATCTTTGAGCGGGAACGAGTCAATCTTTTTTATAAAGGGCGGGTTTTATTTACCAAAGGAATCTTTTATTTCTTGTCGAGAGAGCAGGCAGGATTGCTGGAGAAATTAAGAAAACTACCGCTAGATAGTAAGGGAAGAAAAGTTCTCCAGTTTGATACTAGTGATCGCGATAGATTAGCTTCTTCCTTATCTCAATTTAGAGATATTGGAGAAGTTCAGGCACCTCAAGGACTTCAGATTAAATCTTTCCGTCCCTCTTTTTACATGGATAGAGAAGAAGATGGTTCGATTCGTTTGGAGATGCAGTTTCAATACGATACCTGCTTGGTAAGTAATCGTAGGGAACTGGAAAATCTTCCCTTTGCTAGCGACATTCAACTGGAGAAACGAATTTTTCAACTAGCTCTATCTGCAGGTTTTGAAGCTGATTTTCGTTCTTGGCGTCAAAGCCTCAAGGCTGAAGCAGTCTATGCTTTCTTTCATGAGACGCTACCAGCTTTTAAAGCACTTGGAAAACTTAGGATTTCGGAGAGTTTCCAAGATCTTTATCAAGTTCAAAGTCCCCAGATAGAAATTTCATCTAAGGGGCATTTATTAGAGATTCAATTTGATTTTAAAGATATTGCCCAAGAAGAGATTGATCTTGCTATGAAAGCCCTAGTTGCCAATCAAGACTTTTATATTAGTTCATCTGATCAGGTCTACTTCTTTGATGACCAAACCAAGCAGATTCGCCGAGATTTGAAAGAACTGGGAATAGAAGATTTGAAAGATGGGGCATTTCGAGCTCGCAAGTCTCTAGCTTATACCTTATCGCGTCTTTTTGAAGATCAAAAGCAGATTTCTTTTACGGAAGAATTCCGTCATTTGGCCCATGATTTGACACATCCAGAAGAATTCCCGATGCAGAAATTGAATATTCAAGCAGAACTAAGGGATTATCAGAAAAGGGGAATTCAGTGGCTGCAGATGCTTCACCATTATGGCTTTGGTGGAATTTTAGCGGATGATATGGGGCTTGGGAAGACCTTGCAAACCATTGCCTTTTTAAGTAGTCAGGTTCAAGCAGATACCAGTGTCCTAATCCTTGCTCCGTCTGGCTTAATCTATAACTGGGCTGACGAATTTCAAAAGTTTGCTCCAGATTTAGATGTTGTAGTTGTGCATGGCTTGAAAGCTCATCGAGAGTCTATTTTGGCTGAAAATCATCAGATTTATGTGACAAGCTATGCTACTTTTCGTCAAGATAGTGAAATTTATCGAGACCTATCTTTTGATTTTCTTTTTCTAGATGAAGCTCAGGTCATGAAAAATGCTCAGACCAAGATAGCGCAAAGTTTGCGACAGTTTGTAGTTCCATCTGTCTTTGCACTCTCAGGAACTCCAATTGAAAATCATCTGGGAGAACTTTGGTCGATTTTTCAGATTGTCTTGCCAGGTCTCTTACCAACTAAAAAAGACTTTATGAAACTACCCGCTGAGAGAGTCGCTCAATTTATCAAGCCTTTTGTCATGCGACGGAAGAAAGAAGATGTGTTGACTGAGCTACCTGATTTGATTGAAGTAGTCTACAAAAATGAACTTGATGATCAGCAAAAGGCTATTTATCTAGCTCAACTGCAACAAATGCAGGAACACTTGGGAAAGGTAAGCGATTTGGAATTTCAACGAAATCGTGTTGAAATTTTAACGGGTCTCATGCGTCTTCGTCAGATCTGTGATACTCCTGCACTCTTTATGGAGGATTACCAAGGGGAAAGTGGGAAACTGGATAGTTTACGAGACTTGTTGACTCAGATTGCGGAAGGGGGTCACCGTGTACTCATCTTCTCTCAATTTAGGGGCATGTTGGATCGGATTGAGCAAGAATTACCTGAATTAGGCTTGACCTCCTTTAAAATTACTGGTTCAACACCTTCACAAGATCGTCAAGAGATGACCAAAGCATTTAATCAAGGTGAGCGCGATGTATTCTTAATTTCTCTAAAGGCCGGTGGGGTTGGTCTTAATCTTACTGGTGCCGATACAGTTATTCTGGTAGACTTATGGTGGAATCCTGCGGTTGAATCACAGGCTATCGGTCGTGCCCATCGTATGGGGCAAGAGCAAGCTGTAGAAGTTTATCGCTTGGTGACCCGAGGTACAATAGAAGAAAAAATTCAAGAATTACAAGAAAAAAAGAAAAATCTGGTTTCAGAAGTCTTGGATGGAACAGAGTCACGTGGCAGTTTGAGTCTGGCTGAAATTCGAGAAATTTTAGGAATTTCATAAGCCTAGACTTGAAAAATCAAGACATTACGCTATAATGGAGTATTGAAAGGGAATAAAAATGAAGCAAAAACGATTTCCAATAGTGGCAGATGATGAAGTCATGTTGACAGAAATGCCAGTTATGAATCTTTACGATGAGTCGGATTTCATCAGTAATATCAAGGGGGATTACCAGGATAAAAACTACTTGGACTGGTCTCCTATTGTTAAAGAGAAAAAACAAGAGGAAGCCCAGCCCCTTGTAGAGAAGGCTGAGAAAAAAGTAGAAAAATCTTATGCTGAACTAGCGCGTGAAGAAGCGCGTGCGGATTTGAAAAAGAAACGTTCAGCCAAATATTTGACCCAGGACGTGAGTCATACAAGACGTCATACCAAGACAAGTATTGTGAGACAGGCAAATCAACCAACCGCACCTTTCCAAAAGGAAAATCCGGGAGAATTTGCTAAATACAGTCAAAACTTGAGCCAATCTCACTATATTCTGGCAGAAACAGTTTCTCAAGTGGATAGTCCTTCGCCAACTAGCGAAAAGTCTCATCCTAAGAAAAACAACTATGACTTTTTAAAGAAAAGTCAAATTTATAACAAAAAAAGTAAACAAAAAGAACAAGAGCGTCAAGTAGCTCAAGAGCTCAACTTGACTAGAATGAGTGAATAGAGGGGAAGAAAATGGCAAAAACCTATCATTTTATCGGAATCAAAGGATCAGGTATGAGTGCTTTGGCTTTGATGTTGCATCAAATGGGGCATAAAGTTCAAGGTTCTGATGTTGAGAAGTACTACTTTACCCAACGTGGATTAGAGCAAGCAGGAATTACAATCTTACCTTTTAATGAAAAGAACTTACAAGGGGATATGGAGATTATCGCTGGGAATGCCTTCCGTCCAGATAATAACGTTGAAATTGCCTATGCAGATCAACAGGGCTTGAGCTATAAACGTTATCATGAGTTTCTCGGTAGCTTTATGCGTGATTTCATCAGCATGGGAGTTGCTGGAGCTCACGGTAAGACTTCAACAACTGGGATGCTTTCTCACGTTTTGTCCCATATTACAGATACTAGTTTCTTGATTGGTGACGGTACTGGTCGTGGTTCTGAAAATGCCAAGTATTTTGTCTTTGAATCAGACGAATATGAACGTCACTTCATGCCTTATCATCCAGAATATTCTATCATCACCAACATTGACTTTGACCATCCAGACTACTTCACAAGCTTGGAAGATGTCTTTAATGCCTTTAACGACTATGCTAAACAAATTACTAAAGGCTTGTTTATCTATGGAGAAGATACTGAGTTGCGTAAGATTACGGCTAATGCTCCGATTTACTACTATGGTTTTGAAACAGAAGGGAATGACTTTGTCGCAAGTGACCTTCTCCGTGCAACAACTGGTTCAACCTTCACAGTTCACTTCCGTGGTCAAGAACTAGGTCAGTTCCATATTCCAACCTTTGGTCGTCACAATATCATGAATGCAACTGCGGTTATTGGATTGCTTTACATAGCAGGATTTGACTTGGATTTGGTGCGTGAACACTTGAAGACTTTTGGTGGAGTGAAACGTCGTTTTACAGAAAAGATTGTTAATGATACAGTGATTATCGATGACTTTGCCCACCATCCAACAGAAATTATTGCAACGCTAGATGCTGCACGTCAGAAATACCCTAGCAAGGAAATCGTGGCAATTTTCCAACCACATACCTTTACTCGTACAATTGCCTTGTTAGATGATTTTGCTCAAGCCTTGAATCAGGCTGATGCCGTTTACCTAGCGCAAATCTACGGTTCAGCTCGCGAAGTAGACAATGGTGATGTCAAGGTTGAAGATCTTGCAAGTAAGATTAATAAGAAAAATCAAGTAATCACAGTTGAAAATGTTTCTCCACTCCTAGACCATGACAATGCTGTCTATGTCTTTATGGGAGCTGGTGACATCCAAACTTATGAATACTCATTTGAGCGTCTCTTGTCAAACTTGACTAGCAATGTTCAATAAGGAATATCATGGAATTTTCAATCACTATTCGGGAGGTTCAGCCATCAGATATAGAGTCAATCTGGCTGATAGGAGAAAGCAACTCTGACTCCCAAGATGAAATTAGTATAGAAATGATAAAAGAGCGTATCCGCAACCATGCGGGTACGTTTCTGCTAGCCAGCCTTAATGAAGAAGTCATTGGTTATATCATTGGTGACGAACTCACGAAGTTCACCCAAAGTGATTCTAGGAAGCAGCTTGAAGCAGCAATTCTTGACACGAATGATTTTATCACTATTTTAGATCTTGCCGTCCATCCAGATTATCAAGGACAAGGATTTGGAACCTTGTTGTTGGGAGCCATGAAGGAGTATACTTTTCAGAAAAATAGACCAGGTCTCTATTTGCTGTCTAGGGATGAATTGCTGGCTTACTTTGAGATGAATGGATTTCTTGACCGAGGTTTAGCTGATGTGCCAACTAGTAGTGAAACTTATTTTCATATGTTTTGGGCAAATCCCTATTTTCAGGAGGAAAGATGATTATTAGACAAGCAAGGCTTACAGACCTTGATCGTATCCTAGAGATTGAGTTGGAAAATTTCTCTGCTGAGGAGGCTATTCCTCGATCTGTTTTTGAATCTCATCTGAAGGAAATTAAGACCAGTTTTTTAGTGGCTGAAAAGGAGGGAGAGATACTCGGTTATATTGAAGGACCGGTAATGCCTCATCGATATTTACAAGACCAGTCCTTTACAGAAGAAATTACAGATTATAGTCATCAAGAAGGTGGCTATATTTCTGTGACTTGTCTATCCATTGCAAAGAAAGCTCAGGCCTTGGGAATCGGTCGCAAACTCTTGACAGCATTGAAAGAAGTTGCTCTTGAACATGAACGAGAAGGGATCAATCTAACCTGTCACGACTACCTCATTGCCTATTATGAAAAACATGGATTTATAAATGAAGGAAAATCCAAGTCAACTTTTGCGGGTGAGGAATGGTATGATATGGTCTGGGAAAATAAGAAATAGGCTCTAGAAGGGCATCTATGGTTGCTTTTCTTTAGTTTTTAAGATATAATATTATGGATTATCAACAAGGAGGGAATACCTTTGAGCGAAAATTCAAGAGATGAAGAAAAATTAAGTTTTAAGGAACAAATTTTACGAGACTTAGAAAGATTGAAAAGGGAGGAAGGACTTGACACTAGTGAGAGTAGCAAGGATGATCTTTTCCAAGATTTCAGTAATCTTTCAAAGACAGAAGAACCAGTGAAAGAGCCATCTGTAGAAGACTTGATGGTAGACTCAGTTTCACTTGTGGATGAACTGCTTGCTAAGGCTCCAACAGTTCCACCACGTCCATCTTTGGGACCGGATGAATCTGTTGAACCAATTGCAGTTCCAGAAGAAGTTGCCCCTACTAAACCAATCGTAGCTACAGAACCTGCAGTAGCTACTGAACCAGTAGTACCTACTGTGGATCCAGTTGAACCTCTTGCCCCTGCTCAGCCAGTCCAAGAGGAGAAAGAATTTAATACTAATTTGACAAGGATTCCAGTTTCTTATCGTACCAATCAAGCAAAACCAAGTCCAACTAGAAAGGCTATTAAGCCACAACCAAAACTAACAGATTTTGCTAAGGAGACACCTGCTCAAGAGCCGGTAGCTCCAGTTGAAACAGCAAATGATCTACCTAGAAGAAGTCGTAAAGAGTCAGTTAAGCCAACTAAGAAAAAGAAAAAATCACGCTTGAAAGGATTTTTCGTAACACTTTTTGTTTTATTGGTTCTACTAGGTGTAGGTGGTTTCTTTGGTTACCAATATGTTGAATCTGCACTTCAACCTGTTGATGCAAGTTCTAAAGAGTATATCACCGTTCAAATCCCAGAGGGTGCTAATACTCAGGAAATTGGTGAAACTTTAGAAAAATCTGGTTTGGTAAAACATGGTTTGGTCTTTAGCCTCTATGCTAAGTATAAAAACTATTCTGATTTAAAATCTGGTTACTATAATTTGCAAAAGAGCATGAGTACAGATGATATCATTAAAGAGTTGCAAAAGGGTGGAACACCAGAACGTCAAGAGATTGTACTTGCAAGCTTAACAATCCCTGAAGGTTACACAATTGATCAAATTGCAGAAACGGTTGGTCAACTTCAAGGAGAGTTTAAAGAAGCAATGACTGCGGAAGCATTCTTGGCCAAGGTTCAGGATGAAACCTTTATCTCACAACTAGTTGCTAAGTATCCAACGCTTCTTGAAAGTTTACCAACTAAGGAAAGTGGTGTTCGTTACCGTCTAGAAGGATACCTTTTCCCAGCAACTTATGCCATCAAAGAAAGCACAACTGTTGAAAGCTTGATTGATGAAATGGTAGCAACTATGGATAAAAACTTATCAACACACTATGCTGCAATCAAAGAAAAGAACTTGACAGTGAATGAACTCTTAACTATTGCATCACTTGTTGAAAAAGAAGGTTCAAAAACAGAAGACCGCAAACAGATTGCTGGAGTTTTCTATAACCGTCTCAACATCGGTATGCCACTTCAGAGTAACATTGCTATTCTCTATGCAGAAGGGAAACTAGGGAAAAATATTAGTTTGGCAGACGATGCAACAATTAATACCTCAATCAATTCACCATATAACGTTTATCTGAACCTAGGGCTAATGCCTGGTCCAGTGGATAGTCCAAGTTTGGATGCAATTGAAGCAAGTATCAATCAAACTAAGAGTGAAAACCTATACTTTGTTGCCAATGTACAAGATGGCAAGGTTTACTATGCGACAACACGAGAAGAACATGATCGAAATGTTGAAGAGCATGTCAACAGTAAACTGACACAATCAAGTAGTTCAAACTAAGCCTCGATTGTAAAAATATTAGAACACTTGCAAATTGAATGAGATTTCGTTTATTTTTCATGAGTGATACCAGCAAAATTAAGACTTTCCGCCCTGATAAAAACGCCTGAAATTTTTAAATTTCAGGCGTTCGGAAAGTTTGAGACTGACACAGTTTTAGAAACTATTTTAGATTGAGTTCAGAAATGAAAGTTTCAGTGCTCAATGTCTACCTAGGGATTTTTCAAGAAATCACTAGCAACCATCATGACTTACGAAAAGTCATAAAAAGAAAATTATGTGGTTTACCACATAATTTTGCTTTACTATCTATAAAAATATAAATTTAATTAAAAGAAAGTTGAGAAAAATGGCAGAAAAAACATACCCTATGACCCTTGAGGAGAAGGAAAAACTTGAAAAAGAATTAGAGGAGTTGAAACTGGTTCGTCGTCCAGAAGTTGTTGAACGTATCAAGATTGCTCGTTCATATGGTGACTTGTCAGAAAATAGTGAATACGAAGCAGCGAAAGACGAGCAGGCTTTTGTTGAAGGACAAATCTCAAGCTTGGAAACAAAAATTCGTTATGCTGAGATTGTCAACAGTGATGCAGTTGCTCAAGATGAAGTTGCAATCGGTCGAACTGTCACTATCCAAGAAATTGGCGAGGACGAAGAAGAAGTATATATCATCGTGGGTTCAGCGGGTGCAGATGCCTTTGCAGGAAAAGTATCAAATGAAAGTCCAATAGGGCAAGCCTTGATTGGTAAGAAAACAGGCGATACAGCTACAATTGAAACACCTGTTGGTAGCTACGATGTTAAAATCTTAAAAGTTGAAAAAACAGTTTAATAGGATATAAAAAGGAGTAGATAAAGGGAAAGCGCTTCCTATCACTCCTTTTTTAAATTTTAAAAACTAAAGGAGACTATATGAATTCAGAAAACAAGCACAAAAAGAAAAATAAAATGGAGCGTGGTTTGACCAATCGCCATGTTCAAGTCATGGCCATTGCGGGAACCATTGGGACAGGACTTTTTCTAGGAGCAGGGCGATCTATTAGCTTAACTGGTCCTTCAATCGTTTTAGTTTATATGATTACTGGTGGTTTTATGTATCTCATGATGCGGGCTATCGGTGAAATGTTATATCAAGACCCAGAACAACATACATTTATCAACTTTATTACCCGATATCTTGGACAGGGCTGGGGTTATTTCTCAGTTTGGTCTTACTGGTTGTCAGTAGTTTTTATCGGAATGGCTGAGATAACAGCTGTTGCCCATTATGTTCAATTTTGGTTTCCATCATGGCCTTCTTGGTCTATTCAGCTCGTTTTTTTAACAATCCTTGGTCTAGTTAATCTGATCGCGGTTAAAATTTTTGGAGAAGTAGAATTTTGGTTTGCCATGATTAAAATTGTTGCTATTCTCGCTATGATTGCAACTGGAATTTTTATGGTCTTGACAGGTTTTGAAACACCATACGGATCAGCAAGCCTTTCAAATATCAGTCACCAGTTTTCTCTCTTTCCAAATGGGGGTATGAACTTTGTTATGGCCTTCCAGATGGTTTTCTTCGCCTATCTTATGATTGAATTTATTGGGGTAACAACATCTGAAACTAAGAATCCTAGAAAAGTATTGCCCAAGGCAGTTAAGGAAATCCCCTTGCGAATTATCTTTTTCTACGGTGGAGCCCTTTTAGCTATCATGTCTATCATTCCTTGGGGTGAGCTATCTTCTGCGGATTCACCTTTTGTGACTGTTTTTGAACTTGCTGGTCTTAAGTGGGCGGCAGCTTTAATTAACTTTGTAGTTTTGACTTCAGCTGCATCAGCCTTGAATTCAACCCTTTACTCAACAGGTCGTCATTTGTACCAAATTGCCCATGATTCACCAAATCGTTTCTTGAAAGCTATTAAGGCAGATACACTCTCACGTCACAACGTTCCTCAGAATGCTATCATTGCTTCTGCGGTATTGATTGGTCTAGCAGCATTCATCAATGTCTTACCAGGTGTATCAGATGCCTTTGCCCTGATTACAGCATCTTCATCAGGTGTTTATATTGCAATCTATATCTTGATCATGCTAGCTCATCTCAAATACCGCAAGTCCAAAGACTTTATGGCAGATGGTTACCTCATGCCCCAGTATCGCTTGTTGAATCCCATAACGATCCTCTTTTTTGTCTTTGTATTTGGAACTCTCTTTTTACAAGAATCAACCTTTATGGGAGCAGTTGGCTCAGCTATCTGGATTGTCGTCTTTGGAATCTATAGTCAGTGGAGATTTAAAAAATAAAGAAGTAGCTCATCAACTGATGTTGGTGAGTTTTTCTTGTACAAAAATATTATAATCCATAAATTTGACAGTAGGTATAAATAGGACTATAATCAAGCTGATAGTGTTTTTGAGGAGATTGGAATGCAGGTTATATTAGAGAATACAGAGTCTCAGAAAGCGCAAGAAATAGGCGATTTGATTCGTTCTTATAATCGATCAAAAAGAGAAAAAGCTGAAAGCGAGCCACTTAACCTTTATGTCGAAGATGATAAGGGTGAACTAATGGCTGGCCTAGTAGCAGAGACTTTTGGAAATTGGTTAGAAATCGAGTATTTGTTTGTGAAAGAGGAATTCAGAGGACAAGGAATAGGCTCCCAACTATTGCAACAAGCAGAAAGTGAAGCTAAAAAGAGAAACTGTCGCTACGTTTTTGTCAATACTTATCATTTCCAAGCGCCAAACTTTTATCAGAAGCAGGGCTACAAGGAAGTCTTTACTTTAACAGATTATCCCTACACAGGACAAAGGCACTATTATCAAAAAGATTTATAACATAAAAATAGAGATTGAAGTAAAGATAGCTATTCAATTAACAATAGAGGTGGATAATGGATATTATACTAGACATGGGAAATGTTTTATTAGAATGGAACAAGGATAAGATTTTACGAGGTGTGGTAAAAACAGAGAAGGATTTTATGATATTGGACAAGGCGATCTTTCAATCAGGTCTTTGGGAAAGATTAGATCTCGGAACCCTGACCAGAGAAGAGTTGGTCTTGAAAGTTGTTTCCATGATTGGAAGCATATATCAAGAAAAGGTTCAAGAAGTAGTCTGGAATTGGCCTTCTTACATTGAAATTTACACGGAAGTCTTTCCTCTCCTGGTACGTTTAAAGGAAAAAGGCCATCGTATTTTTGTTTTGTCAAATACATCACCAGTTTTTTATGAATTATTAGAGGAACAACTCTCTCCTTTAAATGAAATCTTAGATGGATTCGTTCTTTCTTGCGATATCAAGGCCATCAAACCAGATCCAAAAATGTTTGAAGGAATCCTCCGTAAATACGAGTTGGATCCAGCAAATTGTGTCTTTCTTGATGATATAGCATACAACACTAAGATGGCTGAGACATTAGGTATCAAAGCCTACCAAGTCAAACAGAGAAGTGACGTTGTAGATATTTTGAAAAAATTTGAATAAGCAGAAACCTCTCTATCATTTAGTTGGTAGAGAGGTTTTTGTTAATAGAGATTAATTTAATTTTCTTTAACAGATTAATTATATTATTTCTTTACGTTCAAAAATTTCTATGCTATACTTAGGTTGCATAGTAGAAAAATATTAGTCGGGGGCTAAATTGTTGAAGTCGAATTTAGTAGATAAAATAAAAGAAAAAGAAATTGATTACTGGGACTTTAAAAATGTAACTGCTTCAGGAATACATAAAATTAGTGCCTATCCAGCTACGATGGTTCCTGATATGCAATATGAATTAATTAAGCTAATTAAAAGTGAAGATTCATCTATTACAAATATTCTTGATCCTTTTCATGGTTCTGGAACAACTCTAGTGGAGGGGGAAAAGAATAACCTTTCTCCGATTGGCATAGATATTAACCCTTTAGCTAATCTTATTACAAAAGTTAAGCTACAAGGTGTTAACAAAAAATATATAGATATAGCAAACAATAGAATTGAGAAATTTTTAAAAAGCAATAGTTTCGAATTTGACAAACATTATTTTTATAATATAGAAAAATGGTATCGAAATGATTTTATAATGACGTTTAGTAAAATTCGTTGTGCTATTCAGAGAGAAAAATACAGATACGTAAGACAGTATTATTGGGTGTGTTTAATTAATATTTTAAAAAAATACAGTAATACAAGAAGTTCAACATTTAAATTGCACGTAAAAGAGCAAAACGATATTGAAAAGATGGAAAATCACATCGTTGAAGATTTTATAAAGAGCATTAACGAATACTCTCAATATTTACCTGATTATAACAGAAGAAAAAAAATTGATTTAAAAATTGGAAAATCGGAAGATATTTTATATGGAATGAAGAGCGATTCTGTTGATTTGATTGTAACTTCTCCTCCCTATGGAGATAATTCAACTACGGTAACATATGGACAGTATTCTATGTTACCAATTTACTGGATAGACAGAAAAGATATGGAAAGTTTTGACGAGAAATTAATAGATAATTATTCAAGTATTGACTCGAATAGTTTAGGGGGGAGAATTAGAAGAATTAAACAAAACTATCAATCAGATTGTTTAAATAAGTATGTTGAAAGTATAGCCACGGATAAGAGAAAAAAAGTTATGAATTTTATAACTGACTATTTGGATGTAATGGGACAAATGGGACGAATTATAAAAAAGAACAAAAGAATTGTTTTAACTTTAGGCAATCGACGAGTTGATAATAAAACGGTTCCTTTATCTAAAGTTACTCAAGAATATTTTGAGAGTCTTGGATTTGAATTAGAAGCATCTATTACAAGAAATATACCTATTAAGAGAATGCCGAGAAGGTTATCGAATGTAAAAGATAAATCAGTGGAATCAATGAATCAAGAATATGTTTTGATATTAAGAAAAATAAAGGAGATTTAAATGTCCAATAAAGTTGAACAAGTACCTATTACTGTAGCAGGTAATATATTGAGTGAGTTATCAGAAAAAATTCCAAATAATATTATTGCTCTAAATGAGTTAATAAAAAATGCATACGATGCTTGTTCTCCTAGTGTCGATATTACATTGGATTCGGAATCTAGACTACTTACAATTCGAGACTACGGAATTGGTATGGATACGGAGGGAATTAAGAAATTATTCCACATATCAAGTAGTGATAAGAAATATGGAGAAATTATTTCTTATAAAGACACTGAACGCTTAACTCAGGGTTCAAAAGGTTTGGGATTCTTATCTGTTTTTAGATTTGGGAAAAAAGTATATTGGAAAACAGCTCAAAATACTCAGATCTCAGAGTTTACTGTAGATTTTGATTCTTTGGTTACTGAATATAATATAACAGATAAGCGTTTAGATGTTACTCTTTCAAGTTCAGGTGATTTTATAGGTACATTAATCCAAATTGAAATCAATGATTATAATGTTAATACTTTAAAAAAGTATCTTAGTGAAGAAGTTAATCGAAATAAAATTTTAAATTCTTTTATTGATGATAAAATATCTGACGGAAAAATTTCTGCCGATAAGAACTTTATTATAAAACTTAATATAGATGGAGAGATTAACTCAACCGATTATGAAATTCAATTACAGACACAAAATAGGCCTCAGCAGTTATTTGAAATAAATTATTCTTCGTCTGATCAAAATCTGGTCTTTAGGAAAGATGGTAAGGATATTTTTTCTGAAGAATTTAGTTTTAATTCAGATAGGTATTCTCTTGATACTAATTTAGCTGCCTATTATCTCGTTTCAAAAGCAAAACGTAAGATTAACCCTTTATTCTACAATCCTAATAATAACAATTTAACCCCATTGATTTACATCAATAATAATTTGTTTAACAACTATCTGTTATTTGATACTGAATTAATGATTACAAAAAAATATAGCGAAGTATTAAAACAATTAATAGGTTATATTTCTATTAAATCTAGTGATCCATCAATACAGTTCAATTCTGACCGGACTCAATTTTCTCAGAGTAAGTTAACTGATGATATAGCAAATTTCATTGAAAAAATAAACGAAAAAATTCAGAGAATCGGTTCCTTGTTAAAAAATGAATTAAGAGATTTTTCTCACGAAACATTTATTCAAAGTAGGATAGCTGAAGAAGAGACTTCTGATCTCAGCAATCTTAAAAAATATATTATACCAAATTTTAAATTAAAAGATTTTATAATTTTTGAAAAACAAGGAGACAAATTAAAATGTACTCTTTTTGATAAGGAAATTCTATTGGATATTATTCCAAAGACTAAAGAAACAATAAATTTTGGGGTAGTTGAATCATGGATTGATATAGATGATTTAGACAAGAAGATTCCTAATTTAAAGGAATTAATTCAAGTTGCTACAGACATTTATTTTAACGAAGAAAAAGTGAGTGAATTTAATAAACTCCAAGAAGGGGAATGGGTGATTAGTCAAGAGACAGATACTACGGTATCTTCTCTAAAGATAATTTTAAGGAAGCCGGCTCAACCTAAAATCAGTCAAAAAGAAAATATACTCAAGAAGGGGATAGATTATAAAGTTGATAATTTATTCAATTTTACAAATAGTTTTGGTGAAGAGGATAAGGGCTTACATTTTGAAATTGATACAAAAAATAATCCTACTATTAATTTTAATAAAGGTATAATAAGTTTTGGCCGATTAAATGAAAATACAATTGCAATTAAAATAACAGATAAGAAAACAAGGCTTATTCATGAGGCTGATTTTACGTTTAGAGTAGTAGAGGATAACTTTTATATTGCTCAACCAGAATCGTCTAGTAGTAATTTAGTCAGTATGCCTATAAACAAAGAAGTTAACTTTAGGTCAGATGTTGTCAGTTTTATAGGAGAAATTAATCGAATTTTTAGTACTGAAGATTATAGTTTTGTAGCAGTTGCTGCTTATCGAACTTTAATTGAAATTGTTGTAAATGATATTTTGGATAACAGTAAAATAGGTAAGACAGAAAGTTTATTGCAAAACTATAGAAAAGTAATTGAAGAAGGAAAAGATTTGATTGACAGTAGTGAATTAGACGATGCGGATAAGCGAGTTTTGAATTCTTTACGTAGCACAATTAGTTCTAGAGATGAAAGTGAAAGCTTTTTAGCATTTCTTAACCTGTCAACGCATGGGGGAACTAGAATTATAACAAAAGTTGATGTAATGAAAAAAACACAAGAAATAAAATTGCTATTAGGCTTACTATATATTTCTGGTTTAAATAAAGAAAAGTAATTTTGAATTTTAAATATAAGATGTAGTTTTAAATATGGTGGTTTTTTATATAAAAGTTATGTTAAATGGGCTACAAGAACTATGACTAAGCTCTTGCTTGAAAGTTTAGGCATTAAAGCCTACCAAGTCAAACAGAGAAGTGACGTTGTAGATATTTTGAAAAAATTTGAATAAACAGAGAACTCTCTATCATGTAAGTGGTAGAGTTTTTTTGTTAAAAAAATCTCACAAAATGACAGATATATATTGCATAATGTAAATTATATGATATAATGAAGTTGAAAAAAGAAGCGCGACTTTTAAAATTAAGGAGGAGGTAACAAGTGGTTAAGAATTTAAAATTAAAACTCGCTCGAGTGGAGCTTGACATGACACAAGGTGACCTGGCAGAAGCTGTGGGTGTCACTAGGCAGACTATCGGTTTGATAGAAGCTGGAAAGTACAATCCTTCGCTTTCGCTTTGCCAATCCATTTGCAGATGCTTAGGGAAAACTCTAGATCAATTATTTTGGGAGGAAGAAGATGAAAAATAGATTATTTTATTATCAATTACTGGATGAAAGAGAAGAACAACTGATGAATAAAGCGGGGGCTGAAAGTTTCTATATCTCTATAGCTTTCTTGCTTTTATCTTATATGATTGCAGTATTAGCACCAAGTCTTTTTAATCCGAGAATGATTCTCATCATTATCATTATTGGAACTTCTTACTTTTTCGGCCGTGCTCGAAATCTCGGTGTGACCTACTATAGTCGTTTTCATTTTACGATTTTGGGATGCTTATTAGTGACTCTTGCAATTACAGCCATCTTGATGCTCCAGAACTACCAGTTCAATATCGAATTTTACCAGCACAATCCTTTGAATTTTAAATACTTGTCTGCTTGGATCCTTACTTATCTCCTTTATCTTCCATGGGTCTTTATTGGAAATCTGACTTTAAGAAACTTTGGTGAATGGGCTCAGAAGAAGTATGAAAAAGATATGGATGAGCTCGAGAGCATGGAATAGCTTGTTAGCTTTTTATCAATATCGAGAAAATGTGTTATAATAGTACTAATTTATGAGAAAAGAAGAAACATTTTCATCTTTTTACAAATAGGGAAGAAGGACAGTATATGTACCCAGATGATAGTTTAACTTTGCACACTGATTTGTATCAAATTAACATGATGCAAGTTTACTTCGACCAAGGAATTCATAACAAGAAAGCAGTTTTTGAAGTTTATTTCCGCCAACAACCGTTTAAAAATGGCTACGCTGTTTTTGCTGGTCTAGAGCGGATTGTGGCTTACCTAAATGACCTGAAATTTTCAGAAAGTGATATTGCTTACCTAGATTCTTTGGGCTATCATGGAGCTTTCTTGGAATATTTGCGTAACCTCAAATTAGAATTGACTGTACGTTCTGCTCAAGAAGGGGACTTGGTCTTTGCTAATGAACCAATCGTTCAAGTGGAAGGTCCTTTGGCTCAGTGTCAATTGGTTGAAACAGCTCTCTTGAACATCGTCAACTTTCAAACCTTGATTGCGACCAAGGCAGCTCGTATTCGTTCAGTCATTGATGATGAACCTTTGATGGAGTTTGGTACACGTCGTGCGCAAGAAATGGATGCAGCTATCTGGGGGACTCGTGCGGCTGTTATTGGTGGTGCCAATGGAACTAGTAATGTACGCGCAGGGAAGCTCTTTGGTATTCCGGTTTTAGGTACTCATGCACATGCTTTAGTTCAAGTTTATGGAAATGACTATCAGGCTTTCAAGGCTTATGCCTCAACGCACAAAAACTGTGTCTTTCTAGTAGATACCTATGATACTCTTCGCATCGGTGTTCCAGCAGCGATTCAGGTTGCGCGTGAACTTGGTGATAAGATTAATTTCCTTGGTGTCCGCATTGACTCTGGAGATATTGCTTATATTTCTAAAAAAGTTCGTCAACAACTGGATGAATCAGGATTTACGGATGCTAAGATCTATGCATCCAATGATCTTGATGAAAATACCATCCTTAACCTCAAGATGCAAAGAGCTAAGATTGATGTTTGGGGTGTAGGAACTAAGCTCATCACAGCCTATGATCAACCAGCACTTGGAGCAGTTTACAAGGTTGTTGCCATCGAAGATGAGAATGGTCAAATGCGCAATACTATCAAGCTTTCAAACAATGCCGAGAAGGTTTCAACACCAGGTAAGAAGCAAGTTTGGCGCATCACTAGTCGTGAAAAAGGAAAGTCTGAAGGTGACTACATTACCTATGATGGTGTCGATGTTGCTAGTATGACTGAAATCAAGATGTTCCATCCAACCTATACATACATCAAGAAAACCGTCCGTAATTTTGATGCTGTTCCTCTCTTGATTGACATTTTCAAGGAAGGTAAGCTAGTCTATGATTTACCAAGTCTACCTGAAATCCAAGCCTATGCTCGTAAGGAATTTGATAAGCTCTGGGATGAATACAAACGTGTACTCAATCCACAACATTATCCTGTGGACTTGGCTCGTGATGTATGGCAAGACAAGATGGACTTGATTGATAAAATGCGTAAGGAAGCTCTAGGTGAAGGAGAAAAAGAATGAGTTTGCAAGAAACCATTATCCAGCAACTAGGTGTAAAACCAGTAATTGACGCCAAGGAAGAAATCCGTCGTTCGATTGACTTTTTGAAAAGATACTTGAAAAAACATCCTTTTTTAAAGACATTTGTCTTAGGAATTTCTGGGGGACAGGACTCGACCTTGGCAGGACGCTTGGCTCAATTAGCCATGGAAGAAATGCGAGCAGAAACAGGTGATGATAGTTATAAATTTATCGCTGTTCGCCTCCCTTATGGAGTGCAAGCTGACGAGGATGATGCTCAAAAAGCCCTAGCATTTATTCAGCCAGATGTGAGCTTGGTAGTGAATATTAAGGAATCTGCTGATGCTATGACCGTAGCTGTTGAAGCAACAGGGAGTGCAGTTTCCGATTTTAACAAAGGAAATATCAAGGCTCGTAGTCGTATGATTGCCCAATATGCCCTTGCAGGTGCTCATAGCGGAGCTGTTATCGGGACAGACCATGCTGCGGAAAATGTCACAGGTTTCTTTACCAAGTTCGGCGACGGCGGTGCAGATATTCTTCCTCTCTATCGCCTCAATAAACGTCAAGGAAAACAACTATTGAAGGTGCTTGGAGCTGATCCTGCTCTCTATGAAAAAGTACCGATTGCTGATTTAGAAGAAGAGAAACCAGGCTTGGCAGATGAAGTTGCACTCGGTGTAACCTATGCGGAGATTGATGACTATCTAGAAGAAAAACAAATCAGCCAAGAAGCCCAAGCAACCATTGAAAAATGGTGGTATAAAGGCCAACACAAACGCCACTTACCAATCACAGTGTTTGATACGTTTTGGGAGTAAAAAGGTCCGGGGGACCTTTTTACCCCGAGTCTAGAAACAGGAGAACGAAGCAGGTCCGGGGGACCTTTTTACCTTCTTGCCTAGAAATTAGAAAGCAAGAATAACCTCTGGGGGAGGTTTTTACCCCGATCCTGAAAATAGAAAGCGAGGAAGGTCCGGAGGACCTTTTTTTGGCTGAGTCTTGAAACAGGAAAACGAGGAAGAGTTCTATGAATACATTTTTTAACTCTTATAACCTTGATTTAATAGCGTTTTAGGACTTTTGAATCTTGCAAAATAGACTCATTTTTCAAATTTTTGTAACTTTTTGGTAACTCTGTTGTATCAAAAAGTTTTTACATATGCTACTATCTTCGTTATAGCTAACTTTAATTCTCATTTATTAAGTATATCTAAGTTTTATGTTTAAATTTTGTATAGAATAGCTGTACCTCTTAATAGAGTTATGATTACGCTTTCAATTAAACCTCTTTTATGATACTATTATAGTAATAGAAAAAATTCTTAGTTCGCTAAAGACCTTTATTCGAGTTCCAGATAAAAAAGAAATTTTATCCATTAAAAATTCGTTTCATAAGTTACTTACTTGATATTAATAGAATTCCAATTTATATAATAAAATCAAAGATGACACTGGAATCAGGAGGATTTATTATGGTTAATAATGTAGCTGTTAAAGTCTCAAACCTTTCAAAAGAATTTTTGTTAGGGCAAGACAAAACTGTCTCTATTTTGAAAGATGTTTCTTTATCTGTCAATTATGGGGAATTTGTATCAATACTTGGTGTCAGTGGTTCTGGAAAGTCTACTTTGCTAAGTTGCTTATCAAGTTTATCTGAACCAACAAGTGGTGAAGTTGTTATCAATGGTATAAATCCATATACCTTAAAAGAAGGGAAGCTTGCTAAATTTAGAAGGCAAGATATTGCAATTATTTTTCAAAACTATAATCTGGTACCCGCTCTACCTGTACTAGAAAATGTTACACTTCCTCTGAGACTCTCAGGAAAGAGTGTTGATAGTAATAAAGTAAAAAAAATGTTGGATAGTTTGAATTTTAAAGCAGAACTATCATCATTAGTTGCTACCTTATCAGGTGGAGAACAGCAAAAAGTGGCTATTACTCGTGCAATAATAGCTGATAGTAAAATTATTTTTGCTGATGAGCCAACAGGAGCTCTGGACAGCGTCTCAAGAAAACTTATATTGGAAACACTTCGTAATTTAGCGAGTCAAGGAAAATGTGTTCTTATGGTCACCCATGATATTGAGTTGGCTTCAAAAACTGACAGAGCACTCATTTTAAAAGACGGAAAAATATCTCGACAAATTATTAAACCTTCAGCTGATGAGCTCTACCAAGCACTTGAAAGTAGTAAAGATTAATTTGAGGAGGATTTATTATGCTAAAATTAATCATTTACCAATTTCAGTACTCAAAAAGACAATGGTTAGGAACAATACCATTACTATTTGTATCTAGCCTAATTGTTGGAACATCTTTATTTGGTATTGCTAGTTCAATCAAGACTGCTAACATTAACGCTTCACAACTTTTTCAAATGCTAATAGTTTTTGGCGGGACTACTCTATTTTTCCTTATTTCAAATAATATAAGACTGCTAATAGATATCTTTAAAAAGGATTACCAATTATGGGCTATCTTAGGCGCAAGCAGAACTCAGCTATCTTTATTAGTATCTGGACAGTTTTATTTAATGGCAGTGATTGTTAGTAGTATTGGTACAATACTTTCATTTATCATGGCAGATAGTTACTACAAATTTTTACAAAATTTATTAGGAAGAGATGAGTTACCTGATCTAGTTATTACAGCCAACATTCAATCAATTTTATTGAGTGTTTTTATAGTCCCAACAATTGTCGGGATAGGAGCTTACTTTTATTCAAGTCGAATACTTAAAATATCATCAATATTAAAACCAAAAAAGAAAAAAAGAAAAGTTACAGTAACTGGTTTTATTAACATCTCTGTTCGTTTAATCCTATGGTTACTATGTATATGTTTTATTGTTTCAGCAGGTTTTAGCAGTAATAAAGAAATAATTTCAACACAGTCAAGCATAATATTATTTTTATTAATTATTCACATCCTTATTATTCAATCACTATCTCCATCAATTCAAATGTTTCTAATAAAATTTTTAATGAGGATATTTCCAACTGAAAATTATGTAATCAATACAGGCTTTTGGAATCTACTATCCAATCCTAGCTATTTGAAAAGTATACAAACTTCAATGAGCATGGGAGTAACTCTTATTTCTGGGTTTATTCTTTACACCCAAAATATGTATTCATTCATGAATACAGCAAACGGTGTACTCGAAGCAAGAGCTTCCTTTATTGCTTATCTGTCTGCTCCAATTATTCTGATTATTACTAGTTCTATTTCTCTTACAATTTTATCTTCAAATAAAGATATTGAAGACATTAAACAGTTAAAGACACTAGGAGTGTCAAGATTACAACTTTTTAAAATACGTATAGGCGAGGCAATAATACATTCGGTGCTAATTTTATTAGTATCAGTAATTTTCAATTTAATTATTTTAATTTTAGTTAGCTTTATTGGCCAACTTTTAGGCCAAAGTGTAGTAGATATATCGGGTTTTTGGCAACCGAGTCTTATAGTTATTTCTTTGTTAGTTATTTTTTATAGTATTACAAAGGGATTTTATATATTTCGAGATAGATAAATTGGAATAGTTACTGATTCAAAAAGAACACACTTATTGACATTGAAACAAAAGCAATACTAAAACGAAAAAGACAAAGATAAAACACCTTGTCTTTTTAAAAATACTAACAGCTTAGACTAACAATGGGACTTTTTTCATAATTTAGCACCTCTTTATTAACCTGGTCAAGATACGGATTTTGAGTCCAATTGACCTTTTTAGCTTGGGCATTCAAATAGAAAGCGAGTTACGATTATGAAAGCACTTGGTACACAAACTATTGAGACAGAACGTTTGATACTGAGGAGATTTGTGAAAACTGATACTCAAGCCATGTTTGATAATTGGGCTTCACGCTCAGAAAATCTAACTTATGTGACTTGGAATCCACACCTGAATGTCGAACAGACTCGAAACTCTATTGGCAATTGGGTAAAAACCTATGACGATCCAAATTACTACAAATGGGCCATCTGTCTCAAAGAAAATCCAGACTATATCATTGGAGATATTAGTCTGGTCAGTGTGGATAAAGAAAACTTTAGCTGTGAGATCGGATATATCTTGGGGATGGACTACTGGGGACGAGGACTCATGACAGAAGCCTTGAAGGCAGTTTTATCATACTGTCTAGATGAGATTGGATTTGAAGAGGTTGATGCTTGCTATGTAAGTCTAAACCCAGCATCTGGTCGTGTTATGGAAAAGGTGGGTATGACTTTTTGGAAGACGATTCCAAATGCAGTTGAACGAAAAGGTTATATCGCTGATAAAATTTATTATCAAATCAAAAAATAAGATGGAAAAGAATAACTTTTCCATCTTATTTTTTATAATATACTTTTTAATCAAAATAAAGTAAATCTTTGCTGGTACTTGTAAAGAGGTCAAAGCCATCTTTGGTTACAACACCGCAGTCCTCGATACGAACACCGACTTTACCAGGAATGTAGATGCCAGGCTCAACTGAGAAACACATGCCTTCTTCGATAACCATGTCATTTCCTTCCATGATAGATGGGAATTCGTGGACATCCATACCGATACCGTGACCGAGACGGTGGTTGAAGTACTCACCGTAGCCAGCTTTTTCGATCACTTCACGAGCCGCACGGTCAACCTCATGAGCTGTTACACCGGGTTTGATAAAGTCAAGGGCAGCTTGTTGAGCTTCCAGAGTCAAGTTGTAAATATCTTTCTTGAATTGGTCAGGTTTTCCAACAGCGACTGTACGAGTCATATCTGATGCATAACCATTGACCATCACACCAAGGTCAAAGAGGAGAAGGGCATTGTTTTCAACCTTGTTAGCTCCAGGGATACCATGCGGATTCGCAGCATTATCACCAGTCAAAACCATGGTATCAAAGCTCATTTCATAGCCTTCACGTTTCATAGCGAAGTCAATCTGAGCAATGATATCAGTTTCAGTATTGTCAAGAGAGATATTGTCAAAACCAACTTTAACAGACTTGTCGGCGTAAACACCTGCAACCATCATCTTTTGCACTTCGTCTGCTGATTTGATCAAGCGCATGCGTTGGATCAATGGAGTCAAGTTCTCAAACTCAGCACTTTCAAAGACAGTTTTCAAACCGTGATATTTAGTCAAGATGAGATTGTCAAACTCAACTGCTACACGTTTGAAATCAAGCTGTGGCAAGGCGTTTTGAATTTTCTTCCAAGGGTTTTCAGAGTCCACATAACCAACAACTGGGAATGAGACAGTGCTAGTTGCACGCTCAACCTCAAGGGCTGGAACGAAGAGAAGTGGTTCTTGGTTTCCAAGGACAAAGAGGAACATCTGGCGTTCGTGGGGATCACTGTAAAAGCCAGTGAGGTAATTGATTGTGACGGGGTCAGATACGACAGCGACGTCTAGCTTTTCTGATTCAAGATAAGTTAAGATTTGTTGTAATTTAGACATATGCTACCTTCTTTCTACCCCTCTATTTTTGCAAAAATTAGTAGAAAATGCAAGGGAGAAGGGGAAAAGAATCTAAAAAAATTCCAACAGCCGAAGCAAGTTGGAATCTAAATATTAGTTAAAATCTGCTTTACTCTTAACATCGCTGTATTCTTCAGCAACTTCTTGGCTGAGAATATCCTCGTAAGTTGGTAGAACAATGTCCTGACCATATTTTTTCTTAAGAGCAGTAGTGACCAAGCGATAGGCTAGGTTGGCATTACGAGATAAGATAGGCCCGTGGAAATAAGAACCGAAAACATTTTTATAGTGAACACCTTCACCGACCTTTTCTTCGTTGTTGCCATTTCCGTAAACAACCTGCCCCAATGGTTTTTGGTCATCTGAGAGGAAGGTGCGGCCTTGATGATTTTCAAATCCATAGTAGGTTTCATCAAACTCTTCGTTATGAATTTTAATATCACCGATAAAGCGGTTGTTAGTTTGATTGAGAGTGTAGTGTCCCATGACACCTAGACCTTCGATACGTCTTCCAGAAGCTTCGATATAGTATTGACCCAATAGTTGGAAACCTCCACAGATAGCAAGGACGACACCATTATTTTGGATGAAGTTGTCAATGCTTTCTTTTTTAGCAGGCAAATCACCAGCAATGATACTTTGTTCAAAGTCTTGGCCACCGCCGAAAAAGGCAATATCGTAGTGATGTTCATCGAAATTATCATGAAGCGAAACGATGTCAACTGTCACATGGGCCCCAAGCTTTTCAGCTACGTACTTGAGCATGAGGATATTCCCATTATCTCCGTAGGTATTCATGAGATTCCCATAGAGGTGGGCGATATTTAGCTGGTATGGATAGTTGCTGTCTTTTGAGGAAAGTGAAGTATAAACCATTAGTTCATCTCCTTTCTAACAATCTGACGACTAGCCAGCAGTTCGCGGAATTCCAGCATAGCGGTGTATGTCGCAAGGATGTAAGCATGTTTACAATCTTGAGCTTCAATCGTTTTAAGAACTTGTTCCAGACTACTTGTTTCAGTGATTTTATTCGCTGGATAGCCAGTTACTCGAAGACGACGAGCAATTTCAGAATGACGAACTCCTCCAGCATTGATTTCTGGAATGTCCATATCAGTAATTTGTTCAAAATCAGCATCCCAAATCCAGCTTGTATCTATTCCGTCCGCATAGTTAGCATTGAGAAGAACAGATAGACTAAATGGATAAGGAGCTAGCTTAATCATTTCAATAGCTTGGGTAGCACCAACAGGGTTTTTAATAAGAACCAGTGTGCATTCCTTGTCACCGATTTGGAAGGTTTCTTGGCGTCCAAAAACAGCACGACTCTTGTCAAATCCTTGTTTAATCAGTTGAGAATCAGCGCCTAGGTAACGGGCGATAGCAACTGCAGCCAGAGCGTTGTAGATGTTGTAGAGACCACCGATTTGAATACCGTATTCTTGGCCGTCGATAACAAAACGAGAGCGATTGTTGGTCAGTTCAACCAGTTCAGTCAGACGATAATCCAGCTCAGGACGTTTGCATCCACAATTTTCACAGATGTAGGCCCCCAAGTTGGCATAGGTATTGAGCTCGTACTTAAGAATGCTATGACATTCAGGACAGAGGATTCCCTCCGTGTTGTAGTGAGCTAGTTGTGCTGGTCCTTTTTCCAAGTCAAAACCAAAATACTGAACAGGATTTGGGAAAGAGCGCTTGTAAAAAAGTGGACTATCACCGTTGAGAAGGACAGTAGCAGTAGGAACTTTCCGAATAGCATCCAAAATCATGTTATAGGTCGTATAAATTTCACCGAAGCGATCCATTTGGTCGCGGAAGATATTGGTGATGACGAAGAGACTTGGCTGGATGTAGTCACAGATACGAGAGAGACTAGCTTCATCGATTTCAAGGACAGCGATGTTCTTGCCTGTTTTAGAAGATTTGGCTGTCAAGAAGGTGGTGGTAATCCCTGTAATCATATTGGCACCACTAGGATTGGTCAGAACTTGACCATAGACTTCGTTTAAAATACCGACAGTGAGGGCGGTTGTCAGGGTTTTTCCATTGGTACCAGTAACTACGACAATCTCGTAGTTCTTCGCTAAATGTTGTAAAATGTCTTTATCAAATTGGAGGGCAAGTTTCCCTGGGAGCGTACTTCCACGTCCGAGACGACTCAAAATAAAGTGAGAAGAACGTCCAGCAAGGAGCCCAAAAGTAGTTTCTAATTTCATGTTTCTATTATATCATAAAAGCTGAAAAAGACAGATTTGAGATTTTAGAAAAAGAAAAACAGCCCAAGGAGGGCTGCTTGATAAAACTAAATCGCAAACAAGTCATTCAAGTTCTCAGCCAAGGTTGGGTGAGTGAAGATTTGTTTTGTGAAGTAAGTGTAAGGAATCTTGTTGTCCATAGCAACGGTAATGATATTGATGATTTCTTGTGAACCTTCAGAGAAGATAGTTGCCCCGAGAATTTCTTTGGTTTCAGTGTTGACAACTGCTTTGAAAGCTCCACGAAGGTCACCATTTACATGACCACGAGGCATAGCAGCGACAGGGATTTCCTTAACAGCGTATGGAAGTTTCAATTCAGCTGCTTGGCTTTCGGTCAAACCAACTTGTGAAAGTGCTGGTGTGATGAACATAGTGTTTGGCACATTGAGACGGTCTTCAAGTGTGTAGCTGCCATCACCAGCGAGGTAGCTGTATACAACACGGAAGTCATCAAGTGAAATGTAAGTGAATTGAAGTCCACCATTGACATCTCCGACCGCAAAGACACCAGGAACGTTTGTTTGACAGTGTTTGTCCACCTTAATCGCACCACGTTCAGTTAGTTCAATATCTGTATTTTCAAGTTGAAGAGGTTCCACATTTGGTTTACGTCCTGTTGCGTAGAGAAGGGCATCGAAACGGTAGGTTTCTTTTTCAGTTACGACAAGGACTTGGTCGCCATCATTTTTGATTTCACTAGTATGGATATTTTGAAGGAGTTCAATGCCGTCTTCTTCCATGTACTGTTTAGCAAGAGCAGCAATGGAAGGTTCTGCGCGAGGTAGGAAAGTATCTAGAGCATCTAAGACTGTTACCTTGCTGCCAAGTTTATTGTAAAGACCTGCAAATTCAAGACCGATATTTCCACCACCAAGAATTCCGAGTTTTTCTGGTAATTGTTCCAAGTTTTGGATACCAGTTGAATCAAAGACATTCTTGCTAGTAGCTAGGCCTGGAATAGGTAGAACATTTGAAACAGCACCAGTGTTGATGACGATTGTTTCAGCAGTTAGTTCTTGTTTTTCATCACCAGCTTGAATTTCGATGACTTTATTAGAAACAAAGTGAGCTTCAGCATCAATGATATCAACGCCTGTACCAGCAATAGTAGCATAGTTTTTACCATTGAGACGTGTAGTAACTGTATTTTTTGTTGCCATAACCTCGTCAAATGACAAGTCCTTTTCTGCAGCAACTAACAAGGTTTTGGTTGGAATACAACCGATGTTGATACAAGTTCCACCGTACATAGCCTTGTTGCGCTCGATAAGAGCTACTTTTTTTCCAGCACTAGCCAGTTTGGCAGCAAGAGTTTTACCTGCCTTACCAAATCCAATAACAATTAAATCGTATGTTAACATTTTTAAATCCTCCTGTTTGATTTCATTCTAGCACAAGAAAAAAATTTTTTCACAAATCTGCTACGGAAAAAATATTGGACTAATTTAGTCTCACGAAAGCTTTTGAGAATCAAGTTCAAAAAATAGAAAAATCGTTTACATGATTTAATCAGAGGGTCTGACTATCTTTTAACCATTTCTTGTGTTATACTAGATAAGTTGCAAAGAAAGCAGTACTTTTCTTTATTGGAAAAGAAGCAACACGATCTTTCATAGAAGATATGAAAATACGTCATGAAAAGAAAAGTATAAACTAAGCGCTATAGGATGGCTTCGCACCATCTTTAGAAAGAAGAATAACGTGAAATTTAATGAATTTAATCTTTCTGCTGATTTGTTAGCAGAAATCGAAAAAGCAGGATTTGTAGAAGCAAGTCCTATCCAAGAGCAAACTATTCCTTTGGCTCTTGAAGGAAAAGATGTTATCGGTCAAGCACAGACTGGTACAGGGAAAACAGCAGCCTTTGGCTTGCCAACCCTTGAAAAAATTCGTACAGAAGAAGCGACCATTCAAGCCTTGGTCATTGCACCAACTCGTGAACTGGCTGTTCAAAGTCAGGAAGAACTCTTCCGCTTTGGCCGTAGTAAAGGTGTGAAAGTCCGTTCAGTATACGGTGGTTCAAGTATTGAAAAACAAATCAAGGCTCTTAAATCAGGGGCTCATATCGTAGTAGGAACACCAGGACGACTTCTTGACCTCATTAAACGCAAGGCTTTGAAATTACATGATATTGAAACCTTGATCTTAGACGAAGCAGATGAAATGCTGAACATGGGCTTCCTTGAGGATATTGAAGCAATCATCTCTCGTGTACCGGAAAATCGTCAAACCTTGCTCTTTTCAGCGACTATGCCAGATGCTATCAAACGTATTGGTGTTCAGTTCATGAAAGAACCTGAGCATGTGAAGATTGCTGCAAAAGAATTAACAACAGAACTGGTAGACCAGTACTATATCCGTGTTAAAGAACAAGAAAAATTCGACACCATGACTCGTCTTATGGATGTTGATCAACCTGAGTTGTCAATCGTTTTTGGTCGTACCAAGCGTCGTGTAGACGAGTTAACTCGTGGGCTTAAAATCCGTGGTTTCCGTGCAGAAGGTATTCATGGAGATTTGGACCAAAACAAACGTCTTCGTGTCCTTCGTGATTTCAAAAATGGCAACCTTGATGTCCTCGTAGCAACTGACGTTGCGGCTCGTGGTTTAGATATCTCAGGTGTGACTCATGTCTACAACTACGATATCCCACAAGACCCTGAGAGTTATGTTCACCGTATCGGTCGTACAGGTCGTGCAGGTAAGTCAGGTCAGTCTATTACCTTCGTTTCACCTAATGAAATGGGTTATCTCCAAATCATTGAGAACTTGACTAAGAAACGCATGAAAGGTCTCAAACCTGCAAGTGCAGAAGAAGCTTTCCAAGCTAAGAAACAAGTTGCTCTCAAGAAAATTGAACGTGATTTTGCTGATGAAGCTATTCGTGGAAACTTCGAGAAATTTAGCAAAGATGCCCGTAAATTAGCAGCTGAATTCAGTCCTGAAGAATTGGCTATGTACATTCTTAGCTTAACAGTTCAGGATCCAGATAGTCTTCCAGAAATTGAGATTGCACGTGAAAAACCACTGCCGTTTAAACCTTCAGGTAATGGATTCGGTGGGAAAGGTAAGGGAGGTCGTCGTGGAGATGACCGTCGTGATCGTGAACGCCGTCGTGACAATCGTCGTGGTGAACGTCGGGATGATTTCAAAAAAGGCAGTCGCAAAAACGACCGCTTTGATAAGGAAAAACGTTACCGTAAGGACAACAAAAAACCTCGCACAACATCTAGCGAAAAGAAAACAGGCTTCGTTATTCGTAACAAGGGTGATAAATAATAAAAAAAGCGGTTCACTGTGGTGGATCGCTTTTATATATAAGGAGACCGAGAGTTACGTAAAAATCAATACTAGAAGTGATATCTATATATTTGTTATCTTGTAATATTATATTATCAAAAAATGAGGGACCTGTCAACAAGAAAATTGAAAAAAATATAAAAAATTGCAAATGTAAGAGAATTGCAATGCAATAAGCAATTTTCAGATAATTATTGAAATAAAGACAGTTTTGTGATATAATGGAAGCGATTAAATACGAGGTGAAAAATGGCACATTTATTAGAAAAAACGAGAAAAATCACATCTATCTTAAAGCGTTCGGAGGAGCAACTACAGGATGAACTTCCCTATAATGCCATTACCCGTCAATTAGCCGATATCATCGACTGCAATGCTTGTATCGTCAATAGCAAGGGGCGTTTGTTGGGCTACTTTATGCGCTATAAAACAAACACCGATCGTGTAGAGCAGTTCTTCCAAACAAAGATTTTCCCTGAGGACTATATCCAAGGGGCAAATATGATCTACGATACGGAGGCCAACCTCCCTGTGGAACATGATTTGACTATTTTCCCAACTGAAAGTCGCTCAGACTTCCCAGATGGTTTAACAACCATCGCTCCAATCCACGTTTCTGGGATTCGATTGGGTTCTTTGATTATTTGGCGAAATGACAAGAAATTCGAAGATGAGGATTTGATCCTTGTTGAGATTGCCAGCACGGTGGTTGGTATTCAGCTTTTGAACTTCCAACGTGAAGAAGATGAGAAAAATATCCGCCGTCGCACAGCAGTGACTATGGCGGTCAATACACTTTCATATTCTGAATTGCGTGCAGTCTCTGCGATTTTAGCAGAACTAGATGGCAAAGAAGGACAATTGACAGCTTCAGTTATCGCAGATCGCATCGGTATTACTCGTTCAGTGATTGTCAATGCTCTTCGGAAGCTCGAATCAGCAGGGATTATTGAAAGTCGTTCATTGGGTATGAAGGGAACTTATCTAAAAGTTTTAATCCCAGATATTTTTGAAGAAGTGAAAAAGAGGGACTATTAATGGCTAAGGCTTTAATTTCTATTGACTATACAGAAGATTTTGTAGCGGATCATGGAAAATTGACAGCAGGAGCTCCTGCTCAAGCAATATCAGAAGTAATCAATCAGGTAACTAGATTAGCATTTGACCGTGGAGATTATATTTTCTTTACCATTGATGCTCATGAGGAAAATGATGTCTTTCATCCAGAAAGTAAACTATTTCCCCCTCATAATCTGATTGGGACTAGCGGGCGTAATCTATATGGTAAGTTAGCTGAATTTTATCAGGAACAGGCCCAGGATAGTCGTGTTTTCTGGATGGATAAACGTCACTATTCGGCTTTTTCTGGCACAGATTTGGATATCCGTCTGAGAGAGCGTCGCGTGGATACAGTTATCTTAACAGGTGTTCTTACAGATATCTGTGTATTGCATACGGCTATCGATGCCTATAATCTTGGGTATCAGATAGAAGTTGTCAAGCCAGCAGTCGCATCCATTTGGCCTGAAAACCATCAGTTTGCACTTGGACATTTTAAGAATACATTAGGAGCGAAACTCCTTGATGAAAATCTAGTTGAAATTAAAGAATAATGTATTCAAAAAAACTGAAAAAAATCTGAAAAAAGTGTTGACAAAGTTTATGAAAGTTGATATACTAGTAAAGTAATCGACGCGGGGATGGCGGAATTGGCAGACGCGCAGGACTAAGGATCCTGTGACCGCTTTAGGTCGTGAGGGTTCAAGTCCCTCTCTCCGCATAGGAAAAGAGCTGGCAATTGCTAGCTCTTTTTTTGTTGGAATGCATAGCAGTAAACCTACAGGAGAAGAATACCTTTTTCTTGCAGTTTTTTCTTTCAATTCAAAAAGTGTTATAATATATATAGAAAGTAACTACAAAAAGTCTTTTATGAAGATAATCGAGTAATAGATACTAATAGGTTTAGTTAAAGCGGATATAAAAGTTAGGAAAGGAGGGGTAGATAGTCATATAGTATTTGAAATAAGTATTTCAAAAATGTAAAGGAGGATTACGATGGTTAATGAACTTCAACGAATCATAAGTGCCTTTATTCAAATTCTCTTTATTATTTTACTACCTTCTATCTGGTGGTTTCTGACTGTAAGGGGGAAAGTCCCATTTATAGAATGGATTGGTTTAAAATCTATTAAAAGGGTTAAAGATTCTGATCTGATCTCATGGATAATTGGTGGATTTCTCTTATTTACCACTTTTTATATGTTTGTCTTTCCTCTAACACCTAGTATAGAAACGGCTACTTCGGCTTTTTCTGGTATGGGCTATAAGGCTTTACCAAGTATTCTAATTTACAGTATTTTGCAAACATCTTTGCCAGAGGAACTGCTATTTAGAGGATTTCTACTGAAACGAATGGCAAATCACATGCCGTTTGTCTTTGCAAATACGATACAGGCTATCGCTTTTGGATTGCTTCATGGAGTATTATTTGCTTCAGTAGTAAGTTTAGAAGTCACTTTTTTCATTATATTTTTTACTGGAGCAATAGCAGCTTATCTTGGTTTTGTTAATGAAAAGAAAGCTGGAGGCTCCATTTTAACAAGTTGGATCATACATGCACTAGCTAACATCCTGTCTGGTTTAGTTGCTGCATTTTCTCTGTTTTAATCTGGGGGATTTATAAATATAAAGTCAGTAGAAATACTGGCTTATTTTATTTCAAAAATTTTTCTTATTTCATAAACATTTCATATTTGGATATTATAATAGTCTTACAAATATGGAGGTGCTATATGAATCCCACTCAAAGAGCTTGGGCTTACGTCAGCAGAAAACGACTGAGAAGTCTCATATTATTCCTGATTCTATTTGTCTTATTGGCTGGAATATCGGCTTGTTTGACGCTCATGAAGTCCAACAAAACAGTAGAAAATAATCTCTATCGCTCATTGAATACATCTTTTTCTATTAAAAGAATAGAAGCAGATCAGACCTTTCAACTGTCTCAACTAGATGACCTTAAAAAGATAAAGGGGCTTGAGGAGATTTTCCCAGAGCTTGAAACAATAGCTAAGTTGACTGACAAAGAAGTCGTCACTGGAGAGCAAAGTATCCAAAGGGATGATTTGACAGAGGCTGAAAAAAATCTTATCAGTTTGATTGCATTAGAAGACTCTTCCAAGGATGTTTCTTTTACAAGTTCCGCCTTTACCCTTAAAGAAGGAAGACATATCGAAAAAGGAGATAGCAAAAAAATCTTAATCCATGAAGATTTAGCAAAGAAAAACAATCTAAAGCTAGGAGATAAGATTAGCTTAAATCCTGGTCAAGTAGAAGGAAATAGTGGACAAAGGCTAGACTATGAAATCGTAGGTATTTTCTCAGGTAAGAAGCAAGAAAAATTCACTGGTCTTAGCTCAGATTTTAGTGAAAACACGGTCTATACAGACTTCGAAAGTAGCCAAACTCTTCTTGGAAATAAGGAAGCTCAAGTTACTGCCGCTCGTTTCTATCTAGAAAATCCAAAAGATATGGATAGTATCATTCAAGAAGTTGAAAAGTTATCTCTGGAAAGCCAAGGTTTCCAAGTGGAAAAGGAAAATAAGGCCTTTGAACAAATCAAGGATTCCGTTTCGACCTTTCAAACCTTCCTACAGATTTTCCTCTATGGCATTATGATTGCTGGTGTAGGAGCGCTGATCTTGGTCTTGTCACTTTGGTTACGAGAGCGAGTCTACGAGGTTGGAATTTTATTGGCACTAGGGAAGGGAAAAATAGCAATCTTTAGCCAATTCTGCCTGGAAGTCATCCTAGTTTCATTGGCATCTATTTTGCCGGCATTTGTAGCTGGAAATGCCATTACTTCCTATCTCTTGAAGACTGTACTAGCAAGTGGCGACCAAGCTGCCCTACAAGATACGCTAGCAAAAGCAATGAGTCTTTCAACAAGTCTTCTATCATTTGGAGAATCTTATATCTTCCTACTTATAATTAGCTGCTTGTCAGTTGCACTTTGTTTTATCTTTTTATTTAGAAAATCACCTAAGGAAATTTTATCATCTATTAGTTAATGAAGGAGAAATCATGACTTTACTACAATTACAAGATCTTACTTATCGTTACAAGAACACTGCAGAAGCAGTATTATATAAAATCAATTACGATTTTGAACCTGGCAAGTTTTATAGTATTATCGGAGAATCAGGAGCTGGGAAGTCAACACTCTTATCTCTCTTAGCAGGACTTGATAGCCCAGTCGAAGGTGCTATCTTATTCGAAGGCAAGGATATTCGTGAACAAGGTTATTCTTATCATCGCATGCACCATATCTCGCTAGTTTTCCAAAACTATAACTTGATTGATTATCTTTCTCCATTGGAAAATATCCGCTTGGTTAATAAAAAAGCTAGCAAGGATACCCTTCTTGAACTTGGTTTAGATGAAAGTCAAATCAAGCGGAATGTTCTTCAATTATCAGGAGGGCAGCAACAACGGGTTGCCATTGCTCGTAGCCTTGTATCTGAAGCACCAGTGATTTTAGCAGATGAACCAACAGGAAACTTGGATCCTAAGACTGCTGGAGATATCATTGATTTGCTCAAATCTCTTGCTGAGAAAACAGGCAAGTGTGTGATCGTTGTGACCCACAGCAAGGAAGTAGCACAGGCGTCAGATATTACACTTGAATTGAAGGATAAGAAACTGACTGAAATAAGAATAAACAGTAACTAAAACCTTTAAACATATTAAAAACGGAAGTAAATCTAGAAAGGAATCTTATGTTACACAACGCATTTGCCTATGTCACAAGAAAATTTTTCAAGTCGCTTGTGATCTTTCTTATCATTCTCTTGATGGCTAGTTTGAGTTTGGTCGGCTTGTCTATCAAGGGTGCGACAGCCAAGGCTTCTCAAGAAACCTTTAAAAATATCACCAATAGTTTCTCCATGCAAATCAACCGCAGGGTCAATCAAGGAACTCCACGTGGTGCGGGGAATATCAAGGGTGAAGATATTAAAAAAATTACTGAGAATAAGGCCATTGAATCCTACATCAAACGGATCAATGCTATAGGTGATTTGACAGGCTATGAACTGATTGAAACGCCTGAAACCAAGAAAAATCTAACTGCAGATCGAGCTCAACGTTTTGGAAGTAGCTTGATGATCACAGGAGTTAATGATTCGGCTAAAGAAGACAAATTTGTGTCAGGCTCTTACAAACTGGTCGAAGGTGAGCATTTAACAAACGATGACAAATACCAGATTCTCATGCACAAAGACTTGGCTGCTAAACATGGCTGGAAGGTAGGGGACAAGGTCAAACTGAACTCCAATATCTACGATGCAGATAATGAAAAAGGAGCCAAGGAAACAGTAGAAGTAACGATCAAAGGACTTTTTGATGGACACAACAAATCTGCTGTAACCTACTCACAAGAACTCTATGAGAATACAGCTATCACAGATATTCACACAGCAGCCCAACTCTATGGTTATACAGAAGATACAGCTATTTATGGAGATGCTACCTTCTTTGTAGCTGGAGATAAGAATCTAGATACTGTCATGCAAGAATTAGGATCTATCAACGGCATCAACTGGAAGATGTATAGCTTGATTAAGAGTTCATCTAACTATCCTGCCCTCGAACAATCTATCTCAGGCATGTACAAGATGGCTAATCTTCTCTTCTGGGGTAGCTTGAGCTTCTCTGTTCTTCTACTGGCTCTCTTACTGACACTATGGATTAACGCCCGTCGTAAAGAGGTTGGAATTCTCCTTTCCATTGGTCTAAAACAAGCAAGTATTCTTGGACAATTTATCACAGAAGCAGTTATGATTGCAATTCCAGCACTCATTTCAGCTTACTTCCTAGCTAATTATACAGCTCGTGCTATTGGGAACACAGTTCTTGCAAATGTCACATCAGATGTGGCTAAGCAGGCAAGTAAGGCAGCCCAAGCTTCTAATCTTGGTGGTGGTGCAGAAGTTGACGGCTTTAGCAAGACTCTTTCAAGTCTGAATATTTCTATACAACCTTCAGACTTTGCCATCATCTTTGTACTTGGTTTGGTATTGGTAGTATTAGTTATGGCACTTGCTTCAAGCAATCTCCTCTTTAAACAACCAAAAGAACTTTTGATAGATAGTGAATAAAAATCATGCTACCTATTCTCATTCAAATGAGATATAATATAGGTAGCATTTTTGATAGAAAAGGATTTATATGAAAATTCTAATTGTAGAAGATGAAGACATGATCCGCGAGGGAATTAGTGATTATTTGACGGATTGTGGCTATGAAACTATTCAGGCAGCAGATGGCCTTGAGGCCTTAGAACAATTTTCAAATCATCAAGTTGCCCTGGTTCTCCTAGATATTCAAATGCCCAAACTTAATGGTTTAGAAGTATTGTCAGAAATCCGTAAAAGCAGTCAAGTTCCGGTCTTGATGTTAACTGCCTTTCAGGATGAGGAGTATAAGATGAGTGCCTTTGCTGCATTGGCAGATGGTTATTTGGAAAAGCCTTTTTCCCTATCTTTGTTAAAAGTACGAGTGGATGCCATCTTTAAACGTTATTATGATACTGGTCGTATTTTTACCTATAGAGACACCCAGGTAGACTTTGACAGCTATAGTGCTAAAGTGGCTGGTCAAGAAGTTGCAGTGAATGCAAAAGAACTGGAAATTTTAGACTATCTGGTTAGAAATGAAGGTCGAGCCTTAACACGGTCGCAGATTATCGATGCTGTATGGAAGATGACAGATGAGGTCCCTTTTGACAGAGTGATTGATGTCTATATCAAGGAACTACGGAAAAAATTGGATTTAGGCTGTATTCTTACCGTGCGCAATGTTGGTTATAAATTGGAGAGAAAATGAGACGTTCAGGTTTATTTAAAAAAATTTTTATCTATACCTTCTCGGTATTTTCTACCTTGGTCATTTGTTTGCATTTGGCCATCTATTTCCTCTTTCCATCGACCTATCTCAGTCACCGTCAGGAGAGCATAGGCCTCAAGGCTACCGAAATTGCACAATCCCTCCAAGGAAAGGACAGTCAAACTATCCAGGAAGTCCTTGATCTTTATTCTCAAAGCAGTGATATCAAGGGAGCTATTAAGGGAGAGATGACTCAGGATAAGTTGGAAGTCAATGATAATCTTCCCATTGATAAACAACGACAAACGGCTTCCTTGGTTATTGAGGAAAGAGAAGTTCAAACTAAGGATGGTCAGACCATGACCTTGCAGTTTTTAGCTTCTATGGATTTGCAGAAAGAAGCAGAAGACATCAGTCTTCAATTTCTGCCTTATACTTTATTAGCGTCTTTCATCATTTCGCTTCTCATCGCCTTTATCTATGCTAGAACCATTGTTGCCCCTATTTTGGAAATCAAACGAGTGACTCGACGGATGATGGATTTGGATGCAGAAGTGAGATTGCGCGTGGATTCTAAGGATGAAATTGGCGATCTTAAAGAACAAATCAATAGCCTTTATCAGCATCTCTTGACGGTGATTGCAGATTTGCATGAAAAGAACGAGGCCATCCTCCAACTAGAAAAAATGAAGGTTGAGTTTTTACGAGGAGCTTCCCACGAACTGAAAACGCCTCTAGCTAGTCTAAAGATTCTTCTGGAGAATATGAAAGCCAATATTGGGCGCTATAAAGATCGGGACCGTTATCTGGGAGTTTCTTTGGGTATTGTGGATGATTTAACTCACCATGTCCAGCAAATCTTATCTCTTTCTTCAGTGCAAGAATTGCGAGATAAGAAAGAACAAATCAACCTTCTTGAAATGACAGATTTTCTCCTAAAGGATTATGATTTATTAGCCAAAGAGAGGGAAATCTCAGTTGTGAATCAACTGACTGACCAACAAACTTATCTAAATCCTTCGGTACTAAAGCTGATTCTTTCCAATCTTATCAGTAATGCTGTGAAACACTCTGTTCAAGGTGGTTATCTGAAAATTGGATCAAAAGATAGTTGGGTCTTTATAGAGAACGCCTGTACACCTGAGGAGCAAGATAAATTTGAACAATCCTTCACGTCCTCTAGTCGACAAAGCAAGGGAGCTGGCTTGGGACTATTCGTAGTTAAAAGTTTATTAGAAAACGAAGAAATTGACTATCGATTTGAAAGACATGATGATCACTTGGTATTTTACATGAACCTACCTTAGAACAAGGAGTAGACCAAGTGGGAAAAGGTTTACATATCTGAAAATAGAAGAAATTCAATCGAAACCACGGGAAAAACTAGCTTTTTTTGTGAAAAAGTGATAAAATGAACAATGTAAATGGGATGTCCCATAAAAATATACAGGAGGCCTGATAAAATGGCAATCGTTTCAGCAGAAAAATTTGTCCAAGCAGCTCGTGACAACGGTTATGCAGTTGGTGGATTTAACACAAACAACCTTGAGTGGACTCAAGCTATCTTGCGCGCAGCAGAAGCTAAAAAAGCTCCAGTTTTGATCCAAACTTCAATGGGTGCTGCTAAATACATGGGTGGTTACAAAGTTGCTCGCAACTTGATCGCTAACCTTGTAGAATCAATGGGTATCACTGTACCAGTAGCTATCCACCTTGACCACGGTCACTACGAAGATGCACTTGAGTGTATCGAAGTTGGTTACACTTCAATCATGTTTGACGGTTCACACCTTCCAGTTGAAGAAAACCTTAAATTGGCTAAAGACGTTGTTGAAAAAGCACACGCTAAAGGTATCTCAGTAGAAGCTGAAGTTGGTACTATCGGTGGTGAAGAAGACGGAATCATCGGTAAAGGTGAATTGGCTCCAATCGAAGACGCTAAAGCAATGGTTGCAACTGGTATCGACTTCTTGGCAGCTGGTATCGGTAACATCCACGGTCCTTACCCAGCAAACTGGGAAGGTCTTGACCTTGACCACTTGCAAAAATTGACAGAAGCTCTTCCAGGATTCCCAATCGTATTGCACGGTGGATCAGGTATTCCTGATGAGCAAATCCAAGCAGCTATCAAACTTGGTGTTGCTAAAGTTAACGTTAACACTGAATGCCAAATCGCATTCGCTAACGCAACTCGTAAATTTGCTCGTGACTACGAAGCAAACGAAGCAGAATACGACAAGAAGAAACTCTTTGACCCACGTAAATTCTTGGCTGACGGTGTAAAAGCTATCCAAGCATCAGTTGAAGAACGTATCGACGTATTCGGTTCAGAAGGTAAAGCTTAATCTAGCTTAACCCTATAAAACAGAAACCTGCCCCTGAGGGTGGGTTTTTTGTGTTTGGACAGTAAATATTGTAATACAAAAAATAAGCGAAAAACGATTAGATGATTGTTCGTTTTTTGCTTATTTTTTTTATTTTTACAAAATAAATATTATTTCTTGTCTTTTGAGTTCATTAAGGCTGCAACAACTGTTGCCCCAATAATTGGTGCAAGTGAACCAATGATTCTAGAAGCATTTTTAACAGTAGAGGCGGTTGCAATTAACGAAGATGCTTCACTAATTTGTTCAAAATCTACTGATTTATTCTCAGACACCGCATATTTTTCTGATTCATCAAAAAAATTTAGCAACAACTCTGCTCTATCAGCTCTGTCTTGATCTGTCGTTTTTAAATTTTCAATTTCAAAATCTATTACGGTACGTAATGCAATATAATGGAGTTTAGTTAATCTACTTTTTTGAGTTTCAAGATTTCTGATGGTTTGTTTAGTAACTCCTATAAGATTGCTGAGATCTGGAATTGTCCAATTCAAAATCTCTCGAATAGCTTTTAAGTTATTTTGTAGAATTGCTCTTGTATCTTCTGTTGATGGATATTTTTCTTTTAACATATCTTCTTACCTATAATTTTCTATTTCTATTATAACAAAAATAAAATAAAATTTAAATAGTTGTCTACGATAAAATATTTTACGAAGACAAAAATAAAACATTTGCATAAAATTCTTGACAAGATAAAAATATTGTACTATACTATGCTTATCTAAATAAGAGGAGTGTTTTTATGGATATTCAATTGGCGTTTATCTTATTGTTAATTTCTTTGTGTATCTTTCTATTGGTTAGAAAGAACATAATTACAAAAAAGTTTACGGACTTTTTGATAAACAATAAAGGATCAGAAATAGATTTTTTAGAGACTAGTGAATTAAGTGTTTTAGAAGGTGCAAAAATACTGAACAAAAAATATAAAATCGGATTAATTAATTCATATATTGTAGTTAATTCAATAAAAGTAAGATGAAATCGGAAAAAAGGGAAAAAATGAAAATCAATATGGAAAGAATCGAAACACGAGCACAAATCGTTTTAGACCGAACAAAAAGAATATCAAAATCTGCAGGTAATAACATACATAAAGCCGGGAGAAAGTGTCTAAATTTTGTAGAAAAACATCCTGAACTTATTTCTATAATTACATTGGTTTCTATAAGTTTGTTGACTAATAAAAATGCGCTTAATCAAAAATGGACTAATGATTTTGAAGATACAGAGCGAATCCAAACACCAGCTGATTCAACTTTTTCTGAACTGGTACAAGAAAATCAAACTATGAATCATCATTATCCTGATGAGAGAAAAAGCCCGGATACTCATCTTTATCGTAGAAATGAAAAAAATTTTGTTAGGGGTGGCACTGTTGAAGATAAACAAAGATTCAAGGAAGAAAATAAAAAATTGTTTTATTCTTAATTAATCTATTTTTGCTATCTAATAAATACGTCTATATACTTTGATAATAATTTTAAACTTATATTTAGAGATTGAAAGTTATTATTGCTGAATACTATATTTAGACTATTTTGTATAACATAAAAGAAACTTTACTTTAAACATTTTATAAATTTAATAAAAAAGGAGAAAAAATGACAGATAGATTTCCTGATGTTGATTGGTTTTGCGATTACTGTGGAGCTCATTTAAACTCTCAAACTGGTTTTTCTGATCATAAATATATTTGGAAGTGTGAGGAATGTGGTAGAAAAAGTAGTATCTCATCTGATAATATTTTTGAATTTTAAAGGAGAATTAAATTATGTCAAAATTATATACATGTGAAGAATGCGGTGGAGAGTTCACAAAGAGAGAACTCGATTGGGATGGTAGTGACCATATTGATGGAATTTATTATTGTAAAGATTGTAGTCGATTTCTAGAACAATGTGGTATTGATGCGATGGATCCTGATGGATTTGGATACGATGAGTATGGAAATTGGGATCAAGAACGATTAGGTTTTTAGACTTTTGATAACTACAATAGATATATTTTTAGCTTATTTAACAAACTGACCTACCCATTGGGTGGGTTTTTTGTGTTTGAAACTATAGAAAATATAATGGGGAAGAATCTATCTAAAGTTGCTAAAAGAGTCTAATTTTTGTACAATAATGCTATGAAAAAACTGAAAAAATGGAGTCTTGGCTTTCTTAGCTGCATTCTTTTATTTTTAGGGGCAACATTTATCTTTCATCGCATCAGTTTGGTAAAGGAACAAGCCTCACTAACACCTGTGGGGCAAACTGTTCTCGTCAATGGACACCAAATGAATGTTTACGTTGAAGGGGATGGTCTAGAGACAATAGTAGTTCTCTCAGGTGCTGGAATTGCCTCTCCAATATTGGACTTTAAGAATGTGTCGGATTCCTTATCAAAAAAATATAAGGTAGTCATCGTAGAGCGGGCTGGCTATGGTTATAGCGAGGATAGTAATCAATCAAGAGATGTGATGGAAGTTTTGTCTGAGACTCGTCAAGCTCTGTCATAAGCAAATATCACAGGTCCTTTTATCATCATATCTCATTCCATGGCTAGTCTTGAAAGTCTGGCTTGGCAGGAGAAGTATCCTGATGAAGTGAAATCCTTGGTTGGTCTAGATTGGGCATTGCCATCAAGTTATGAGGATTTAAAGGATAATCAGGCCTTGCTTACTGTGGCTTATTGGAGCAGTAAGATTGGCTTATTACGCTATTTCCCTGAGTCCTTTTATATCAAAAATCCAACGCTGACTGAAAGTGAACGACAACAATATAATTTACTAGCTTATAAGCAGTTGATGTCACAAGCCATGCTTCATGAATCCCGTTTGGCAAAGGAAAATGCCAAGAAAGTTCCCTCTAGCATCAATCCGAAAATCCCTACCTTACTCATGGTTTCTAATGGTGAAGGCACGACCTTTAGCCAATCAGAATGGCAGCATTATGCAGAGAAATTTGTTAGTGGTCAACCGAATGTTCAAGTCATCTATATAGATGCACCACACGACCTCTATCATTATCAAAGTAATGAAGTTGTTTCTCAGATTGAAGATTTTTTAAAGAGTCATTGAGGGCTTAAAAATCCATTGAGACTGATGACAATAATTGAAAGGTAATGACTTATGAATAATTCTTATATTTTACTTAGACATGCTCATTCAAGATTTTCAAGTGATGATTTTAATAGAACTTTGTCAGAAAAAGGATTTTCATCTCTTGACCAATTAGAGTTTTTGAATTCTTTTAATATTGATTATTATTTTTCTAGTCCTTATAAACGAGCATTTGAAACGGTTAATAGCTCGCCAATTCAATTTGATAAAATAGTTCTTGATAATCGGTTACGGGAGCGAAAATTATCTTCAACCTTTATAAAAGATTCTGAGTTTGAAGACAGTATTAAATATTTATGGCAAAATCCCAGTAAATCTCTTTCAGAAGGGGAATCAAATCAAGATGCACTAGCTAGAGTACTAAATTTTTTAATGGAATTGGAAGAGAGATACTCAGAAAAAACGATTTTACTTAGTTCACACGGGAATTTGATAGGAATACTACTACATCATTTTGATTCCAGTTTTGATTATGAAAAATGGGAGCAGATGACCTTTCCAGATTGTTTTCTAATTGATAGAAATGGGATTGTGAAAAGAATTATGAAAGATTAGTTCTTTGATTAAATAGTGATTCATATTGATCAAAATAGTTTGCCTTTTTACAATTCGTAGCCTGCCACTAATGGCAGGTTTTTGGTGTTTAAAGGAAACTAATAAACCAGAATTTTTGTTTAAAAGCATTATTATAAGAGAGAAATTTCTAATTTCAAAATCTATAAGCAAACGCTTGCATTCCTTTATTTATTGGATTATAATAGGTTGGTATAAATCCTTCTGTAATAATATTGAGAAGGTGTAGAAAGTAAGGATTTAGAATATTTGTAGTCAAAAATACAATGTTGCTTCTTACGATAGGGAGATAGATATGGCAATGATAGAAGTGCAACATCTTCAGAAAAATTTTGTGAAGACAGTTAAAGAGCCGGGGTTAAAGGGAGCTTTGCGCTCCTTTATTCATCCTGAAAAGCAGACCTTTGAAGCGGTCAAGGATTTAACTTTTGAAGTTCCAAAAGGGCAGATTTTAGGATTTATCGGGGCAAATGGTGCTGGGAAGTCAACTACCATCAAAATGCTGACAGGAATTTTAAAACCGACATCAGGCTATTGTCGGATTAACGGCAAGATTCCCCAGGATAATCGCCAAGATTATGTCAAGGATATTGGAGTCGTTTTCGGACAACGTACCCAGCTATGGTGGGATTTAGCACTGCAAGAGACCTACACGGTTTTGAAAGAGATCTATGATGTACCGGACTCGCTTTTCCATAAGCGCATGGACTTTTTGAATGAAGTTTTGGATTTAAAGGAATTTATCAAGGATCCTGTGCGGACTCTTTCACTGGGTCAACGGATGCGTGCGGACATTGCAGCTTCCTTGCTTCACAATCCCAAGGTTCTCTTTTTAGATGAGCCGACCATTGGTTTGGATGTGTCGGTCAAGGATAACATTCGTCGGGCCATTACTCAGATCAATCAAGAGGAAGAGACAACTATTCTCTTGACCACTCATGATTTGAGTGATATTGAGCAACTTTGTGATCGGATTTTTATGATTGATAAGGGGCAAGAGATTTTTGATGGAACGGTTAGCCAGCTCAAGGAGACCTTTGGCAAGATGAAGACTCTTTCCTTTGAACTGCTACCAGGTCAAAGTCATCTCCTTTCTCACTATGAAGGTTTTTCGGATATGTCCATTGATAGACAAGGAAACAACCTAACTATTGAATTTGATAGTTCCCGCTACCAATCAGCTGATATTATCAAGCAAACCTTATCTGATTTTGAAGTCCGTGATTTGAAGATGGTGGATACGGATATTGAAGATATTATCCGTCGCTTCTATCGAAAGGAGCTCTAAGATGGTCAAATTGTGGAGACGTTATAAACCCTTTATCAATGCAGGGATTCAGGAGTTGATTAGCTATCGAGTTAACTTTATTCTCTATCGGATTGGTGATGTCATGGGGGCTTTTGTCGCTTTCTATCTCTGGAAGGCTGTCTTTGACTCCTCCCATGAGCCTTTGATTCAGGGCTTCAGTATGGCGGATATCACCCTCTACATCATCATGAGTTTTGTGACCAATCTTTTGACCAGGTCTGATAGCTCCTTTACGATTGGTGATGAGGTAAAAGATGGCTCTATTATCATGCGCTTGCTGAGACCAGTCCATTTTTCGACCTCTTATCTTTTCACCGAGCTTGGTTCCAAGTGGTTGATTTTTATCTCTGTTGGACTGCCATTTTTAAGTGTCATTGTTTTGATGAAAATCTTATCTGGGCAAGGTGTTGTAGAAGTGCTGGGATTAACTATCCTTTATCTCTTTAGCTTAACTCTGGCTTATCTGATTAACTTTTTCTTTAATATCTGCTTTGGATTTTCAGCTTTTGTGTTTAAAAATCTATGGGGTTCCAACCTACTCAAGACTTCAATAGTGGCCTTTATGTCTGGAAGTTTAATTCCCTTGGCTTTCTTTCCGAAAATCGTTTCAGATATTCTGTCCTTCTTGCCTTTCTCATCCTTAATTTACACTCCGGTCATGATTATTGTTGGGAAATACGATGCCAGTCAGATTCTTCAAGCACTTTTGCTTCAGTTTTTCTGGCTTATAGTGATGGTGGGCTTGTCTCAGTTGATTTGGAAACGAGTCCAGTCATTTATCACCATTCAGGGAGGTTAGGATGAAAAAATATCAACGCATGCATCTGATTTTTATCAGACAATACATCAAGCAAATCATGGAATACAAGGTGGATTTTGTGGTTGGTGTCTTGGGAGTCTTTCTGACTCAAGGCCTGAACCTCTTGTTTCTTAATGTACTCTTTCAACACATCCCTTCGCTAGAAGGTTGGACCTTTCAAGAGATTGCCTTTATCTATGGATTTTCCTTAATTCCAAAGGGATTAGATCATCTCTTTTTTGACAATCTCTGGGCTTTAGGTCAACGACTAGTTCGAAAAGGGGAATTTGACAAGTATCTGACTCGTCCTATCAATCCTCTCTTTCACATCCTCGTTGAGACCTTTCAGATTGATGCCTTGGGTGAACTTTTGGTCGGTGGAATTTTACTAGCGACAACGGCGACTAGCATTGCTTGGACTCTTCCCAAATTCCTGATTTTTCTAGTTTGTATTCCTTTTGCGACCTTGATTTATACTTCCTTGAAAATTGCAACAGCCAGCATCGCTTTTTGGACCAAGCAGTCAGGTGCCATGATTTACATTTTTTATATGTTTAATGATTTTGCCAAGTACCCGATTTCCATTTACAATTCGCTCCTTCGTTGGTTAATTAGCTTTATTGTGCCTTTCGCCTTTACGGCCTACTATCCTGCCAGCTATTTCTTGCAGGACAAGGATGTCTTCTTTAATATCGGTGGTTTGATTCTGATTTCCCTTGTTTTCTTTGTTATTTCCCTCAAACTTTGGGACAGGGGATTGGATGCCTACGAAAGTGCGGGTTCGTAAGAGGTAAAGTAGGACTAAAATCAAGAAAGGAACTTATGATGTTTGTAATTAAAGAAGTCAAGTATGAAGATCAAAAAATGGCAGCTGTCGCTGAGATTTTAAAGGATTTGCCAGAATGGTTTGGAATACCAGAAAGCACGCAAGCCTACATAGAAGGAGCCAAGGACCTGCAAGTTTGGGCAGCCTATCAGGAGAGTGATTTGCTTGGCTTTGTGAGCTTGTCCTATTCTAGTGAAGATTGTGCAGAGATTGATTGTCTCGGTGTAAAAAAAGCTCATCAAGGTAGACGAATTGGGAGTCAATTGCTTGCTACTTTAGAGAGTGAAGCTCGCAAAAAAGTTGATTATCTGCAGGTCAAAACAGTGGCAGAAGGTTCTAATAAAGATTATGACCGAACAAATGTCTTTTATCGCAGTCTTGGTTTTAAAAAGTTAGAGATTTTTCCACAACTGTGGGGACCCAAAAATCCTTGCCAGATTTTGATTAAAAAAATGGGTTAAGAATCCAGATAGACTTAGAGAGCAATAGATTAATCGCTTAAATAAAGAAAAATTTGTATAACTAAATAGCAGAGATATTTAAAAAGTGCACAAATTACTCATTTAAAATATTCTAAAATATGTTAAGATTATGGAAAAAAGGAGGAATACATTATGTGTGATATATCTAAAACTAGCTGAAGTTTTTTAGTGAGATATTAGTATGAAGAGCAGTTGAATAGGTTTTTATTTTTTAGTTCAGGAGATAGTCTCTTAGATTGGAAAATGTAGTCTATGCTTTACATGTTCTTATGAGTGTACTAGAAATCATGTTCACTGTTAGAAACTAAACATAGATTTCCTTTGTTTATTATTAACAACATTGAACAAAAAAATATTAACAGATGTGAAGAGATGAGAAAAGAAAATCACGGTATTGATACTTTTGACTACGAAATTAGTCATCAAGAACTTATTGGGAATTCTGCCCCATGTTTGCAAACTGCCATTCGTTTGACCTTTCAAGGTCAATGTAGAGTGTGGTTAAGAGAGGTTTATTGAACCTTAATAAAGGAGGATACGATGGAAGGAATTATAGGAACGCTTGAATTTTATGCTCCTGTACTTGTACTAGGAGTAGTCATCATTGGTATTGTCTACTTTATGAAAAAACGTAATGATAAAAATAGTAGATAGATTGGTTTTATCACTATTATTTCTAACCAATGCTCTTGAGGAGTATTGGTTTTTATTGTGCCTTAGAAAAAAAGACAAGAAGCGTCAATCAGAACTCAATTCTGCACAAAATACTCATGAAAAACATCTTTCTACAAGCTACAATAATTGTATAAAGAAATGGAGGAAACGATTATGCCACAACTAGTAGTAAAAGGATTAAATAAGACATTTGGAGAAGGCGAAAGTTTAGTCCATGCCTTATCTGATATTTACCTTTCAGTAAATAAGGGTGAATTTTTAGCCATTATGGGAGCGAGTGGTAGTGGAAAGACGACTCTATTGAATTGTATATCCACTATTGATAAACCTGATTCGGGCAGTATTGTTTTTGAAGATTTTGATATGATTCAAGCAAAAGAAAGCCAATTAGCTGATTATCGCGCTAAGAATATCTCTTATATTTTTCAAGCTTATAATCTGGTAGAGACCTTAACAGTTTATGAAAACGTAATTTTACCACTTCAAATTCAAGGAAAATCCATTAGAAAATATCAAGAGAAAATTAATGATATTTTGGGTAAATTAGCTATTCAAAATTTAAAAAACAAATTTCCAAATCAATTATCAGGTGGACAACGTCAACGTGTCGCAACAGCTAGAGCGTTAATTGATGATTCCAAACTCTTGATTGCAGATGAACCGACAGGAGCTCTTGACTCTGCTAACTCAGAAAATCTCATGTCCCTCTTACAAGAAATTAATCGAATGTTTGGAATCACTATTCTACTTGTTACTCACGATCCTGCTGCTGCTAAATATTCGTCTCGAATGGTTCTTCTCAGTGATGGACAGATTATCGATGATATTGAGAGGAATGGACTATCAAACGACTTATACCTAGAAGAAATATACAGACGAACAAGATAGGAGGGGAGCTATGTATCCAAAGTTAATTTTACGCAATGTGTTTAGAAACTTACAAACTTATACGATTTATTTTTTAAGTCTTGCTTTGATTTATAGTCTTTTGTACGCCTTTAATGCTCTTCCAAGTCATCCTGTCATGCAGAGTTTATCGGGTGCGAAAGAAATGCTGACGACAGTTATGTCCCAGTATATGGGGTTGTTATCTTACTTGATACTAGGCGCCATCGCCTTTCTCATCGTTTACTCAACGAATTTTGTTTTAGGGAGACGGAAAAAAGAGCTTGGACTCTATGCAACGCTTGGAATGAAAAAGCACCAGATTATTGGAACACTCTTCTTTGAAACCATGCTAGTAAACATCTTTGCTTTACTTCTAGGATTTACTTTTGGTCTTGTCTTGCTTGTTTTGCTTGCTCATATTGCCTCTGAGTTTTTCATGGCAAATTATTTTGGAAATTTATTCTTTTTGGATCCTAAATCAATTTCTCTTCTTGGTTACTCCTATTTGGTAACAAGTTTGATTGTTGGTGTGATGGAGGTTTCAACATTTAGAAAGAAACAAATCATTAGCTTGATTCAAGAAAATGGTGTTAAAAAATCTCGACTTATTAAAGAGAACTCTGTTCTTCAACTGTTGATTTTCATTATTTCAAGTATTGTTATCATCTCTGCAAGTCTGTATTTTTCTGATTATCATCATTTATCTATTTTGAAAAATTGGGGAGTCTTATTAGTCTCTGTTTTAGTTGTCTTTGTTATTCTTTTTTACAACACCTTGAGTCATTTCTTACTTAGAGTTGTTAAGAGAGTATCTTGCCTCTATTATAATAAATTAAACTCATTTAAAATCCGGCAATTCTCCAAACAAGCTGACAGTAATTCTGTAACGTTGGCAGTTCTGTCTTTGACCTTGACTTTGGCTCTTAGTTTACTAGTGTTTGGTGGTAGCTCCTATACAACTATGAATCATGAGTTAAATCGTTATTCTCCTTTTGATTTACAGATCAATTTATATAGAGGTAGTGAGTTTCATTATGGAAATGAGGGTGTAAAAGATAGATTAAAAGCGGATGGTTTTGATTTTGATGTCATAAAAGATGAATATGTTTATTCAACTTATACGAGTGAACTGACTTATAAAGATATCATAGATACCAGCCAGTTATGGGAACATGACAAAGGGTTGCGTGATAGCAAAGTCCGTATTTTAGGAATTTCTACTTATAATCACCTGAGACAGCTACAAGGTCAAAAAGCTATTACCTTAGCTGATGATGGCTATCTAGTAAATGCAAATTACAAAGGAACTATTAAACAAATCCATGAGTTTTTGACACAAAAGAAAGACTTAGTAATTGGCGGTTATTCTTTAAAATTATCATCATCGAAACCATTAGATACTGTTTATTTCCTTTCTTCGGTAGGATTAAATGATTCAGGAACTCTTGTTGTACCAGATAAGGTGGTACAAGGCTTGAACGAAGATTTTACGACCTATGTAGTTAACTATAAAGAAAATGTTGATAAGCGAAAAATCGAAACCTTTTTGAAAGATTGGGTAGAAAACCATTACTTTACAGTAGATGGTGCAGAAGTAAGTGACTTTACTTATCAAACTAAGGTGAGATTATCTGAGATTTATATAGGATTTATGGGAGTCATTGTACTAGTATTGATATTTATTAGTGTTGTGTTTATTATTATTTCACTTAGCATTTTATCTCTACAAATCTCAACTAGTGCACTAGACAGCATTAATGATTATCGTATCTTATATCTATTGGGAAATAAGAAAAAACAAAATAAGAAAATACTTATTCATCAAATTATAAGTTACTTCTTTGTTCCCTTGCTACTTGCTGTTCCATTAGCGGTTTCTCTAAGCAAGTCCTTATTAGGTTACTTTGAAAACTTTGCCAATACAACTATCACAATTGATATGACCTATCTAGGAGTGGCAGCTCTTCTCTTTCTAATTTACTTAGTCATAACCTATAAAGTGAGTTGGCATATTCTTGATCAAAATTAGGATAAAACTAGGATACTGTTAAATAGTACCCTAGTTTTATGCTATACTATACTTATAAAATAGAGGGAGCTGAGAGGATGAAAAAAATTGTAAAAGCTATTTCAAATCATCCACTGTGGTTGTGGCGATTAACGTTGTTGAACCACTTAGGGTTGATAGTATATATATATTATAAAATTCCTAATGATTATTCTAGTGCTTACACGCAAAAACTTTCGTTAATATTAGTGGTTTTATTGATTATTTTCAGTTATGTTTGTAACTTTATCAAATTTCGATATAGTGAACTAAAATTATGGATAATACTTTTGTTATCTTTAGTTAGTTGGCAAGCAATCTTTCAACAAGAAACAAATAATACTCTCCTTCATTTTTTTGACATATTGAATCCAATTAATTCATTTTTATTGGTGTATAGTTCTCTTTCTATTATTTTATTAGGTGAGAGGATTGGGGAAGAATTGGTAAATGTTTCACTAGCTTTAACTATTATTACAATCTCTTCTTACTTGATGTATTTTCCACTATTTTTATTTTTATCAATATTCACTACTTTTTTTCTCACAGCTGTTCCTTTACTTTTATTACTCTTGTATCGAAAAGAGTTGAGAAATGTATTAGCTTCTCAAAGGAGAAATATTGTAATTCTTTCGGTTGTGTTACCTGTCTCCTATGTTGTATTATATGGTAATACTGTTGGATCAGGACTTTTAAATTTAGTGTGGTATATTGAGGTATTATGTATACTGACTTTTTTACATTTTAAAACAATTTTTACATCACTAAAAAAGAAAATTGATGAATTGAAATTATCATACTTAAAAGCTTTTACTCGCTTATTTTTTTTAGTGGGAGGATTGTTATTACTTTCGTTTATCGGTTTTCAACTAGAGTTGAAAGTGAGTTTTGTAATTTTAAATATAGTTCTGCTTATCATGGCAATTGTTGCTGAAGAATGTATACGATTGTTTCACGTGTCGGATATGAGAAATGCGAAAGATTACCTGGAAATTCTATTTTTGAAGCGAAATAGAATGATTAATCATCTTCTTTCTAATGAAGTTGTAGAACAGCAATTTTCAGAATTTCTCCATAATGAAATTTTACAAAGTGTGATGGCTATTAAGAATTTCAATGCTTATAGTCAAAATGAGATGTTTGGAAATCAAATAAATCTTGTTACTGAAGAACTAGTGCAACGAATTAGAGAACGAATGGATTATTACCAGCCTATGAGTGAGGCAGATGAACCTCTATCAAAAAAATATCAGGCTCTCATCGAAAGGATCGAGAAAAGATATAAGAAAGAAAGTTCAGTAGTGGTATATTTTCCACCTAAATTTTCTTTAATGACTCCCTATGATAAAATTGTCTACCGTTTTGTTGAGGAGTTAATTACTAATGCTGTTAAATATTCACAAGAAGGAGAGATTTCTTTAGAAATCGAGACAAAACAGGATGTTATTTTTATAGTTTCTGAGAATAAATCTATTTCTACCAAAGAACATTCTCTGGGATATGGCTTGAAAAATATGGAAAATAAATTAAGTGTTTTAGGTGGTAAGATGAATACTTTAGATAAGAATGGTGTTTTTCGTATTGTTATTGAACTACCGATTGATAAGGAGCTATGTTATGAAAATTTTGTTGATTGATGATCATAAATTGTTTAGTCAGAGTATTAAACTGATTTTGGAATTATCAGAGGCTATTGAAAGAGTGGATTTGATGGATGATTTTTCTTCTGTTTTGAACTTCCCTTATGATGACTATGATATTTTGCTTATCGACATAAATTTAACTAGTTTATATCAAGAAGATGGGCTATCTTTAGCTCAAACGATTATTAAAAATGGATGTTCTGCTAAAATTGTTATTTTAACAGGATATAGTAAAAAAATGTATGAGTATCGTGCTAAGATAATGGGGACTTGGGGATTTTTAGATAAGAGCATTGCACCAGGAGAATTGCTTCAAAACTTAGTAGGAATTTATCAGGGGAGAAAGATTTTTTCAGATGAAGTAGTGGTCGATGTCTTAACTTCACGTGAAATAGAAATATTAGAATTAGTTCGAAATGGTCTAAGTATAGATGATATTTGTGAAAGGGTTTATGTGAGTAAGCGAACTGTTTCGAATCATCTTGCAAATATCTTTTCAAAATTAGGAGTATCCAGTAGACAGGAAGCGATTCATGTCGCGGAACAGTTAGGTTATTTTTCTCCCGAATAATTGATAAGTTATTGTCCTATTGCGTAGAAATCTTTAATTGAATTTGAGTGAGGATGGGTGCAAAAGCAATTATTACTTACTCTTTAAAAATATACCTAAAAATATAAGTATATATATAGGTTGGGAACTTCTGTTGTCCGATTTGGAGAATATATTAAAGATTTGAAATTTATGCTCTATACTTTTTCTTAATAGAAAGCTAGATGTACAGACGTTTGAGAGATTTGAGGAAAGATCACGATTTGCCTCAAAAACAAGTGGCTAAAATATTTTTATTTACAAACTCAGCTTATGCTAAAATTGAACGGGGTTAGAATACGTTAACGGCAGATGTATTTGTGACTCTCTCAAACTTTTACAATGTCAGTACGACTATCTATTGAGATTGGCAAATTTTTCTGATAAAATTCGCTTTAGAAAATAATTTCAAGAAAGTTTTATTTGAAAAAACAGTAAAAAAGCGCAAAAAATCACTTCCTGTGCTATACTGTAATTGAAAATTTTTTAGTTTGGGCGTTAGAACTGTTTCCTCAGTCGTAGCGCCTTTTCTGTCTGATAAGTCTGTTTGGTAGAGAGTAGTTTGTAAATGATTCTGAGAATCTTATGAGCGCAAGCAATAACGGCTCTCATCTTACTTCCTCTTTGGGAAATTCGATTGTAAAAAGAAGAAAAAGCTGAATCCTTAGAGTGTACTACAATTAATCCCGACATGATCAAAGCCTGTTTGATATATCGATTTCCTTGCGTGATGTGTGAGGATTTTTTTGTGTTTGAAACTATAGAGAATATACTAGTGAAGAACTAATCTAAAGTTGCTAAAAGACTCCAATTTTTGTACAATAATGCTATGAAAAAACTAAAAAAATGCTGTCTTGGGCTTCTTAGTTTCATTCTTTTGTTTTTACTCGCTACATTTATCTTTCATCGTATCAACTTAGAAAAGGAACAAGCCTCCCTAACACCTGTGGGTCAAACAGTTCTCGTCAATGGGCACCAAATGAATGTTTACGTTGAAGGGGAGGGGCCTGAGACCATAGTATTTCTCTCAGGTGCAGGAATTGCTTCTCCAATATTGGACTTTAAGAATGTGTCAGATTCCTTATCAAACAAATACAAGGTAGTCATCGTTGAGCGAGCTGGCTATGGTTATAGTGATGATAGCAATCAATCAAGAGATGTGATGGAGATTTTGTCTGAGACACGTCAAGCTCTGTCACAAGCAAATGTCACAGGTCCTTTTATCATTCTGTCTCACTCTATGGCTAGTCTTGAGAGTCTGGCTTGGCAGGAAAAGTATCCTGAGGAAGTGAAAGCCTTGATTGGCCTGGATTGGGCATTGCCATTAAGTTATGAGGATTTAAAGGATAATCAAGCCCTACTTACTGTAGCCTACTGGAGCAGCAAGATTGGCTTATTACGCTTTTTCCCTGAGTCCTTTTACATAAAAAATCAAACTCTGAACAAAAGTGAACGACAACAATATAAATTACTAGCATATAAGCAGTTGATGTCACAAGCCATGCTTCATGAATCCCGTTTGGCAAAGGAAAATGCCAAGAAGGTTTCGTCTAGCATCAATCCGAAAATTTCTACCTTACTAATGGTTTCTAATGGTGAAGGGACGGGCTTTAGCCAATCAGAATGGCAACATTATGCAGAGAAATTTGCAAGTGACCAGTCTAATGTTCAAGTCATCTATATGGATGCACCTCACGACCTTTATCATTATCAAAATCATGAGGTTGTTACTTGTATTGAAGAATTTTTGAAGCAGTCAGGATTTTAGAATTGAATATGGCCCTAGTACGGATTCCTAAAAGCTAAAGTAAGACTAAAACTAAGAAGGGATTTAGTGATGTTTGTAATTGAAGAAGTGAAAGATGCCAATCAAAAAATGGCAGTTGTCGCTGAGGTTTTAAAGGATTTGCCAGAATGGTTTGGAATACCAGAAAGCACGCAAGCCTACATCGAAGGAGCCAAGGACTTGAAGGTGTGGGCCGCCTTTCAGGAGAGTGATTTGCTTGGCTTTGTAAGCTTATCCTATTCTAGTGAAGATTGTGCAGAGATTGATTGTCTCGGTGTAAAAAAAGCTCATCAAGGCAGGGGAATTGGTAGTCAATTGCTTGCTACTTTAGAGAGTGAAGCTCGCAAAAACGTTGATTATCTGCAGGTCAAAACAGTGGCAGAAGGTTCTAATAAAGATTATGACCGAACAAATGTCTTTTATCGTAGTCTTGGTTTTAAAAAGTTAGAGATTTTTCCACAACTTTGGGGACCTCAAAATCCTTGCCAGATTTTGATTAAAAAAATGGGTTAAGAATCCCTGGACATCCTTTCTTATAGTGCTATACTATAAGGGAAAGCACAGATATAACTCAGTTGAAATTGCAAGACAATTCGTAGGTTCGATTCCTACAACAGGACGAAAGTAAAGTGCAAACAAAAGAGTTCCCAATCTATATGGTTGGCAAGATCGAATAAAATTGAAAAGAGTAGGAAACAGAATGAACAAAAAAGAATGGATCAAACATTTTGAAAAGACACAGGGGCGTAAACCAACTGCAGCAGAGTCGGCAGAAGCATTTTCTACAAGTGGAAATATAAAAATGTATATCGGCCTAGCCTTAACAGCTTTAGTTATTGTCATTGCAGCTAGCATCTTTTTAAATTCATCTAATGCCAAGAAAGAAGCAAATCAAACTTCTTCAGTAACGACTGAAAAGACAGATGGGCAAAAGAAAACAGATGACAAGGAGAAAGAAGCGGAAATTCAAAAACTAAAGGAACAGTTGAAGGCTCTGGATGCTAAAATTTCAGAATCAGAGGAGCTCGTTAGCCGATTAAATAAAGAAACTCAAGTTCCAAAATTAGATTTTGAAGCTATCAGAAATAATGATTTATCTAGTTTAGAAGGTACTTGGCGTACTCCATCTGGTAATGAATATGTCATCAATGATTCTGGAGAACTCCATTCGACTTGGGTATTGGACGGTGGTAAGCATGAATCTATTGTTGAATTAACTGCCACAAAGAATCAAAATGGTCGCAATCCCGAAACAATTGTGATGAGTGCCTGGACACAAGGCTCTCTTGCAGGAGGATTTGTAGTCGTTCTTGTACCGAGTGGTGTTGTCATGGAACCTGGTGATGATGGAAAAATAATTGATAAGTCCAATCAGGGTGAAGATAGACTCTTTGCTGGTCAGCAGTATGAAGCTATGTTAATGCATCCAGAAAATGTGTACTATCGTGTTAAACCAGATAATAGCCAATTAGAATCAGAAGAGAAGAATTTAACGAAATTGAAAGCTGATCGTGATACCCTTAAATCAACTTTAGAATCCAAAGAAAAATAAGAAGCAGAAGCCATAAAAATCTTCTGCTTCTTTTATAAAATTCCCGACCACTTAGTCAAGGAAGGTGACCACATAGGCAAAACCTATTGTTTGTGATTTTTATTTTTGTTATAGTAGTAATTGTCAAGGGGAGATAAAGCTTCCTAACAAAATAGAAAATGAGGTTATATCATGAAAAAAGTAGTAGGTATCGGATTTTTAGTCGTTGCAGCAGCAGTCTTGTATTTTGGTTTAGTTGGATGGCCAAGTTTGGATGTTAACATCTGGGCACTTTTTCCAGTAGGTTTATTCTTATTCTTTACTCTTGAGAATTTGGTTAAAAAAGATTATAAGTCTAGTCTTGTCTGCCTATTTATTGCTTTTATAATTGCAAATTCAATTTTTGATCTACTTCCTATTTCGAATGGCTTGGTTATTGGTTCAGGAGTACTTGCCTGTATTGGCTTAAGTTTTCTAATTCCAGATCAAAAACATGATCTAGGGTAAGAAAAAGAGAGTGGGACAGAAATCGGTAATTCGTTAGAATTCGATTTCGTTGTCCCACCTCCGCACAGTTGAGTAGGGCTGTAAAAGCTGATGAAATCAGCGTAGTAGAGCCCACTCAACCACTGCGTCTTGCTCGACAATCCAAAAACAATTGAGAGGCTAGGACTTTTGTCCCAGCCTCTTTTTGGATTATTGACCAGCGTAATATTTTTGGATACCTTTAACAATACCTGCTACCAATTTATCTTGATAGTCTTCATTACGGATTTGTTGGTTTTCGTCAAAATTATCCATATAACCTAATTCGAGTAAGACTGCTGGTTTATCAGTTTCACGTAGGACTGCAAAGCTTCTCTGTAGAAGCCCAGCATTTTTAGCACCTGTCTCAGCTAGGAGAGAGGAATGGATATTTGCTGCAAGGCGATTGCTTTCGCTGATTCGATCAGGATGGTTATGCCAGTAGGGATTGATCTTAGCACGATAGCCACTGTCTTCTTCGTATGAGTAAGTTTGAATACCAGATTTCCCTGAAGTAGGATTTCCACTTGCGTTGAAGTGAATACTGATGAACATGTCTGAGTCCGTTTTGTTAACCATTTTTGAACGTTCAGTGATAAAGTCAACAAAGACATCGCTATCTCTTGAAGTAAGAACAGTATAACCAAGAGCTTCAAGTTCCTTGCGAAGTTTTTGATAAACTTGCATGTTTAGTTCTTTTTCAGTGATGTTATAGTAGACAGCACCTGGATCTTTTCCACCATGACCAGGATCTAGGAAAATTGTTTTAGTGTATTTCCCTTTTTCAAATCCACGACTTTCTGGAATTTCAGCAGTCCATTTTCCGTTGCTATGGAAAATATGAGTTTCGCCGTTAATTTTACGGGTTCCCGTAACATAGATTCCATTTTCATCGACATAGTAGCGAGCATTATAGTAGCTGTCATCAATCCATTCGCTCTTAGCCATATAACCACCAGACTTGAGGTAGTAGGAGCCAATCCATTCACGGCTAGCATAATTTCCACCAGATTTTAAGTAGAACCAACTCTTGTAATTCTTATCAAAAATCCATTCTTTTTCAGCCATAGCTCCGCTAGCTTTTAGGTAGTAGCTACCTTGCCATTGGTTGTTGGCCATAATACCTTCTTTGTTAAAATAGTACCACGCGCTACCGACTTTTTCCCATTTATCACGTGAAGGACGACCAGATGCTTGGGCAAAGTACCATTTTTCATCTAACTTAACCCACGATCTTTCAGCCATAGCACCACTGCTTGAAAAGAGATAACCATTGAAGAGTCGGTTGCTCAGCATAGTTCCATCTTTTTCGAAGTAGTACCAAGAACCACTAATCTTTTCCCATTTTTCTTGAGAAATCTTCCCAGAGGCATTGGCATAGAACCATTTATCTTCTAATTTGGCCCAACCTTGGCTAACCATAGCACCGCTCTTAGAAAAGAGATAGCCGTCCCAAATGGTGTTACTAAGCATAACACCGTCTTTGTCAAAGTAGTACCATACACCACCGATTTTCTCCCATTTCTGCTGGGAAATCTTACCAGATGAATTTGTATAATACCATTTGTCCTCTAGTTTACTCCAACCACCACTAGCCATGACACCATCTTTATCAAAGACATAGCCATCAAAGGTCGTATTACTCAGACGATTGCCGTTTTGGTCAAAGAAGTACCATTTGCCTTGGATTTGTTTCCAATTGACCACAGGCTTATTATTTTCATAGAAGCGCCATTGGTTTTCTTCTTCTGACCATCCGTCTTTTTTGATTTCTGGGGCAGGTGATTCCTCTTTTGGAGCTGAACTTGGACTAACTTCAGTAGCACTTGTCTCCTCTTTTTTAGGAAGCCTACTATCTTCGACCTTGTCTTTATTTCCTTGGTTAGCAGTGGTTTCTGCAGTGGCAGGCTGGACTTTGTTTTCTTCAGCGTAGCTTGGACTTGTTGTAAATCCTAAAATTGAAAGCGTGATGGCACTAGCCATGAGTGTTTTTTTCACTTGATTATTCTCCTATTTAGTTATAATAATCCCTATTTTTAAAATTTCATTAAAAAAGCACCTCAAAGGTTCATGGTTCCTTGCCAAACTCAAGAGGTGCTGGCTAATTTTGTTTCTTCTATTAAATAAAGTTTATTTCATCAAAAAGATTTGAACAATCATAATGATATAGAGAAGCAAAGTTAGTAGAAAACCTGCCCTCCAAAAGAATTTGATAAACTTTGGATAGTAAAAACTACGTTTCTTTGTAAGAAAGAAAAATACTAAAATGATGGCAAGTAGTGATAATGCCGTTCCCAATACGGGGAGGTAGTTATGAGTAAATACCTTGGCCGTAATCAAATAATATTCAAATATTAAACAAGGGAAAGCCAAATCAGCAAAGTTGATGCCTTTCTTCTTTAGTTTAAAAAGTTTGCTGATGATAACCGCCAAAGCTAAGGTTAATACCAAAAGCAAAATTGAAGCTAATTTTATTAAAATCATGTCATTATTGTATCATAAAGTGGTAATAAATGGAAGGTAAATCCCCTGGTTTAACTATGTTTTATAAAATAATAGTCATCTATAGACAGGATTGATTCCGTTATTTGTGGTGAATTTCTGTAGATCTAAGAAAGGCGGTGGGACAGTAATCAATGGACAAAGTCTCGATTTCCTAGTACCAGCCTCGCGAGGCTTCAGCAAGTCATTTGATTCTTGATGGTTATGGATAGTAAAAATGAAATTTTTCACCAAAAATCCAATCATCAATCGCGTCATAGTTTGATTGCTAATAAAAAGTGAGTCTGGGATCTTTTGTCACACCCTCGTAATCATTATTCTATTCCAAAATTTGGGTCTTTGAGACTTTGCACACTAGCATTAATCACTGCACCGATAATCAATATCTTGGCAATCAGAATGAACCAGAACATCATGACGACTACGATAATAGAACTGAAAAAACGGACGTCTACTAAGTAGTTGACATAATTATTGAAATAGACTGAAAAGATATTTAATAAACTGACGATAGTTAAGACTACAAAAGCACTTCCTGGTAGAATGTAACGAATACGAGTTACTTTAACATTGGGAAGGAAGTAATAGAGCATGATCAAGATTGCAAAAAGGAGAGCATAGATGAGTGGACCCGTAAAGTCCTGAAGATAACTCAATATTGAGCCTTCGATTTGCCAGTGGCTTTTAAGAAAGTCCAATAACATATGGCCAAACATACTTAGGAATAAGGCAAGTGCAAAGAGAATTTGAAGGCCAAAGCTAACCAAGAGGCTCATCAATTGATGAGAGATGATTCCTCTGTTTTTTGCTACGCCATAAGCCTTATTAAAGGCTTTTTGAAGAAAATCCATGGATTTTGAAAAGGTCCAGAGGGCTGATAAGATAGCAAAACTCAGTAAACCAGTTGATGGCTGAGTCAGAACTTCTCTGGCAATCTTCGCGACTACTTCATAGATAGTATCAGGGAGAAATTCCTTGATAGTCAGTAGAAAGTTGGAGATAGGAATTTGAAAGTAGGGTAAGATATTGACCACTATCATGAGTAAAGGGAAGATTGAAATCAACCAATAGTAGGCAACAGCAACGCTAGTTAACTCACTATCGGAGGCTTGATAGTAGTGCAAAAAAGCTTTTAATAAGGGTTTATCAGTCAGCTGTTTCCACAACTTTTTCATTTCACAATCCTCCAGTTTTACTCTTGTTTTCTATAGACTTTAATTTCTTCGGACTAATTCCATCATATCATAAGGTAAGGTATTAGCAGATTCTTTTAAGGAATAAGTTTCTAAATTATTAACATTTTGCCGAAGTTTTTTTGCATATTGAGCTGAGATAAGCTTTTGAGCCTCGTACTCAAAGATAGACTTACGCTCTAGGTAATAGCCTCTGAGCATTTCATCGATGTTGTTGGGCTTGATACGATTGATAACCCGTTCAACAAAGGCTCCACTAGTGATATTTCCAGTTTCACGGAGACGAGATTCCTGCATAAAGCTAATCAGAGAGCTCTTATAAATCCCTTTGAGATTTTCCAAACTTTCGATGATAATTTCAGTATTGGCTAGGTAGAGCTCTGCAATCTGGTCATAGTCAATAGCCTGAAGTCTTTGTTTTTCCTTGTCTTTCCATGAACGGAAGGTTTTCCCAAAGGTAAAGAGCTCATGTAGTAGAAAACGCAGTGTCCGTAAGGAAACGAGGAAGTGGTAGGTTAGGCGGGAAGCAAAGTTACGATTGATGCCTTGCTCCATATTTTTCAAGTAGCGTTGGTAGACACGGTAGCCTCTTTCTCCAATCTTACCTTCTTCGTAAGCCTGCTCTAAACTATCACTCTCAATACTAAGAATCAGCAATTTAAGAGCTTCCCAGTCTTCTTGGATTTCTTTATTTTCTTGACTCAGAATAAGATTTTCAATCCGACCATGGTAGTTGTCAATAGCGGCATAGAGTGGCACCTTATTTTTGGTCTTGTCCAAGTCCTTCTCTAATTCCATGGCGACATCGTTTAAGATAGCGATGTGCATGAGTTGATCCTTAGATGGTTCTTTCTCTTCAGAAAGGTGTGGGAGTACTAGTAATCCCGTCAGGAAACTTACCAGAGTTACACCAGCTACGAGGAAGAGAAGAAGAGGGTATTCTTGTTCCAGATTAGACGGTATCAAGAGGATGGTTGCAATGGAAACTGTACCCTTAACTCCTGAAAAAGTCAGAAGGAGCATGTCTTTGACGTACTTGTCTAAACTTTTATGAAGCTTCTTAATCCGAAAAGCGTAAAATCCATAGATCATGACAAAGCGGATAGCAAAAAGTAGGAAGGTCAAGAGGAAAACACTGAGTAAGAGAAGAACTTTGTTGTAGAAAGCACTCTTAAGAATTGGTTCCGCGATCATTTCCAGTTCCATCCCAAGAATGACAAAGACAGAACCATTGAGCATAAAGGTTACAGTGTGCCAAACAGTTTCAGTCACTGTATCAACCTGGGCTTCAAGCAGATTTATCTTCTTGAAACGACTGGCTTTCAGAATCCCAGCAACAACAACGGCGATGATGCCTGAAACATGAATTTCTTCAGCTATGAAAAAAGTCAAGAGAGGTAAACTAAGTTCCAATAAGAGCTCACTTGCGATATCTGTTGCACGGACACTGAGTAGAAAAGTATGGAGGAAGCGATTGATTAGGGCTGTTATAAAGCCGACTGCAAATCCTCCAACGATGGAAATGGCTAATGAAGTTCCGGCTTGGGTAAGGGAGAATGTTCCTGTTGTCCAAGCGATGAGAGCCATTCGAAAGGCTACTAGTCCAGAAGCATCATTCAGAAGACCTTCCCCTTTTAGGATATTAGAGACCCGCTTTGGGAAGGAAAAGCGTTGAGAAAGGGATGCGAAGGCGACTAGGTCAGTAGGACCTAAGGCGGCACCAACTGCTACGCAGGCTGCCAACGGAAGGCTAGCCCAAAGGACATGGGCGACTCCTCCCATGCTCAGGGCTGAGATAAAGATAACTGGGAAAATCAAGTAGAGGACAATCCGCCAGTGTTTTAGGATAGAAGTAATGTCTGCTTCTTGAGCCTCTCGGAATAGTAGCGGGCCAATGACTAAAGCTAGGAATAACTCAGTATCTAAATGATATTGGTTGTTGGGTAAGCAAAGTCCAATTCCAATCCCTAACAAAATTTGAATCAGAGGCATGGGTAAAAAGGGCAGAAGCTTATTGGTCGTACTAGAAACAATAAGAACTAGTAAAAATACCAAGAGATAAAAAAGTAAATTCATTTTCCACCTCCCTATTTTTGGTTACGACAGACTTCAAAAAGTTCCTTTTGTTCTTGAATTTTTTGATCAATCTTTGAGCAGTCCTTATGTTCGATTTTTTTCTGACAACGCTCCATTTCAAGAGTAATCAGTTTTTTCTTGATTTTCAACATTTTCTTGCTCATGCGAGCTTCGTCTAGAATCCCGACTGCACGTTCATGTTGGGTTGATTCGACAAAGTTGTGGCGGAGAGCTTCGATTTTATCTTTTAGGTACTGTTTATCCATGTCGATACCTTTCTAATTTTTCAATCATGACCAAAAACGGTGGATTGTTGATCTGGTTGAGGGTGCGATAGATAGTGGCAGTGTATTCTTGTTGTGGTAATTGGCTGACAAAATCCATGACTGCATCCTTTTCTATATCTCCACCTTCATGCCCGTAATAAATCATGATGGCTATTCGTCCACCTTTGACAAGCAAATGGCATAACTTTTCTAAAGCTTCAATAGTTGTCTGTGGTTGGGTGATGATTGACTTATCAGCAGATGGTAAATAACCGAGATTAAAAATACCTGCCTTGGCTTCTCTTACAAACTGATCCACGGTTTCATGACCTTGTAGAATTAACTCAACATTGGTCAAACCGGCTTCTTGTAGACGTTGACTTGTTTTTTCAAGAGCTTGTTCTTGTATATCAAAAGCATAGACTTGTTTAGCTAACTTTGCTAGAAAAAGGGTATCATGACCATTTCCCATGGTCGCATCAATTACAATATCCTCTCGGGTGATAACTTGGGCAAGAAAATCATGCGCCATCTCAAGTGGTCTTTTCATTATTAAACTCCTGTTTTTCAGCCTTGCATCCTTGAACACTACCTCGACGTCTCATTTCAGCTTCTATGCTATTTAGAACTTCCCATTTATTGAGACTCCACATAGGACCAATTAGCATATCTCTAGGCGCATCACCCGTAATCCTATGGATGACCATATGTTTGGGAATAATTTCTAGTTGGTCACAGATAACTTTCACATAGTCATCTTGACTCATAAGCTGGAGTCTACCCTCGTGATAATCACGTTGCATCCGAGTATTTGTCATAAGGTGAAGTAGGTGAAGTTTAATCCCTTGAATATCATTATCAGTCACACAACGACGAACATTTTCCACCATCATGTCATGAGTTTCACCTGGCAAGCCATTAATTAAATGGGCAACAATCTCAATCTTTGGATATTTTCTCAAGCGCTTAACCGTTTCCACGTAGAGTTCATAGGAGTGGGCACGGTTAATCAATTCAGAAGTTTCTTCATAGGTTGTTTGTAAACCTAACTCTACAGTAACATGCATTCGCTCGGATAGTTCTGCCAAATATTGGATAGTCTCGTCGGGTAAACAGTCTGGGCGTGTTCCGATATTGATTCCAACCACACCGGGTTCATTAATAGCTTGTTCATAGCGTTCGCGAATGACTTCGAGCTTTTCATGAGTATTAGTAAAGTTTTGAAAATAAACCAGATATTTTTTGACATCTGGCCACTTACGATGCATAAAGTCAATTTCCTTATAGAATTGCTCGCGGATAGGTGCATCAGGAGCAACAATAGCATCTCCAGAACCAGAAACTGTGCAAAAAGTACAGCCCCCATGTGCTACAGTTCCATCTCGATTGGGACAATCAAAGCCAGCATCAATAGGGACTTTAAAAGTTTTTTCTCCGAATAAATTTCGATAATAATCATTCAAGGTATTATAGGATTTCATAGCTAATATTATAACAAAAAATAGCAGTAAACTCAAAAATGGTCAGTAAGAGATAGCATGCCCAGAAAGTGAAACGAAAGAAAAAGTCAAATTTTTTATATAAATCCTTTACAAAAAAATAAAAAGTGGTATAATAGAGTCATAAACAAGTGCAAACGTTTTCGTAAAACGTTTGCGTAAATAAAAAATAAGGAGATTTGGATGATGAAAGATACATTCAAAAATGTCTTGTCTTTCGAATTTTGGCAAAAATTCGGTAAGGCTCTAATGGTGGTTATCGCTGTTATGCCAGCGGCTGGATTGATGATTTCAATCGGTAAGTCACTTGCAATGATTGACCCAAACCTTGCTCCCCTAGTTATTACTGGTGGCGTACTAGAGCAAATTGGTTGGGGAGTTATCGGTAACCTTCATATTTTGTTTGCCCTTGCTATTGGAGGAAGCTGGGCTAAGGAACGTGCTGGTGGTGCTTTTGCGGCAGGTCTTGCATTTATCCTTATTAACCGTATCACTGGTACAATCTTCGGTGTATCAGGGGATATGTTGAAGGATCCTAACGCTATGGTTTCAACAATCTTTGGTGGATCTATCAAGGTTGCTGATTACTTCATTAGCGTACTTGAGGCACCAGCACTTAACATGGGGGTATTTGTAGGGATTATCTCAGGTTTTGTTGGAGCGACTGCATTTAACAAATACTATAATTTCCGTAAACTTCCTGATGCCCTTTCATTCTTTAACGGGAAACGTTTTGTACCATTTGTAGTTATTCTTCGCTCAGCAATCGCTGCAATTCTTCTTTCAGCTTTCTGGCCAGTTGTTCAAACAGGTATCAACAACTTCGGTATCTGGATTGCTAATTCACAAGAAACAGCACCAGTTCTTGCACCATTCTTGTATGGTACTTTGGAACGCTTGCTCTTGCCATTTGGTCTTCACCATATGTTGACTATCCCAATGAACTATACAGCTCTTGGTGGTACTTACGATATTTTAACTGGTGCAGCAAAAGGCACTCAAGTATTTGGACAAGATCCACTTTGGCTTGCATGGGTAACAGACCTTGTAAACCTTAAAGGTACTGATGCTAGTCAATACCAAACATTGCTAGATACAGTTCATCCAGCTCGTTTTAAAGTTGGACAAATGATTGGTTCATTCGGTATTTTGATGGGTGTGGCTGCTGCTATTTACCGTAATGTTGAAGCAGACAAGAAACACCAATACAAAGGTATGATGATTGCGACAGCTCTTGCAACTTTCTTGACTGGTGTTACTGAGCCAATTGAATATATGTTCATGTTCGTTGCAACACCTCTTTACCTTGTCTACGCTGTTGTTCAAGGTGCTGCCTTTGCTATGGCTGATATTGTTCACCTTCGTGTGCACTCATTCGGTTCAATTGAATTCTTGACTCGTACTCCACTAGCTATCAATGCTGGTCTTGGTATGGATATCATTAACTTTATCTGGGTAACAGCACTATTTGCAGTTATCATGTACTTTATCGCCAACTTCATGATTCAAAAATTCAACTATGCAACTCCAGGACGTAACGGAAACTACGAAACTGCTGAAGGATCAAGCGAGGACGCTGCTAAAGGTGAAGGAAAAGTAGCTGCCTCATCTCAAGCAGTTAATATTATTAACCTTCTTGGTGGCCGTGCTAATATCGTTGATGTTGACGCATGTATGACTCGTCTTCGTGTAACTGTTAAAGATGCAGATAAAGTAGGAAATGCAGAGCAATGGAAAGCAGAAGGAGCTATGGGGCTTGTCATGAAAGGACAAGGGGTTCAAGCTATCTATGGGCCAAAAGCCGACGTATTGAAATCTGATATCCAAGATATCCTTGATTCAGGTGAAATTATTCCTGAAACTCTTCCAAGTCAAATGACAGAAGCGCAACAAAATACTGTTCAATTCAAAGGTCTTACTGAGGAAGTTTACTCAGTAGCTGACGGTCAAGTTGTTGCTTTGGAACAAGTAAAAGATCCAGTATTTGCTCAAAAAATGATGGGTGACGGATTTGCTGTAGAACCTGCAAATGGAAACATTGTATCTCCAGTTTCAGCTACTGTATCAAGTATCTTCCCAACTAAACACGCTCTTGGTCTTGTGACTGAAGCAGGCCTTGAAGTACTTGTTCACATTGGTTTGGACACAGTAAGTCTTGAAGGAAAACCATTTACAGTTCATGTTGCTGAAGGACAAAAAGTTGCGGCAGGTGATCTTCTTGTCACAGCTGACTTGGATGCTATCCGTGCAGCAGGACGTGAAACTTCAACAGTAGTTGTCTTCACAAATGGTGATGCGATCAAATCAGTTAAATTAGAAAAAACAGGTTCTCTTGCTGCTAAAACAGCAGTTGCAAAAGTAGAATTGTAATATTTAGGAGGTTGGAAGCTGTTTCCAACCTCTTGTTTATAGGAGAAAAGTATGAAGTTTTTAACACTCAATACTCATAGTTGGATGGAAAAAAATCCTGAAGAAAAATTTCAGCTCTTGTTACAAGATATACTTGAAAATAGCTATGATTTGATTTGTTTTCAAGAAATCAATCAAGAAATTACTTCAACACAAGTAGAAGCGGGTCCGCTATATTATCCGTTACCTTCAGCAGAACCTATTCACCAAGACCATTATGTGCGTCTTTTGGTAGAGAAACTAGCTGAAAAAGGTCTGAAATATTATTGGACTTGGGCCTACAATCATATCGGTTATGACCGTTATCATGAGGGTGTGGCTATTCTATCTAAAACACCGATTGAAGCACGTGAAATTTTGGTTTCAGATGTAGATGATCCAACTGATTATCATACACGTCGTGTGGCCTTGGCTGAAACTGTAGTAGATGGTAAGGAGCTTGCAGTTGCAAGTGTCCATCTCTCATGGTGGGATAAAGGTTTCCAAGAGGAGTGGGCACGCTTTGAAGCGGTTCTGAAAAAATTAAACAAATCTCTTTTATTGGCTGGTGATTTCAATAATCCTGCAGGTCAAGAGGGTTACCAAGCTATTCTTGCCAATTCACTAAACTTACAAGATGCATTTGAGGTTGCTCAAGAAAGAAGTGGTAGCTACACTGTTCCACCTGAAATCGATGGTTGGAAGGGAAATACAGAACCTCTTCGAATCGATTATATCTTTACCACAAAGGATGTGCAGGTAGAAAACTTAGATGTGGTTTTTGATGGCAGCAATAGTCCACAAGTTAGTGATCACTATGGTCTTCAAGCAGTTCTTTCTTGGAAGAATTGATATAACTAGTTTACTAAATACAATAGGATCCCTTCTAATTTAGAAGGGAGTTTCATGTGCTAAAAAGATTAATATAGTCAAAGTTTTTAGTTGAATAACTTGTAAAATGCGATAAAATCCTATAAAATAAAAAGTGTTGGAGGAATTTATGAATGTAAATCAAATTGTGCGTATGATCCCGACGCTAAAGGTAAATAATAGAAGATTAAATGAATTGTTTTATATCCAGACCTTAGGTATGAAACCCTTATTAGAAGAGTCAGCTTTCCTATCACTCGGCAATCAATCGGGTGTTGAGAAATTAGTTTTAGAAGAATCACCAAGTATGAGAACTCGGAAAGTTGAAGGGATAAAAAAATTAGCTAGATTAATCGTAAAAGTAGCAAATCCATCTGAGATTGAGGCGCTATTAGCTAGAATGGAGACTCTTCCTCAGTTATACAGAGGAAAGAATGGTTATGCTTTTGAAGTCCTTTCTCCAGAAGGAGATCTTGTCCTTATCCATGCAGAAAATGACATAAAGGACTTAAGACAGGTTGATGAAGAAATCACTTTTTCAAAAGATGAGAAACTGCAATATTTGACAGCATTTGAAGTCTCCGTGGAAATTAACTTGCCTAAAGAGATAACTAGCCTTCTCGAACAAGGAGAAGTTGAGAATAGTGTAGCTTTCAAGCAAGGTCAGGGGGAAGATTTGTTGGTAGAAAATAATGTTACCTGGGACTTGGCCATGCTAAAATTTCAAGTAGAGAACTTGGAACTTACTGTATTGCGTCAACGTTTTGAAACTGCAGGTTACTTTATTCCTAAGTCTGAGAAGTTTTTCCTAACCAAGGATGCCAACAATATCGAATTGTGGTTTGAAGAAGTATGAAACAAGAAATCATTCAAAAAATAGAGCAACAAATTGAGGCAGGGATTTATCCTGGTGCCTCTTTTGCGTATTATCGGGATGGTGAATGGTCTGATTCCTATTTAGGCGAAGCAAATCCAGAAATTGGTGAGCAGACTCGCGAGGGCTTGGTCTATGATTTGGCTAGTGTCAGTAAAGTCCTTGGGGTAGGGACTGTCCTTAGCTTTTTGTGGAGTGAAGGGAAGTTAGAGTTGGACCAATCGATAAAGGTCTATCTTCCAGAAACGGATTATCCAGACATCACTATTCGACAACTCCTAACGCATGCGACGGATTTGGATCCTTTTATCCTAAATAGGGATCAGCTTTCATCCGACCAGCTAAGAGAAGCCATGTTTCATTTGAATCGACGAGAGAAAAGAGCTTTTCTCTACTCAGATGTGCATTTCCTCTTATTGGGATTTTGGCTGGAGAGCTATTTTAACAAGGATTTAGACAAAATTCTACAAGAGCAGGTTTTTGAACCATGGGAGATGAAAGAAACTCAGTTTGGTCCAGTTAGCAGTGCTGTTCCAACGGTTCGTGGAGAGAAAGCAGGAGTGGTCCATGATCCCAAGGCTCATTTGCTTGGAAAACATGCAGGTAGTGCAGGCTTGTTTTCAACAGTTCATGATTTAAAAATCTTTCTGGAGCATTATTTACAGGATGATTTTGCTGCAGATTTGAGCCAGAATTTCTCAGATTTAGATGATAAGGAGCGTTCGCTTGCTTGGAACCTAGAAGGTGATTGGCTGGACCATACAGGCTATACTGGGACCTTTATCATGTGGAATCGTAAAAAACAGGAGGCTGCTATTTTTCTATCCAATCGAACTTATGAGAAAGACGAGCGTGCCCAGTGGATATTGGATCGTAATCAGGTTATGGACTTGATTAGAGAGATAGACTAGGGAGGAAATATGTCAAAAGCTTTTAAAGGAACTCTTTTTACAGTCATTGCAGGTATTGCCTGGGGCTTGTCTGGCACCAGTGGTCAGTACTTGATGGCTCACGGGATTTCAGCCCTCGTTCTGACCAATATCCGTTTGATAATTGCTGGTTTGCTATTGGTTCTTCTGGCCTATACGAAATCAAAGGATAAATTTCTAGCCTTTTTAAAGGATCGTTCAAGTCTGCTTTCCCTCTTGCTATTTTCTTTATTTGGCCTCTTTATAAATCAGTTAGCTTATCTATCAGCCATTCAAGAGACAAATGCTGGTACAGCGACGGTTCTGCAGTATGTCTGTCCGGTTGGAATTCTTGCTTACACTTGTATCAAGGATAAGGTTGCTCCTACGGTTGCTGAAATCATTTCCATGATTTTGGCTATAGGTGGAACCTTCTTGATTGCCACTCATGGACAGTTTGATCAACTCTCGATTACTCCGGCTGGTCTTTTTTGGGGCTTGTTCTCAGCCCTGACCTATGCGCTTTATATCATCTTACCGATTAAATTGATTCAAAAATGGGGAAGTAGTCTAGTCATCGGTGTCGGAATGACCCTATCTGGTTTTGTAGCAGTACCCTTTACTGGGATTATTGGAGCTAGTATTCCCTTTTCTTTTGATATCTTTCTTGCGTTTGCAGGAATCATACTTATTGGAACTGTATTTGCCTATACAGCCTTTCTTAAGGGAGCAAGTATAATTGGCCCAGTCAAGTCTAGCCTCTTGGCCTCTATTGAACCTATCTCTGCGGTATTTTTCGCCTTCATGATTATGGGAGATATTTTCTATCCGATTGACTTTGTTGGAATGGCTATGATTTTATTAGCTGTGACCATTATTTCACTGAAAGATTTAATGCTAGAAAAGAAACATCACTCAGTTTAATTTGCTAGAACAGTCTTTTCGGAAGGCTGTTTTTTTAATTTTCCAACAAATTGGTTCATATAATTTTTTTATAATCAATCCATATTATTAAAGATAAGGAGGGAATATGAAGTTTCTACAAGTTATTCATCCTGCTAGACCTTGAAAATACTTAAAATGGTTTGTTATTTTAATGGTCACTGTTTTAATGTTTGGAGAGTTTATCATCCGTTCTACTCAACAATTTATGGAGAGTCTATCACCTTCAACTGTTACTAGCGTTGCGGAAACTACAACAAATGTAGCAAGTGATGGGGCGGTCTATTCTAGTAATTTTATTTTTTAATTTATTATGTTAGGGATTACCTTACTTTATCTCTTGATTGCTAGGGGAACTTAAGCAAAAAATCCACTCGGGTGAGTGGATTTTTTTATGAATGTAATTTAGTCTTTATTTTCGTATGGCAAGATCAAGTTCAAAAGAATACCTGTCATAGCTGATAGGGCAGTACCTGAAAGGGTAACTGGACCAAGTTTAAGGATTGCTCCACCAAGTCCAAGTACCAACATTGCACTTGCGATGATAAGGTTACGCATTTGGCCGAAGTCTACGCGTTCTTTAATCAAGACTTTCAAACCGTTACTTGCGATAACCCCGTAAAGAAGGATAGACATACCACCAAGTACAGCGTTTGGAATTGTTGAAATCAAGGCAGTGAATTTTCCAAGGAAGCTGAGGGCAATTGCGATAAAGGCAGCGTTACGGATAACTGAGACAGAAGCGATACGAGTCATACCGATAACCCCTGTATTTTCACCGTAGGTTGTATTAGCAGGACCACCAAGGAAGGCAGAAACTGAAGTTGCGATACCATCACCAAGAAGAGTACGGTGTAGACCAGGTTCTTTCAAGAATTGGCGTCCACAGATTTGACCTAAAACGGTATGGTCTCCGATATGTTCAGAAATCGTTACGATTGCGATTGGTAAGATGGCAATTGTTTCAGGACCGAAGTAAAGGTTGTATTGTTTGAAGGCACCACCTGTATTGAATGGTAGGTAGAAACCAGGGATTTCAAACCAGTTAGCTTCAAGAACAGGAGTGAAGTCAACCAATCCAAGTGCTAGGGCAAAGAGGTAACCACCGATAATGGCAAAAAGGAATGGGATGATTCGTAGGAAGCCTTTTCCTTTTGTATTGATAAAGGCAGCAATCAAGAAAGTAACAACGGCTACAAGAGCGTTTTTCCAGTTTCCGTCAGCTACTAGACCAGCGTTGGTAACAGCTGAACTAGCAAGTCCAAGACCGATAACGATGATCATAGGACCGATAATGATTGGAGGTAAGAGTTTGTCGATCCATTTTGTACCTGCAAATCGAACACTTGCAGCAACAAGGACATAAACAAAACCAGTCAGAATAACCCCTGTCTGAGCAGCAGAAACATCGCCACCCATTTCCTTCATAGCAAGAGACATTGCAGTGATGAAGGCAAAAGAAGAACCGAGATAGACTGGAACTTTAAAGCCAGTAGAGATCATGTAAATGAGTGTTCCAACACCTGATGCAAAAAGGGCAACCGATACAGGCATTCCCAAGATCAAAGGTACCAAGATGGTTGCACCAAACATGGCAAATACGTGCTGGAAACTGAGAAGGATTCCTTTTCCAGCCGAAGGACGTTGGTCAACGTCAAGTAACAAATCAACAGATGATTCTTGTTTCATAAATACCTCACTTTTTGGGCATCAAAAAAGAGCCCATTATTTTACAGCAATAGGCTCTCAGAGTAAGACTTCTTTAAAAAGAGGATTATCTCATTCTTAAAGAATTTCATATATTTCTGCGTCTTCGTCACCTCACGGGATGACATTAAAAACCTTTGCTTAGGATAGTATAGCAGAAAAAAATGATTTTGTAAATCATTTTTTCCCGAGCCTTAAAATAAAAAAGCGAGGTTTGATTTTGTAAATCATTTTTTCCCGAGCCTTAAAATAAAAAAGCGAGGTTTGATTCACTATGGAATATATTTTGTATCAGGATAGAGTTGAATGATAGACGCAGTGGTTGAGTGGCCCATCTTACGCTTTGATTCTAGCTTTGATGGACCTACTCAACTTTGCGGGGGAGGGACGACGAAATCGTCATTGTAAATGGTAATCGATTTCTGTCCCTCTCCCTTTTTCCCGAGCTTGGAAATAAAAAAGTGAGGTTTCTTTTGTAAACAACTTTTTTAAAAATGTTTTAAAGTGGTCGTTTGTTAGGCATACCTGCTTTTCTTGGATATTTGTTAGGAGTTTCCTTTTTCTTCTCAACAATAGTAATGTAGCGAGGGTCTCCGTTAGGAAGTGTGTAACTGAGGTTTTCTTCAACCTTACAAAAGAGAAGATTGAGGGCATTTTTAGCTTCAGTTAATTCCTCAGGTGCATTGCTAGCCTTCAGTGCTATCAATGTTCCACCGACTTTCAGGTAGGGGATAGTCAACTCGGATAAGACCTGCATACGGGCAACAGCACGAGCTGTAACGATATCAAACTGAGCACGGAAGTTCTTATCTTGGGCGAAGTCTTCAGCACGTCCATGATAGAAGTGAACATTTTCTAAACCTAGTTCTTGGGCTAATAGATTCAGAAAGTTGATACGTTTATTGAGAGAATCAATAATGGTTACATCTAGATGAGGGTAGAGAATCTTCATCGGAAGGCTAGGAAAACCTGCTCCAGCACCGATGTCTAAGAGTTTAATGGGCTGGTTTTCAATCAATCCCTGTAAAATAGGAGCGATGGAATCATAGAAGTGTTTGAGATAGACTTCTTCTTTTTCTGTAATAGCAGTCAGGTTGATTTTTTCGTTCCACTCGACTAAGAGTTCAAAATAACGCTCAAATTGAACTTTTTGCTGGTCAGAAAGAATAATATTTTGTTCAGCTAGCAAGTTATAAAATGTTTCTGGTTTCATAGTAGTTTCCTTCTTTAGTATCATCTTATTTTACCACAAAAAGATAGAAATTTGATATACTGGTACTAATCTAAAAATAGAAAGGAGATATCAGATGAATTTGATTATTCTTGGAGTTCTTGCTCTTATTGGTATCTTTGTGATTTTTACCTATAATGGATTGGTTAAAAATCGCATGCAAACTAAGGAGGCATGGAGTCAGATTGATGTTCAGTTGAAACGTCGTAACGATCTCTTGCCAAACTTGATTGAGACTGTAAAGGGATATGCAAAGTATGAAGGTTCAACACTTGAAAGAGTTGCAGAGCTTCGCAATCAAGTAGCCGCTGCAACATCACCGGCAGAAGCTATGAGAGCTAGTGATGCCCTTTCACGCCAAGTATCAGGAATTTTTGCTGTTGCAGAAAATTATCCAGACCTAAAAGCTAGTGGCAACTTTGCACAATTGCAAGAAGAGCTGACCAATACTGAAAATAAAATTTCTTACTCTCGCCAACTCTACAATAGTGTTGTTAGCAACTATAATGTTAAATTGGAGACTTTCCCAAGTAACCTAGTTGCTGGACTCTTTGGTTTTAAAGTCGCTGATTTCCTTCAAACTCCTGAAGAAGAAAAGGCAGTACCTAAAGTCGATTTTAGTGGTTTAGGTGACTAGGATGTTGTATGATCAAATCGCGAGAAATAAGCGAAGAACTTGGATTTTACTACTAGTATTCTTTTTACTTTTGGCTTTGGTTGGATATGCAGTTGGTTACCTCTTTATGCGGTCTGGTCTTGGTGGCTTAGTTATCGCTCTGATTATCGGCTTTATCTATGCCTTGTCCATGATTTTTCAATCAACAGAGATAGTCATGAGCATGAATGGTGCGCGTGAGGTGAATGAGCAGACTGCACCAACCCTCTATCATGTTGTGGAAGATATGGCTATGGTGGCGCAAATCCCCATGCCACGTGTCTTCATTATCGATGATGCTAGCTTGAATGCCTTTGCAACAGGCTCAAATCCTCAAAATGCAGCTGTAGCAGCAACTTCAGGACTCTTAGCGATAATGAATCGTGAAGAGTTAGAGGCGGTTATTGGCCATGAAGTCAGTCACATTCGTAACTATGATATTCGTATTTCTACTATTGCGGTTGCCCTTGCCAGTGCCATTACACTTTTATCAAGTATGGCTGGACGCATGATGTGGTGGGGTGGTGCAGGTCGTGGTCGTAGAAGTGATGACCGTGATAGTGGTGGACTTGAAATTATTATGCTAGTCGTTTCTCTCCTAGCGATTGTTTTAGCTCCCTTAGCAGCAACCTTAGTGCAATTAGCTATCTCGCGCCAGAGAGAATTTTTAGCAGATGCTTCCAGTGTGGAGTTAACTCGTAATCCTCAAGGTATGATCAATGCCCTTCGTAAGCTGGACCATAGTCAGCCTATGAGTCGTCATGTGGATGATGCTAGCAGTGCTCTCTATATCAACGATCCTCAAAAACGAGGTAGTTTGAAAAAACTCTTCTATACCCATCCGCCAATCTCAGAACGGATTGAGCGTTTGAAACATATGTAAAAGAATCCAGAGATTTTCCTCTGGATTTTTGCATCAATCACCTCACTTGTGACTTGTCCTATCACAAAAAAGTAGTATAATATATGTAATTAAATATTAGTGAGGTGAATCATGTATAAGCGCTGGATGACCTTTTTCTTGATTTTGATTGTCACGCCAATACATTTGAGTATAGCTGACAAAGTCATGCGGACAAATTCATTAGCCCTATCAATCATTTTTACACTTGTAGAGCTTGCAATATTTTTTTATGTAGGAAGAAAGTATGACCTGTTTCACATTCGAAAAATCAGCCTAAAAGATATGTTGAAGTGGTTTCTCTCCTACGCCTTGCTTGTCTTATTTTATATGTTGGTCAATTTTTTAGGACCTACCCAATCAGACACTACTCAATCAATTCAAAGTTTATCACTTTCATTGCCTGTGCTCTTTCTAGATCTCTGTATTTTAGCACCAGTCACGGAAGAAATTTTTATGCGAGGACTGTTACAAGGGACAGTATTTAAGAATACATATATTGGCTTGGTTGCCACATCGGTTCTCTTTGCTTATCTACATGGTCCCTATACGATTCCTAGTTTTATCACCTATTTAGGTATGGGTGTGGCATTTGGTATAAGGTATAAGACTTCCGACAATCTTTGGAATTCCATTCTTTTACATTTCCTCAATAATATAGTTGCATTCTGCTTTATGTATTTGATATAATCGACAAATTAGAATGCCTTAGTTTATAAATATAGGTAAAATTTTTTCCCTATACAACTGTAACAATAGCCAGTCATGAGCTGGCTTGTAGAGTATGTAGCAGAATCTTCTATAGCAAGGCTCCTCAAAAACTCTTCTATACGAAACCCTTAAACTTAGAACAAATTGAGCACATTCAACGAGTCTGGGCAAAAAGTCTTTAAAATCAAAAAACGCATCATATCAGGTGTTGAAAAAACTTGATATGATGCGTTTTATTGTGGGAAGATTTACTTGATTTTCTGCTGAAATTTAGTTTTTTCCCAGACTCTTGCTATTTTTTACATTTATAAATCTTGTAAATCAACTATTTCTAAACCATTTTTTGTCAAACGATAGATACTCCTACAGACTTCTTTTAAGAAACGTCGATCATGTGAAACAGTAATCAGACCACAAGGATAAGAGGCAAAGAGTTTTCTGATTTCAGGTTGTGCAGTTGGAGAAAAATTTCGTGTGGGTTCATCCAGAAGGAGAAAGTTTGGTTTCCGCAGAACTAAATTCAAAAGAAGAAGTTTTCCTTGTTGACCTCCAGATAAGGAGTGTATTTGGTGGTGCATTTCTGGATAGCTGAAATTGAGACTGGCTAGGAAGGATTGGATTTTCTGTACTTCCTCTTTATGTCCAGTTTGGCTGAGAAATTTTACTGGAGATAGATCTAATTGCAATGTTTCTTGGTAATCTTGTGGCATAAATCCAAGTGAAATCTCACTTTTGTCACTTAGTAGTTGATGTATCTTTGCTAAAAGAGTGGATTTGCCAACGCCATTGGGACCGATAATACCGATTTTATCTTGACCACGGACAGTTAATTGTAGCCCTTGAGCCAAAACACGCTCACCAATGGATAAAGTTTCATTTTCCAGTCGAACTAAGACTTTTGAAGTGGCTAATGGCTCTATATCTGAAAAGAAAAGTTGGATTTGCTCCTCTTCAAGTGGCTTTTGTGTCAGCGATTGAGCTACTTTTTCGTAGCGTTTTTCTTGAGAAAGAACAGTTTTCATCTTTTTAGCCAATAGTCTCCCGGCAGTACTATCTTTGGTAGCTCGAAGTGCATTTTCTACATTTTGCTTAACTTGGCGATGTTTTTCCATGGTTTTGTCATAGGCTCTCTGGTCGTTGGCAGCTTGCTGGCTTTGTCTGGCAAAACTAGCCTTTCTCTGATCACTATAGCGTTTATAGTCTAAATGCTCTACTAGCGTTTCCGCTTCTTTCCGGTGCTTGACCAGTCGCAAGTGGATAATGGTGTCTGCTGTTTGAGAAAGAAAGTCTTCATCATGAGAAATGAAAATAACGGTTTGCCTCATCTTTTGAATCTGTTTTTTTAGCCAATCAACCGTCTCAAGGTCTAGGTCATTTGAAGGTTCATCTAAAAATAGAATCTCAAAAGGTTTTGCTAACTCATGGATGAGCTGAATTTTCAAAGCTTCACCACCCGAGAGGGTGTCAATCTCTTGGTCACTAGTAAAACGATTGCTGTCAAAGTGCAATTCCTCAGCCAAACGATAGAGAATGCTGTAGTCCAACTCAGCAGGATCTAAAAAGAAGTAGTCCTGTAAAGATTTTTTCTTCAGTTCTTCAGGGAGATGTTGGGGAATGTAGGCCAGGGCCTGAAGGTCAGACTGGATTTCTCCCCTGATAGTAAAATCAGCTAATCTTTCTCCTATTAAAGTTCGAAGTAAGGTTGATTTCCCATTACCTTCTTCTCCAATAATGGCGACCTTTTCTCCGTCTTGGATAGTCATATTTAAATCGGAAATAAGGTCTCGTAAATCTTTGTTTTGTGTGATGGTCAGATGATTGATTTTTATCATATTATTGCCCTTTCTAGAATGTCCACATTGCATAACAAAAAGCTCCACTTTACCTAGTAGAGCCCAAAGTCTATGTCAAAAACTCTTTTAAAAGGGCTGAAAATCCAGCAGAAAAAAGAGCACACAAAAAGAGACAGAAACAAGATCTACTAAATAAAGGTTCTTTATTTGATAGACTTAGTTGTTCATGTCTCCCTTACCTCCGAGTATTGTTGCAATCATCATACTCTTTTTGAGAAACTTTGTCAAGATTAAGCCAGAAAATCCTCTGTTTTTAAAAACCAAAAACAGGTCCATAGAGTGTCAAAACGTGCTTAACTTGATCGTAGTGGAACTTGTCATAGTTTCGCCAAGCAGTGCGAGCTTCTTCATTCAGTTTAAGTGTACCAAGTCCAATCAAGAGACTGGTATGTTGGTAAAATATCTCAAGGTCAATTAAGATAGAGTTATCCAGTTTATCAGCCTTTTTGAGTTGATTGAGAAGCTGGTCAATAATTTGTTGCAAGCGTAGATCATCAGGCAATCCTTGTTTGCAGGTTTGGTAAGCTTTATTTAACTCGGAAATGAGTTGATAAGCTTCTAAGATTAGTTCTTTGTCTTCCATATGAGCGTCCTCCTTTGCTCATGTATTGATGTCTATAGTATAGCACAAAAAGAAAAATTGTCATAATAAATATATCAAAAATTTATAAAATTTAAATCAAGGTCTGGAGCGGTTAAATTAAGTGATTTCATGGTATAATCAAGAAAGTAAATCTTTATGGAGGAAATATGAAGTTAAACATTCAAGAAATTCGTAAGCAGCCTGAAGGCTTACACTTTGAGAAAACCTTAGATTTAGTGTCAGAATTACGTGACCGTAATCAAGAAATTTTAGATGTAAAAGATATCCTTGCTATTGGGAAAGTACAGTACGAAGACCGTATGTTTTTTCTAGACTATCAATTGTCTTATACGATTGTCCTAGCTTCTAGTCGTAGTATGGAACCTGTAGAATTAAAAGAATCCTATCCTGTAACAGAAGTCTTTATGGAGGGTGCGACCAATCAACTAGATCAGGAAGTTTTAGATGATGACTTGGTCTTACCTATCGAAAATGGAGAAATTGACCTAGCTGAAAGTGTTTCGGACAATATCTTGCTCAACATTCCAATCAAAGTCTTAACGGCAGAAGAAGAAGCTGGTCAGGGATTTGTTTCAGGAAAAGACTGGCAAATCATGACAGAGGAAGAGTACCAAGCGCAACAAGCAGTCAAGAAGGAAGAAAACAGTCCTTTTGCAGGCTTACAAGGGCTTTTTGATGGAGACGAATAGATGGTCCTGTCCAAAAAACGAGCACGTAAGGTGCTAGAAGAGATTATTGCTCTCTTTCCAGATGCCAAGCCAAGCCTAGATTTTACCAACCATTTTGAACTTTTGGTTGCGGTGATGTTGTCAGCCCAGACGACAGATGCAGCAGTAAATAAAGCAACTCCGGCTCTTTTTCAAGCCTTCCCTACACCTCAAGCTATGGCAGACGCAAGTGAGAGTGACATTGCTAAACATATTTCTCGCCTAGGTCTTTATCGGAACAAAGCAAAATTCCTCAAAAAATGTGCCCAACAGTTACTAGACGATTTTGATGGTAGAGTACCTCAGACACGTGAGGAATTGGAGAGTCTGGCAGGTGTTGGTCGTAAGACAGCTAATGTTGTGATGAGCGTGGGCTTTGGGATTCCTGCCTTCGCTGTCGATACTCATGTGGAGCGCATCTGTAAGCATCATGATATTGTCAAAAAATCTGCGACACCTCTCGAAGTCGAAAAACGAGTCATGGATATCCTGCCACCTGAAAAGTGGTTGGCAGCCCATCAGGCTATGATTTACTTCGGTCGAGCTATTTGTCATCCGAAAAATCCAGAATGCGATCAGTATCCGCAATTATACGATTTTAGTTCGTTATAAGATGGAATTTTCATGTTTTTTTCTTGCATTGATCCCTAGTTTGTGTTATAGTAGTACCAATCAAATATTCCTTTAATCCTGTCCCGTGAGGCAGGCAAGGAGCTGGATTAAGTAGAAGGGTGGAGTCTATACTGTTTTTGGTAGGGCTAGCTTAACTATATATTCTGAAGTCTCCTTGTTTAAGGAGACTTTTCTTTTTGGAGGTTTGTCATGAAGACAAAAGAAGTAGTTGACGAATTGACCGTCAAGCGAGCGATTACTCGAATCACCTACGAGATTATCGAGCGAAACAAAGACTTGAACAAGATTGTATTGGCAGGGATAAAAACACGAGGTGTCTTTATTGCCCGCCGCATTCAAGAACGATTGGAACAGTTGGAGTCAATCTCAGTACCAATCGTTGAGTTAGATACAAAACCATTCCGTGACGATGTTAAAAGTGGGGAAGATACTTCTGTCATTTCTGTTGATGTAACGGATAGAGAAGTGATTTTAGTGGATGATGTACTCTATACAGGTCGTACCATCCGAGCAGCTATTGACAACATCGTTAGCCATGGTCGTCCTGCTCGTGTGAGTTTAGCAGTTCTAGTAGACCGAGGACATAGAGAATTACCAATTCGTCCAGACTACGTTGGTAAAAACATCCCAACCAGTCGTTCAGAAGAAATCATCGTAGAGATGTCTGAACTTGATGGACAAGATCGTGTTCTTATTACTGAAGAAGCCTAGATAGCAAAAGGAGTTAGCCATGTCAGAAAATCAACAAGCCATTCAACACGTAGTTTCTATGGAAGACCTTACTGTAGAACAAGTTATGAAATTGATCAAACGCGGGATCGAATTTAAAAATGGAGCAAAATCTTCTTACGAAGACCAACACATTGTCTCTAATCTTTTCTTTGAGAGTTCGACTCGTACCCACAAATCTTTTGAAGTAGCAGAGATCAAACTGGGGCTTCACCTATTGGACTTCGATGTGAAAACAAGTTCAGTCAATAAGGGTGAAACACTCTATGATACAATTTTGACCTTGTCAGCCTTGGGGGTGGATGCCTGTGTCATCCGACATCCAGAGGTAGACTACTACAGAGAGTTGATCGCAAGTCCTACTATTACGACTTCCATTATCAATGGTGGGGATGGTTCAGGTCAACACCCAAGCCAAAGTTTGCTTGATTTAATGACGATCTATGAAGAATTTGGACACTTTGAAGGACTTAAAGTGGCCATTGCTGGAGACCTTGACCATTCACGTGTGGCTAAATCCAATATGCAAATCTTAAAACGCTTGGGAGCAGAACTCTACTTTGCTGGTCCAGAAGAGTGGAGAAGTCAAGAATTTGCGGACTATGGAAAGTTTGTAAATATTGATGAAATCATTGATCAAGTTGATGTCATGATGTTTCTCCGTGTTCAACATGAGCGTCATGAAAGTGGAACAGTCTTTTCAAAAGAAGGCTATCACACTCAACATGGTTTAACTCAAGAACGCTATGACCGCTTGAAAGAGAAGGCTATTCTGATGCACCCTGCTCCAGTCAACCGCGATGTTGAAATTGCTGATCACTTGGTTGAAGCTCCAAAATCACGGATTGTTCAACAGATGACTAACGGTGTCTTTGTCAGAATGGCAATCTTGGAATCCGTATTGGCATACAGAAAAGCAAATTAAGACACAAAACGTTAAAAGATGCCTGAGAGCATCCACGAGAGGTGAATTTATGACAAAACGACTTCTAGTATTAGAAGATGGTACAATTTTTGAAGGAAAAGCCTTTGGGGCTGAAATTGACGTTACGGGTGAAATCGTCTTTAATACTGGGATGACTGGTTACCAAGAATCCATTACAGACCAGTCTTATAATGGACAAATCTTGACCTTCACTTATCCACTGGTAGGGAATTATGGGATTAACCGTGATGACTATGAATCTATCAGTCCAACCTGCAAAGGTGTAGTAGTATTTGAAGAAGCACGTAGAGCCAGCAATTGGCGTAACCAAATGACGCTGGACGAATTTTTGAAAGCTAAGAAAATTCCTGGAATTTCAGGCATTGACACTCGAGCTCTTACAAAGATTATTCGTAAACATGGTACCATGAGAGCAACTCTAACACATGTGGGAGATAGTATCGATCACATCACAGATCAGCTTCAAGCAACTGTCTTGCCGACTGATAATATCAGACAAGTTTCTACAAAGACTGCTTATCCAGCTCCGGGAGTTGGCTTGAGCGTTGTTTTAGTAGATTTTGGCCTTAAACACTCTATTTTACGAGAGTTATCTAAACGTGATTGCAATGTGACTGTAGTTCCATACACAACTACAGCTGAGGAAATCTTACATTTAAACCCAGATGGAGTTATGTTGTCAAATGGTCCTGGTAATCCAGAAGATGTACCAGAAGCTCTTGATATGATTCGTGGTATTCTCGGGAAAATTCCAATCTTTGGTATTTGTATGGGGCACCAACTCTTTGCGATGGCAAATGGTGCTAAGACCTATAAAATGAAGTTTGGTCACCGTGGATTTAACCACGCAGTACGTGAAATTGCAACTGGGCGCGTGGACTTCACAAGTCAAAATCATGGTTATGCAGTTAGCCGTGAGGATTTACCAGAGCACTTAATCATCACCCACGAGGAAATCAATGACAAGTCAGTTGAAGGCGTTCGTCACAGATATCAACCAGGTTTCTCTGTACAATTCCACCCAGATGCAGCTCCTGGGCCACATGATGCAAGCTATCTATTTGATGAGTTTATCGAGATGATGGAAGCTTTTAAAGCAAGCAATCGTTAAAACTAACAACTTCCCGTATGAGATTTTTTATAGTAAAGCATCGTTTCGCTAAAAAATCGTCGGAGAATTTATTTAATGGCAACCAGAGAGTTGCCGAATAGAAAGGCAGGTCGTTTCTTTTAGTCGCTATCAGGCGAACTAAAAACTCCCTGCACTAGATTTTTTATCGAAAAATATCGTTTCTCAAAAAAATCGTCGGAGAATTTATGGAATTGAACACGGACGGAAAGCTCGGAATTTAGATAAACTAGCAAGGATAGAAATCCTTCCTTGGTTTCCTAAAATTCGGTCGCTTTCTAATCGTCCTTTGTATCTTATTTAATGGCAACCAGAGAGTTGCCGAATAGAAAGGAGAGGGGGAGTCCGTATTTGCTGAATTGAATACGGGCTACGGACGGTGCTAAAAAGATAGTTATTCCTAGAACTGAAAGTTCTTCGTCATAACTCCTATTTTAGCTTTGTCCGCTTGACGCCCTTAATATCTTATAAATGCCTAAACGTACTGATATTCAAAAAATTATGGTGATTGGTTCTGGTCCGATTATTATTGGTCAGGCTGCTGAGTTTGACTATGCGGGGACTCAGGCTTGCTTGTCTTTGAAAGAGGAAGGTTATGAGGTTGTCTTGGTAAACTCAAACCCTGCAACCATCATGACGGATAAAGAGATTGCAGACAAGGTCTACATCGAACCGATTACACTGGAGTTTGTGACTCGTATTCTCCGCAAGGAACGTCCAGATGCTTTGCTTCCAACTCTTGGAGGTCAAACAGGTCTTAATATGGCCATGGAATTGTCTAAAAATGGTATCTTAGATGAGCTTGGTGTTGAACTACTCGGGACTAAATTATCTGCTATCGACCAAGCGGAGGACCGCGATCTCTTTAAACAATTGATGGAAGAGCTGAATCAACCCATTCCAGAATCTGAGATTGTTAACACTGTCGAAGAAGCAGTTGCCTTTGCAGCAACAATTGGCTACCCAGTGATTGTCCGTCCAGCCTTTACTCTAGGTGGTACTGGTGGTGGTATGTGTGCCAATGAAGAAGAATTGCGTGAAATCGCTGAAAATGGATTGAAATTGTCACCTGTGACCCAATGTTTGATTGAGCGTTCAATCGCAGGATTCAAGGAAATCGAATACGAAGTGATGCGTGACTCGGCTGACAATGCACTAGTTGTTTGTAACATGGAAAACTTTGACCCAGTTGGGATTCACACAGGGGATTCCATTGTATTCGCCCCTGCGCAAACTATGTCAGACTATGAAAACCAAATGCTACGCGACGCGAGTTTGAGCATCATTCGTGCCCTCAAGATTGAAGGTGGATGTAATGTTCAGCTAGCCCTTGATCCCCACAGTTTCAAGTACTATGTTATCGAAGTAAACCCTCGTGTATCACGTTCTTCTGCCCTTGCTTCTAAGGCGACAGGGTACCCAATTGCTAAGTTGGCTGCCAAGATAGCAGTTGGCTTGACTTTGGATGAGGTGATCAATCCAGTTACAGGTTCAACCTATGCCATGTTTGAGCCTGCTCTTGACTATGTGGTTGCCAAGATTCCGCGTTTCCCATTTGATAAGTTTGAAAAGGGTGAGCGCCGTCTGGGTACCCAGATGAAGGCGACTGGAGAAGTCATGGCGATTGGTCGAAACATCGAGGAATCACTCCTTAAAGCTTGCCGCTCCCTTGAAATTGGGGTTCACCACAATGAAATGCCAGAACTTGCATCTGTTTCTGATGATGCCTTGATTGAAAAAGTTGTCAAAGCTCAAGATGACCGTCTCTTCTACGTATCAGAAGCCATTCGCCGTGGTTACACACCAGAGGAAATTGCTGAGCTTACAAAAATCGATATCTTCTATCTGGATAAACTCTTGCATATCTTTGAAATTGAGCAAGAATTGGGTGCTCACCCACAAGATTTAGAAGTCTTGAAAACTGCCAAACTTAATGGATTTTCAGACCGTAAGATTGCTGAACTCTGGGAAATGACAGCTGACCAAGTTCGCCAACTTCGTTTGGAAAACAAGATTGTTCCTGTCTACAAGATGGTTGATACCTGTGCGGCAGAGTTTGACTCTGAAACACCATATTTCTATTCAACCTATGGATGGGAAAATGAGTCTATCAAATCGGATAAGGAATCTGTACTTGTCCTAGGTTCAGGTCCAATCCGTATCGGACAAGGAGTTGAGTTTGACTACGCAACTGTTCACTCTGTTAAGGCTATTCAGGCTGCTGGCTATGAAGCCATCATCATGAACTCAAACCCAGAGACCGTTTCAACCGACTTTTCTGTGTCTGACAAGCTCTACTTTGAACCATTGACATTCGAAGATGTTATGAATGTTATCGATTTGGAACAACCAAAAGGTGTTATTGTTCAGTTTGGTGGTCAAACAGCTATTAACCTTGCGGAGCCTTTAGCCAAAGCAGGTGTGACCATTTTGGGAACGCAAGTCGCTGACCTAGACCGAGCTGAAGACCGTGACCTCTTTGAGCAAGCCCTTAAAGATTTGGATATTCCACAGCCACCAGGACAAACAGCTACCAATGAAGAAGAAGCAGTCCTTGCAGCTCGCAAGATTGGCTTCCCAGTCCTCGTTCGCCCATCTTATGTACTTGGTGGACGTGCCATGGAAATCGTTGAAAATGAAGAAGACCTTCGTTCTTACATGCGTACAGCGGTTAAGGCTAGTCCAGACCACCCAGTTCTTGTCGACTCTTATATCGTTGGACAAGAGTGTGAAGTTGATGCCATCTCAGACGGAGAAAATGTTCTCATCCCTGGTATCATGGAGCACATCGAACGTGCCGGTGTCCACTCAGGTGACTCAATGGCCGTTTATCCTCCACAAACCTTATCTCAAAAGGTCCAAGAAACAATCGCAGACTATACCAAACGCCTAGCAATTGGTCTTAACTGTCTTGGAATGATGAACATCCAGTTTGTTATCAAGGATGAAAAAGTCTATGTTATTGAGGTCAATCCACGTGCCAGTCGTACGGTTCCATTCCTTTCTAAGGTGACCAATATTCCTATGGCTCAAGTAGCAACTAAGCTCATTCTTGGTCAAAAATTATCAGAACTTGGTTACCAAGATGGTCTTTATCCTGAAAGCACTCGCGTTCATATCAAGGCACCTGTCTTCTCCTTTACGAAACTAGCTAAGGTAGACAGCTTGCTCGGACCTGAAATGAAGTCAACAGGTGAAGTTATGGGTTCTGATACTACTTTGGAAAAAGCTCTCTATAAAGCCTTTGAAGCTTCTTACCTACACTTGCCAACTTTTGGTAACGTTGTCTTTACTATCGCTGATGATACCAAAGAGGAAGCCTTGGACTTGGCTCGTCGTTTCCAAAATATTGGCTATGGAATCCTTGCGACAGAAGGAACAGCAGCCTTCTTTGCCAGTCATGGATTACAAGCTCAACCTGTTGGTAAGATTGGTGATGACGATAAGGATATTCCAAGTTTTGTTCGCAAAGGAAGAATTCAAGCTATCATTAACACAGTAGGAACCAAACGAACTGCTGACGAAGATGGAGAGCAAATCCGTCGTTCAGCCATTGAACACGGAGTTCCACTTTTTACAGCCTTAGACACTGCAGATGCCATGCTTAAGGTACTTGAAAGTAGAAGTTTTGTCACAGAAGCCATTTAGGCTCTGCTTTATTTGAGAATAAATTATTAACCAGCGTCTAAAGCGCTGGTTTTTACTCTTTTATAGAGAAGTCGAGTAGAAAAAATAGTTACAGTTCACCATTAAATGTCAAAGTTTATCAATAGATTTATCATTACCGTTAATGAGTAGACTAATTCTGACTTTCCATAAAATTTTGTTGAATTTTATGATATAATAGGGGCGAATTGAGAAAATGAGCAAGTATTTTCATAAATCCTTTCAAAAAGTTTCTTAACTTTTGGATATAAATTTGTGATCTTGGCTTCTCAATATTAGAATAGTAGGAAAAGACAAGATTAGAAAGAGGTAAGTATCTATGTCTTCTCATAAAAAAGTTTCACTTTTAGAGATTAATCAGTCTATTGATACTCCAAATAATAATCATTTCTGGCAAAATTTAAAGGCCTTCTTGGGTCCAGGTGCCCTTGTGGCTGTAGGGTATATGGATCCAGGAAACTGGATAACCAGTGTGGTTGGAGGTGCATCCTATAAGTACAGTCTCTTATTTGTCATCTTGATTTCATCGCTTATTGCCATGCAACTTCAGCAGATGGCAGGAAAACTAGGGATTGTAACCCAGATGGACCTGGCTCAAGCAACAGCTCATCATTCACCTAAATGGCTTCGTTATAGTCTATGGGTGATTTTGGAGTTGGCCTTGATGGCGACAGATTTGGCAGAAGTTCTAGGTTCAGCCATGGCCCTCAATCTTCTCTTTAAAATTCCGATTATGATAGCCATTCTCTTGACTGTGTTGGATGTTTTTCTCTTATTGCTCCTGATGAAGTTTGGCTTTAAGAAGATAGAAGCTATCGTGACAACGCTGATTTTAACGATTCTAGCAATCTTTACCTATCTGGTAGCTTTATCACATCCAAGCTTCCAAGGAATCGTTGAAGGTTATTTGCCAAATGCAACCTTGTTTGAGAGTCCTCTGCCTGGACATGAAAGTCAATTAACCTTGGCGCTGGGGATTGTGGGTGCGACAGTGATGCCCCATAACCTCTATTTGCATTCTTCCTTGTCTCAGACTCGTAAAATCAATCACAAGGACAAGAATGATGTGCGAAAAGCCGTTCGTTTTATGACCTGGGATTCTAATCTCCAGTTATCCTTGGCCTTTGTGGTTAACTCCCTTCTTTTGATCTTAGGGGCGGCTCTCTTTTTCGGACATGCATCTGAGATTTCTGCCTTCTCTCAAATGTATAATGCCTTGCAGGATTCAACTATTGCGGGAGCTATAGCTAGCTCAACCTTATCAACCTTGTTTGCCTTGGCTTTATTAGCCAGTGGTCAAAATTCGACTATCACAGGTACCTTGACAGGGCAAATCGTTATGGAAGGTTTCTTACATATGCGATTGCCTCAGTGGTTCATTCGTTTGGCGACTCGTCTCTTTGCCTTACTACCTGTCATGATAGTAGCAGTTTTGTTTGGTCATCAGGAAAAAACCTTGGATCAGTTATTGGTCTATTCACAGGTCTTTCTTTCTATCGCTCTTCCATTTTCAATCTTCCCCTTGATTTATCTTACTTCAAAAAAATCACTAATGGGAGAATTTACCAATGCCAAATGGAATACCATTCTTGGTTATATTGTTTCCATTATCTTAACTGTTCTCAATGTGAAATTGCTATTTGATATTTTTTAAGAGCATCTGAGATGAAGTGGAAGAAGAATAGCATTTGATTATTAAAAATGACGAAAAAGAAATCACCCGAGAGTTAAATCTTGGGTGATTTTTTAGAATTCTCATCTTAGACGAAAATCCATTATAAAAAGCTGCATGAAGATGCAGCTACACTATAGCAACGGAAGACATGGGATTCGAACCCACGCACGCTTTCACACGCCTACCGCGTTTCCAACACGGCCTCTTAAGCCTCTTGAGTAATCTTCCAATACTTACTAAAATAGTTTATCATAAAGGGAATTATCTTGCAAATAAAATTCAAATAATTGGCAAAATGATAGAAAGTGAAAGAAAATGATAAAAAGTGCTTGACTTTGATTTTTTTTGTGGTAGAATGATTACTGTAATCGTTAACAGGAGGTGAGTAAGTGCTAAAAACCGAGAGAAAAAAATTAATTTTAGAGGAGCTAGGCAAACATAAAGTCATTTCTCTAGAGAAATTAGTAGGTTTGTTAGACACGTCAGAATCAACGGTTAGACGAGATTTAGATGAATTGGAATCGGAAAATAAACTTCGCCGAGTTCATGGAGGAGCAGAGTTGCCTCACTCCTTGCAAGAAGAAGAAACCATTCAAGAAAAATCTGTCAAAAACCTTCAAGAGAAAAAATTGATTGCGCAAAAAGCAGCTTCCCTCATCAAAGAAAAAGATGTTATCTTTGTGGATGCAGGAAGTACAACAGCCTTTCTCATTAAGGAATTGGAGCGAAAAGACATTACTGTTGTGACTAACTCCATTCACCATGCAGTTCAATTAGTGGATAAGCAAATCCCAACGGTGATTATCGGTGGTGGAGTTAAGATGACAACTGATGCCAGCATCGGTGGTGTCGCGCTTAATCAGATTAACCAGCTTCACTTTGACCGTGCCTTCATCGGAATGAACGGTGTGGATGAAGGTTATTATACAACTCCAGATATGGAGGAGGGAGCTGTTAAGCGTGCTATTTTAGAAAATGCCAAACAAACCTATATTTTGGCTGATTCATCCAAGATTGGTCAGTCTTGTTTCGCTAAGGTTGCGCCTATAAAACGAGCAATTGTTATTACAAGCAAGGGTCACGAACTCTTGCCAGCTATCAAAGAAAAAACGGAGGTTATCGAAGTATGATTTATACAGTCACGCTAAATCCATCTATTGACTATATTGTCCGTCTGGATAAAGTGGAAGTTGGTAGTGTTAATCGTATGGATAGTGATGATAAGTTTGCTGGTGGTAAGGGAATCAATGTTAGCCGTGTCTTGAAACGCTTGGATATTCCAAATACAGCGACAGGCTTCATCGGAGGCTTTACTGGAAAATTTATCACAGATACTTTAGCTGAAGAGCAAATTGAAACGCAATTTGTCCAAGTGGCAGAAGATACGCGTATCAACGTCAAGATCAAAGCAGACCAAGAAACCGAAATCAATGGGACAGGTCCTACTGTTGAGCCAGAACAGCTTGAAGAATTAAAAGCTATTCTTTCAAGTCTAACAGCAGAAGATACAGTGGTATTTGCGGGTTCGAGTGCTAAAAACGTAGGCAATGTCATCTATAAGGAATTGATTGCTTTGACGCGTCAGACAGGCGCTCAAGTAGTCTGTGATTTTGAAGGTCAGACCTTGATTGATAGTTTGGATTATCAACCACTTTTGGTCAAACCAAATAATCATGAACTTGGAGCTATTTTTGAAGTGAAACTCGAAAGCTTAGATGAGATTGAAAAATACGCTCGAGAATTGCTGGCTAAAGGTGCTCAAAATGTCATCATCTCTATGGCTGGGGATGGAGCCCTTCTGGTAACCTCCGAGGGAGCATACTTTGCTAAACCTATCAAGGGAACCGTGAAAAACTCAGTAGGTGCTGGTGACTCTATGGTTGCTGGATTTACAGGTGAGTTTGTCAAATCAAAAGACGCAGTGGAAGCCTTCAAATGGGGAGTGGCTTGTGGAACAGCAACAACCTTCTCAGATGACTTGGCAACTGCAGCATTTATTAAAGAGACTTATGAAAAAGTTGAGGTAGAAAAAAGATGAAAATTCAGGATTTATTGAGAAAAGATGTCATGTTGCTTGATTTGCAAGCAACTGAAAAAACAGCAGCTATCGAAGAAATGATTCATAGCTTGGTAGAGCACGGATATGTGTCAGATTTTGAAACTTTTAAAGAAGGAATCTTAGCGCGTGAAGCTTTGACTTCTACAGGTTTGGGTGATGGTATTGCAATGCCACACAGCAAAAATCCTGCTGTTAAGGAAGCGACTGTTCTCTTTGCTAAGTCAAACAAGGGTGTTGACTATGAAAGTTTAGATGGGCAACCAACTGACCTCTTCTTCATGATCGCTGCTCCAGAAGGTGCCAATGATACTCACTTGGCTGCCTTGGCAGAATTGTCTCAATACTTGATGAAAGACGGATTTGCTGACAAACTTCGTCAAGCGACATCAGCTGATCAAGTCATCGAACTCTTTGATCAAGCTTCAGAAAAAGCTGAGGAACCAGCTCAGGCTTCTGCTAATGAATCTGGTGACTTTATCGTAGCAGTTACAGCTTGTACAACAGGAATTGCCCACACATACATGGCCCAAGAAGTTCTTCAAAAAGTGGCTGCGGAAATGGGTGTTGGTATCAAGGTTGAAACCAACGGTGCAAGTGGTGTTGGCAACAAATTAACAGCAGAAGATATCCGCAATGCCAAAGCTGTTATCATTGCTGCAGATAAAGCAGTTGAAATGGATCGTTTTGATGGCAAACCATTGGTCAATCGTCCAGTTGCAGATGGTATTCGTAAGACAGAAGAGTTGATCAACTTGGCTCTTTCTGGTAATGCTGAAGTCTACCGAGCTGCTAACGGAGCACAAGCTTCAACAGCGTCTAACGAAAAACAAAGTCTAGGTGGTGCCTTCTACAAACACTTGATGAGTGGTGTATCACAAATGTTGCCATTCGTTATCGGTGGTGGCATCATGATTGCCCTTGCCTTCTTGATTGATGGTGCTTTGGGTGTGCCTAATGAGAGTCTTGGAAATCTTGGTTCTTACCATGAACTCGCTTCGATGTTCATGAAAATTGGTGGTTCAGCCTTCGGTTTGATGCTTCCAGTATTTGCAGGATTTGTTGCTTACTCAATCGCTGAAAAACCAGGTTTGGTAGCCGGTTTCGTAGCTGGTGCTATCGCCAAAGAAGGTTACGCCTTTGGTAAAATCCCTTACGCTCAGGGTGGTGAAGCAACTTCAGCTCTTGCAGGGGTATCATCAGGTTTCCTAGGAGCCCTTGTTGGTGGATTTATCGCAGGTGCCTTGGTGCTCTTGGTTAAGAAATACGTGAAGGTTCCTCGCTCACTTGAAGGTGCTAAATCAATCCTTCTCTTGCCACTTTTTGGAACAATCTTGACAGGATTTGTTATGCTGGCGGTGAACATCCCAATGGCAGCAATCAACACTGCTATGAATGACTTCCTTGGTGGTCTTGGAGGCGGTTCAGCTGTCCTTCTTGGTATCGTTCTTGGAGGAATGATGGCTGTCGATATGGGGGGACCTGTCAATAAAGCAGCTTATGTCTTTGGTACTGGTACTCTTGCAGCAACAGTGTCAACAGGTGGTTCAGTAGCCATGGCAGCGGTTATGGCTGGAGGAATGGTTCCACCACTTGCAATCTTTGTTGCAACTCTTCTCTTCAAAGATAAATTCACCAAAGAAGAACGCAACTCTGGTTTGACAAATATCGTAATGGGCTTGTCATTCATCACTGAAGGTGCAATTCCGTTTGGTGCAGCTGACCCAGCTCGTGCTATCCCAAGCTTTATCCTTGGTTCAGCAGTAGCAGGTGGACTTGTTGGTCTTGCAGGTATCAAACTGATGGCACCTCACGGAGGAATCTTCGTTATCGCTCTTACAACAAATGCCCTTCTTTACCTTGTCTTTGTCTTGGTAGGAGCACTTGTTAGTGGTGTAGTTTATGGTTACCTTCGTAAACCATTAGAAAAATAATCACAAATAGATTCAAATGACTGAACACGAAAGTGGGCAGTCATTTTTTGATGATGGAGTTAGGGAGACCGACCTTTAAAGTGGTATAATAGAGGTAAATCTTAGAAAATTTAAATGATAGCATGCTAAAGTTCTACAAATACCTTAGAGGAGATAAGTGTCATGAGTGATTCTAGAAAAGAAGGAATCGACAAACTAGAGAAAGAAAAAATCCCTTACCAACATCTTACAAAAGAAGAGTTGCAGAAGGCCTATGCCAGCTTGGTGGAGGAGAATTTTCCTGATTCTAAACGAATTCATTTTATAGTTGATTTAGGTAGGAGCCCAGAAATTGCCTTTCATTTTGAGATCATTTGCAAAGATTGGGAGGAAGGAACTGACCTGAATTTTGAAGTGAGTTTTGACCAGCATGGGCAGGAGGGAATAGACTATCTTTTGGAAACTCTCAATCAAGAGGAAGATGAGAGTCAACGCATTTTGATTGTTTATTTCCTAGCGAAGATCCTCTCCAAAGCAAGACATAGAGATTTTTATGCGTCTTCTTGCAAGCAACTACTTCCTATTCTGCTCTCTCTTTTACCTAATTCTGAAGTTTCAAATCGTAGAAAATTAATCATTGCCCTAGGGTGGATTGGTTCAATAAGTGAGGTAGAAATCTTAGGACAACATCTCTTGACTGACCAAGATCCACTTTGTCGCGCCTGGTCTGCCAGCAGTTTGATGCAATTATCTTTTTATCAAGTAGAAAAAGAAGTCTTGATAGAGAAAACAAAGGATTTGTTTGGTGAAGCGATTGCAGAAGAAAAGGACTTGCAAGCTTGTGCTCTGATGATAGAAGCAGTTCAAGTTTTATTTGGGAAAAAATGGATACCTACATCTGCTGTAGAGAAGTTGGAAATCGAAAAGGTTGAGAAAGCAAGAAAATCAGCAATTAAATTTTTGAAGAGGTAGTGAGACAAGGTTGTTGAAAAATTATATAGAATAGAAAATTCAGAAATATTAACGAAAGATGATTGTGTCTTGTAGATGCAGTCATTTTTCACTTCAAACAAAGTTTCTGAAGTGTGTTATAATAGATATATGGCAAACAAGAATACAAGTAAAACAAGACGGAGACCGTCAAAAGCTGAATTAGAAAGAAAGCAAGCTATCCAACGGATGTTAGTTTCCTTGGTTATAGCTTTTTGCTTAATGTTCGCTGCTCTGAAATTAGGAGCAGTGGGACTCACCCTCTATAACCTTATTCGATTACTAGTAGGAAGTCTGGCTTATCTGGTCATTGTTGTCGTCCTAGTCTATCTTTTTCTTTTTAAATGGATTCGGAAGCGAGAAGGTCTGATCTCAGGTTTTCTTTGCATTTTTTCAGGTTTATTGCTAATTTTTGAAGCTTATCTAGTATGGAAATATGGCATCGAGCAGTCTGTCTTAAAGGGGACTTTGGCTCAAGTGTTGACAGATTTGACAGGCTTTCGTGTGACTAGCTTTGCTGGAGGAGGACTTTTAGGTGTTGCTCTCTACATTCCAGTAGCCTTTCTCTTTTCAAATATTGGCACTTATTTTATCGGAGCCATCTTAATCTTAATCGGTGCTCTTCTAGTTAGTCCTTGGTCTGTCTATGATGTCGCTGATTTTCTTGGAGCACGTTTTGCACTTTGGATGGAGCGACGTGAGCAGAGGAAACAAGAACGCTTCATCAAACGAGAAGAAGAAAAAGCTCGTAAGGAAGCAGAGGAACAGGAAAGACTAGAAAAAGAACAAGCAGAGCAAGCCTTGTTAGATATCCCTCCTGTTGATATGGAAACTGGCGAGATTTTAGAAGCACCTCCTATTCACTTTGATGATCTACCACCTCTGCCTGAGGGAGAATGGGTGGAACCGGAGATTATTCTCCCTCAAGCGGACTATGATTATCCTAAAGTAGATGACATTCCTCAGGAGGATGACTATGCAGAAGATGAAGATGTTGAGGTAGATTTTTCTGCTAAAAAAGCTTTAGAGTACAAACTCCCCAGCTTGCAACTCTTTGCACCCGATAAGCCAAAAGATCAGTCCAAGGAAAAGAAAATTGTTCGAGAGAATATCAAGATTTTGGAAGAAACCTTTGCGAGTTTCGGTATCAAGGTAACGGTTGAACGTGCTGAAATCGGACCATCAGTTACCAAGTACGAAGTCAAGCCAGCAGTTGGTGTGCGGGTTAATCGTATTTCCAATCTAGCAGATGACTTGGCTCTGGCCTTGGCTGCGAAAGATGTCCGTATCGAAGCTCCAATTCCAGGGAAATCCTTGGTAGGTATCGAAGTTCCTAACTCGGAAATTGCAACTGTATCCTTCCGTGAGCTTTGGGAACAATCTCAAACAAAACCTGAAAATCTGCTAGAAATTCCCCTTGGCAAAGCCGTCAATGGTACAGCTCGCAGTTTCGACCTGGCTAAAATGCCTCACTTGCTAGTAGCTGGTTCGACTGGGTCTGGTAAATCTGTTGCAGTTAATGGTATTATCGCAAGTATTCTTATGAAGGCACGTCCAGACCAAGTCAAGTTTATGATGGTGGATCCTAAGATGGTTGAGTTGTCAGTCTATAATGATATTCCTCACCTCTTGATTCCGGTCGTGACTAACCCTCGTAAGGCCAGCAAGGCCCTTCAAAAAGTCGTAGATGAGATGGAAAACCGTTATGAACTCTTTGCCAAAATTGGAGTTCGTAATATTGCTGGTTTCAATGCCAAGGTTGAGGAATTCAACGCTCAATCTGAGTACAAACAAGTACCTCTTCCTTTGATTGTCGTGATTGTCGATGAGTTAGCTGACCTTATGATGGTGGCCAGCAAGGAAGTAGAAGATGCCATTATCCGACTCGGACAAAAGGCGCGTGCAGCTGGTATTCATATGATCCTCGCGACCCAGCGTCCTTCAGTGGATGTTATTTCTGGTCTGATTAAGGCCAATGTACCATCTCGTGTAGCCTTTGCTGTATCTTCTGGAACGGATTCACGTACGATTTTGGATGAAAATGGTGCTGAGAAATTGCTTGGTCGAGGGGACATGCTCTTTAAACCAATCGATGAAAACCACCCGGTTCGCTTGCAAGGCTCCTTTATCTCGGATGATGATGTTGAGCGTATTGTTAGCTTCATTAAGGCTCAAGCAGATGCTGATTATGATGACAGTTTTGATCCAGGAGAAGTTTCTGAGACAGATGCTGATTCTGGCACAGGTGATGAGGGTGGAGACCCACTCTTTGAAGAAGCTAAAGCACTAGTTATTGAAACCCAAAAAGCAAGTGCATCCATGATTCAGAGACGCTTATCTGTTGGCTTTAACAGGGCGACTCGCCTTATGGAAGAGTTAGAGATGGCTGGGGTTATTGGTCCTGCAGAAGGAACCAAACCACGAAAAGTTTTACAACAATAAAAAACGTAAAAACAGTATAAAAATGCATGGAAACTTTATTGAAAAGTTAGACGAAGTTAGTTTAACTTTTCTGATTAAGTTTCTTTTTTTGACGAAATGGCTAGAAATAAGGCCTTCTGAAATTCTATTCAGAATAGTCAGGAAATTGGATTATACTTTTACTAGTTTTACCTGTTAAAGTATTGATTTTTTAAACTGTTTTTGATATATTAAATTGGTATAGAAAAAATTATATGTTTATCTAGTGGCGTTAAAAAATTGAGGAGGATATTTTTTTAAACAAAAATGCAAACGCTTACTTTGTAAACTGAAAGGAACAAAAAACCGATGAATAAAAGATTATTTGAAAAACGTTGCAAATATAGTATTCGGAAATTTTCATTAGGGGTTGCTTCAGTCATGATTGGTGCAGCTTTCTTTGGAACTAGCACTGTTCTTGCAGATTCTCCGCAAACAGGTTCAACAGCAAATATGCCAGCAGATTTGGCTGCAGCTCTTGCTAACGCAAAAAAAGATGATGGACGTGATTTTGAAGCACCGAAACCTGGAGAAAATCAAGGGTCTCCAGAAGTTACCGAAGGACCAAAAACTGAGGAAGAATTACTGGAGAAAGAAAAAGAAGCTGCAGCAACTTCAGCAACTGAAAATGAACTTCCTAAAGATTTACGCGAAAAACTCGATAAGGCTGAAGATAGTGGACATTCTACCTCAAAAGATGATTTAGCAAAAGAAGATAAAAGTTTAGTTCCAGAAGATGTCGCTAAAACAAAAAATGGTGAATTAAACTATGGAGCAACAGTAAAAATTCAAAGTGCAGCTGGTGTTGGTAGCGGTATCGTCATCGGTGAAAATCTAGTTTTATCTGTTTCTCATAACTTTATCAAAGATGTTCCAGACGGAAACAATCGTAAGGTAGCTGATAATATTGAAAGTGATGGCGATGTTTATTCAGTTTCTTACGAAGGAGCACCTGATGTTAAATTCAGTAAGAATGATGTTAAGCACTGGGACCGTGAAGGATTCCTAAAAGGTTATAAAAATGACTTGGCCATCGTTAAGCTTCGTTCTCCTCTTGCAAACGCTCCTGTTGAAGTGACTGACAAACCTGCAACTACTAAGGTTGGAGATAAGGTACACGTGTTTGGTTATCCAACTGGAAAACTTTCTCCAATCCTCAATACGACAGTTGAAGATATCAATAATCATGGTGAAGGTGTTCGTGGCATCAGCTATCAAGGAAGTGAACCAGGTGCAAGTGGAGGCGGAATTTTCGATGAAAATGGAAAATTGATCGGTATCCACCAAAATGGTGTTGTTGGAAGCCGCAGTGGAGGGATTCTCTTCTCACCAGCGCAGCTTGAATGGATTCAAAACTATATCAAGGGCATTGAAACAACAAAACCAGCAGGTCTAGATGCACTTGATAAACAAGTTGAAGACAAGGAAGAGAAACCAAAAGAAGATAAGCCAAAAGAAGAAAAACCAGCTGAGAACAAACCAGCTGAGAACAAACCAGCTGAAACTAAACCGGCTGAATCAAAAGAGGTGACTCCAGAATGGAAAACTGTTGAAAATAAAGAACAACAGGGAACCGTAACGATTCGTGAAGAAAATGGAGTTCGTTACAACCAACTAGCGTCAACTGCTCAAAATGATAATGGTAAAAAACCAGCCTTGTTTGAAAAAGAAGGTTTGACTGTTGATGAAAATGGAAATGCTACAGTTGATTTGACCTTCAAAGAAGAGTCTGAAACAGGTAAATCACGCTTTGGTGTCTTTATGAAATTTAAAGATACAGATAACAACGTTTTTGTAGGGTATGACCAAGGCGGATGGTTCTGGGAATACAAGACAAACGGTAGTGGACTTTGGTACCAAGGTGGTCGTGTTGCGGCACCAGTAAATGGTTCTGTCAACCACTTGACGATCAGCCTCAAATCAGATGGACAGCTTAACGCAACAAACAATGATGTCAAACTCTTTGACACACTTACCTTACCATCTGCAGTCAACGACAAACTCAAAGATGAGAAGAAAATCGTTCTTAAGGCTGGAAGCTATGGCAGTGAGAGAACCATTGTAAATGTTAAGACAGATGACCAAGAAGGCGTGAAAAACGACCAAGAGGCTGCTGAAAAAGAAAAAGGTGATACAGTAGACGATAGCAAAGTCAAATATGACACGCTCGAATCTACAGTATTGAAAGCAGTTATTGACCAAGCCTTCCCACGTGTTAAAGAATATGTTCTAAATGGAAACAAGCTTCCAGGACAAGTTCAACCAATTAATCAAGTTGTGATCAACAAGCACGCTGTGACTCCTGAAGTTACCTATAAAAAGGTCAATGCAACAACTGCTGAGTATGAAATGAAACTCCGTGATGCGGAGAACCTCATCAATGCAGATATGACCGTTCGTTTGCAAGTGGTGGACAATCAACTTCACTTTGATGTAACTAAGATTGTCAACCATAACCAAGTAATACCAGGACAGAAGATTGATGATGAACGCAAACTACTTTCTTCAATCAGCTTCCTAGGAAATGCCTTGGTATCTGTATCAAGCGACCAAGCAGGAGCTAAGTTTGATGGGGCAACCATGTCAAACAACACTCACGTAAGTGGTGATGACCATATCGAAGTAACAAATCCAATGAAAGATTTGGCTAAAGGTTACATGTATGGATTTGTTTCAACAGATAAACTTGCTGCTGGTGTATGGAGCAACTCACAAAACAGCTACGGTGGTGGTTCTTACGACTGGACACGTTTGACAGCTTACAAGAATACTGTTGGTAATGCCAACTACGTTGAAATTCATAGCTCTGAATGGCAGTGGGAAAAAGCTCACAATGGTATTGTCTTCCCAGCATATACTAAGGAACTTCCAAGTGCTAAAGTTGTCATCACAGAAGATGCCAATGCTGATAATAAAGTAGACTGGCAAGATGGTGCGATTGCATACCGTAGCATTATGAACAACCCTCAAGGTTGGGAAAAAGTAAAAAATATTACAGCCTATCGTATCGCCATGAACTTTGGTTCACAAGCACAAAACCCATTCCTTATGACCTTGGATGGTATCAAGAAGATCAACCTCCATACAGATGGTCTTGGTCAAGGTGTACTTCTTAAGGGATACGGAAGTGAAGGACATGACTCTGGACACTTGAACTATGCAGACATCGGTAAACGTATCGGTGGTGTTGAAGACTTTAAAGCTCTTATTGAAAAAGCTAAGAAATATGGTGCCCACCTGGGTATCCACGTCAATGCTTCAGAAACCTATCCTGAATCAAAATACTTCAATGAAAATATTCTTCGTAAAAATGCAGATGGTAGCTATAGCTACGGTTGGAACTGGCTTGACCAAGGTATCAATATCGATGCAGCTTATGACTTGGCTCATGGACGTTTAGCACGTTGGGAAGAATTGAAGAAAGAATTAGGTGAAGGCCTAGATTTCATCTATGTCGACGTTTGGGGTAACGGCCAATCAGGTGACAACGGTGCTTGGGCAACTCACGTTCTTGCAAAAGAAATCAACAAACAAGGTTGGCGTTTTGCAATTGAGTGGGGCCATGGTGGTGAGTATGACTCTACCTTCCATCACTGGGCGGCTGACTTGACTTATGGTGGCTATACCAATAAAGGTATCAACAGTGCCATTACTCGCTTTATCCGTAACCACCAAAAAGATGCTTGGGTTGGTGATTACAGAAGCTACGGAGGTGCGGCAAACTACCCACTTCTAGGCGGATACAGCATGAAAGACTTCGAAGGTTGGCAAGGTCGTAGTGACTACAACGGTTATGTAACCAACTTGTTTGCCCACGACGTTATGACCAAGTACTTCCAACACTTCACTGTTAGCAAATGGGAAGATGGTAAACCAGTAACCATGACTGACAATGGTGGTACTTATAAGTGGACACCTGAAATGAAGGTTGAATTGGTCGACGAGGAAAACAACAAGGTAGTTGTTACTCGTAAATCGAATGATGTTAATAGCCCACAATACCGTGAACGCACAGTTACTCTCAACGGTCGTGTCATTCAAGATGGTTCAGCCTACTTGACACCTTGGAATTGGGATGCAAATGGTAACAAGCTAACTGGCGACAAAGAAAAGATGTACTACTTCAATACTGAAAAAGGTGCAACAACTTGGACACTTCCTAGCGACTGGGCAAACGGCAAAGTTTACCTTTACAAACTAACAGACCAAGGTAAGACTGAAGAACAAGAAGTGGCTGTCAAAGATGGTAAGATTACACTTGACCTTCTAGCAAATCAACCTTATGTTCTTTATCGTTCTAAACAAATAAATCCTGAAATGGCATGGAGTGAAGGAATGCACATCTATGACCAAGGATTTAACAGTGAATCTTTAGATCATTGGAAGATTGAAGGTGATGCTTCTAAAGCGACAGTTGTTAAATCTCAAGGTGCCAACCAAATGCTCCGCATCCAAGGCAATAAAGAAAAAGTTAGTCTCACTCAAAAATTGACTGGCTTGAAACCAAATACTAAATATGCTGTCTATGTCGGTGTTGATAACCGTAGTGATGCTAAAGCAAGCATTACTGTTAACACTGGTGAGAAAGAAGTGACCAACTACACTAACAAGTCACTCGCTCTTAACTATGTTAAAGCATACGCTCATAACACACGTCGTGACAACGCAACTGTTAATGATACAAGTTACTTCCAAAATATGTATGCCTTCTTCACAACAGGTTCAGATGTATCAAATGTAACCTTGACCTTGAGTCGTGAAGCAGGAGAAGAGGCAACTTACTTCGATGAAATCCGTACCTTTGAAAATGACTCTGCTATGTACGGTGATGGTCACGATACTGCAACAGGTGTCTTCAAACAAGACTTTGAAAATGTTGGACAAGGTATCTTCCCATTTGTCATCGGTGGAATCGAAGGTGTTGAAGACAACCGTACTCACTTGTCTGAAAAACATGCTCCATACACACAACGTGATTGGAACGGCAAGAAAGTTGACGACGTTATCGAAGGAAATTGGTCACTCAAGACAAATGGTCTAGTTAGCCGTCGTAACTTGGTTTACCAAACAATTCCACAAAACTTCCGCTTCGAAGCAGGTAAGACCTACCGTATCACATTTGACTACGAAGCTGGTTCAGATAGTACTTACGCATTTGTTGTAGGTAAGGGAGAATTCCAATCTGGTCGTCGTGGTAGTCAAGCAAGCGATCTCGAAATGCATGAATTACCAAACTCATGGACAGATTCTCCAAAAGCGAAACGTGCAACCTTCCTAGTGACAGGAGCTGAAACTGGCGATACTTGGATCGGTATCTACTCAACAGGTAACGCAAGTAATACTCGTGGAGATTCTGGTGGTAATGCTAACTTCCGTGGTTACAATGACTTCATCATGGATAGACTTCAAATCGAAGAGATTGTCTTGACAGGTAAGATGATGACAGAAAATGCTGTCAAGAATTATCTTCCAACTGTAGCCATGACTAATTACACCCAAGAATCTATGGATGCTTTGAAAGAAGCAGTCTTCAACCTCAGTCAAGCAGACGATGACATCAGTGTAGAAGAAGCTAAAGCAGAAATCGCTAAGGTTAATGCATTGAAAGACGCTTTAGTTTTGAAGAAAGTAGCTCTTGTGGCAGATGACTTTGCAAGTCTTTCAGCTCCTGCTCAGGTTGGTGAAGGTATTGAAAATGCCTTTGACGGTAACTTGTCTAGCCTATGGCATACATCATGGGGCGGAGGAGATGTTGGCAAGCCAGCAACCATGGTCTTGAAAGAACCAACTGAAATTACAGGCTTCCGTTATGTTCCACGTGGTTCAGGTTCAAATGGTAACTTGAGAGATGTGACTCTTGTGGTTACTGATGAAACAGGTAAGGAGCATACCTTCAATGCAACTAATTGGGCTGACAACAATAAACCAAAAGATATCGACTTCGGTAAAACTATCAAAGCTAAGAAGATTGTCCTAACAGGAACAAGAACTTATGGAGATGGTGGTAACCAATATCAATCAGCTGCAGAATTGATTTTTGCTCGTCCTCAAGTTGCTGAAGCAGGTCTTGATACATCAGCATATGAAGCTGCATTGGCCAAGGCTCAAAAATTGACTAATAAGAGCAATCAAGAAGAAGTTGCAGGTGTTGTTGCTAGCATGAAATATGCTACAGATAACCATCTCTTGACTAATAGAATGCTTGAATACTTTACAGATTATCTTGATCAATTGAAAGATGAAACACCTACTCCAACTCCAGATCCAGAGCCAACTCCGAACCCAGAACCAACACCAGATCCTAAACCAACACCAGATCCAGAGCCAACTCCGAACCCAGAACCAACTCCAGATCCTAAACCAACTCCGAACCCAGAACCAACTCCAGATCCTAAACCAACTCCAGATCCAGAGCCAACTCCAGATCCAGAACCAACTCCAGATCCAGAGCCAACTCCAGATCCTAAACCAGAAACTCCAACATCAAGCAAGGGTGACGAAGCAGCCCCAGTTGTAGAAGTTCCAGAATACACAGATCCGATTGGTACAGTAGGCGATGAGCCAGCTCCAGTTGTAGAGCTTCCGGAATACACAGATCCGATTGGTACAGCAGGCGATGAAGCAGCGCCGGTTGTAGAGCTTCCAGAATACACAGGAGTAGTTGGCACAGCAGGCGACGAAGCAGCCCCAGTTGTAGAACTTCCAGAGTATACAGGAATAGTTGGCACAGCAGGCGATGAGCCAGCTCCAGTTGTAGAGCTTCCAGAATACACAGGGGTTCTAGGTACAGCAGGTGATGAACCAGCACCGGTTGTAGAGCTTCCAGAATACACAGGGGTTCTAGGTACAGCAGGTGATGAACCAGCACCGGTTGTAGAGCTTCCAGAATACACAGGGGTTCTAGGTACAGCAGGTGATGAACCAGCACCGGTTGTAGAAGTTCCAGAGTATACAGGAGTAGTTGGCACAACAGGCGATGAACCAGCACCGGTTGTAGAACTTCCAGAATATACAGGGGTTCTAGGTACAGTAGGCGATGAGCCAGCACCGGTTGTAGAACTTCCAGAATATACAGGGGTTCTAGGTACAGTAGGCGATGAGCCAGCACCGGTTGTAGAACTTCCAGAATATACAGGGGTTCTAGGTACAGCAGGTGATGAGCCAGCACCAGTTGTAGAACTTCCAGAATATACAGGGGTTCTAGGTACAGTAGGCGATGAGCCAGCACCAGTTGTAGAAGTTCCAGAGTATACAGGACTAGTTGGAACGGCAGGAGAAGAGGTAGCTGTAAACGAAGTTCCAGAATTCAAGGGTGGAGTTAACGCAGCAGAAGCAACTGTGAGCCAAGCACCAGAATTTACAGGTGGTGTAAATGGAGCAGAAGCAACGATTCATGAAGTACCAGAGTTTACCGGAGGTGTGAATGGAAGTGATGGCGCAATCCATGAAGTTCCAGAATACAAAGGCCAAATTGGTACAGTAGGTAACCAACCTGCGCCTGTAGTGGAAAAACCAGAGTATCGAGAAGATTCAAAACTTTCAGTAGAGAATAAAGATACATCTAAAGAGGTAAATTCAAATGCTCTTCCAAATACGGGTGAACATAACTCTGAAACAGCTCTCTTCGTTGCAAGTGTTAGCATGGCAGTTTCAGCAGCACTCTTAGCTGTCAAAAGAAAAGAAGATTAAAATATAAGAGAGTTTTCGTCTAACGATGGCTCGAACTCCTTACTTATTGTAGTGGAGAAAAACAAAACCCGGAGAGGACCTCTAGGTCCTCTTCTTTTTCTAAAGGGGAATGAGAACGCTTACTCTTGAAGCGTATGAAAGGAAACAGGAGAAAAATGGGAAAACACTTATTTGAGAAACGGTGTCATTACAGTATTCGTAAATTTACGATTGGTGCAGCTTCTGTCATGATTGGTGCCAGTATCTTTGGTGCCGGAATGGTTCAAGCAGCAGAAAAAGAAGTTCCTGTAGAAACTGAGGGAGCAGTAACACAGGTCCAACCACTGGAAAAGTTACCAGCAGATTTAGCATCAGCTATTGATAAAGCTGAAGCAAATGCTGGTGCCGTCGAAAATAAAGCCACTGAGGTGGCAACTCAGCCAAATGTAGAAGAAACTCCGAAGAAAGAAGTAGAAACTCCGACAGTTGCTCCCAAAGCTGAAACAAAACCAGTTGCTAAGGATTTAGTTGAAACACCAGATGTCAATCATCTAGAAAAGGCGACTGCAACAGCTTCAAACCATGAAGCCAATACACCATTTACAGCAGAAAAGGCAATTGATGGCAAACCTGATACTCGTTGGGCTACTGATCAAAACGTTGAGAAACCAACAATCGAATTTACACTTGAAAAGACAACTGTAATTAAGCATGTGGAAATTGATTGGGATCGCCGTCTTCGTGGTCAACAAAACGATCCAAATATCAAATCTTGGAATCTCTACTACGCTGGGCAAGATGATGTAAATGGTTCAGGTAACAAGGAATGGAAGTTGGCTCATCAAAGAACAGGAACACCTGTACTTGATGAAAAGGTTGACTTAAAAGAAGCTATCCATGCTAAGTACCTTAAACTTGAAATCACAGACTATCAAGCTGGTACTATGAACTGGAAAAATGTTGGTATCCAAGAGATTCGTGCGTATTCAAACATTCCAGATGCAAGCAAACCAACAGACATTCGTCAAGTTACAGAACTAACAGTTGCTGAAGACGGTAAGTCACTTGTTTTACCGAGCTTGCCAGGAAAAGTTAGCTTGATTGGTAGCAACAAACAGGGAGTTGTAGATCTTAATAACAAGATCTACAAACCTTTAACAGATCAAACTGTCAAGGTAATGGTCCAACAAATCAAAGATACTCATACCTTCACAAAAGAATTTGAAGTTCTTATTAAAGGTTTGCACGCAGATGAAGGTGTTGGAACCAAACCAGCTGTTGCACCAGCAGTTCAACAATGGTATGGAACTGAAGGCAAAACTTCTATTACAGCTGATACCGTGATTTCAGTTGGAGATTCTGGATTTGGTCAAGAAGCTAAATTCTATCAGACTGACCTTGAAAGTCGTGGGCTAGAAATCGCTACAGGTGAACAAACAGCTCAAAAACGGATCGAATTTAAGAAAGTTGTTGATAAAGGCTATGGTAAAGAAGGCTATGGTATCACCATTAAAGATGGAGTTATCACAGTAGAAGCAGCGACCAACGCAGGAGCCTTTTACGCAACTCGTACTCTCCTTCAGATGGGAGAAAATGACCTACAGAACGGTGAAATCCGTGACTTCCCAAGCTTCAGCCACCGTGGCTTTATGCTAGACACAGGTCGTAAGTTTATCCCTTATGATACTCTCGTGGATATCATGCTTAACATGGCCTACTACAAGATGAACGATCTTCAGTTGCACTTGAATGACAATTATATCTTCTTAAAAGATCATTTAGCAGGGAAAAATCTTACTCCTCAAGAGGAACTGGATTATGTCCTAAAAAATGCTAAGACTGGCTTCCGTGTAGAAACAGATGTTGTTGGTGACAATGGTGAAAAATTAACATCAGACGAGCATTATACTAAGGAAGAAATGCAACAGATCATCAAGTTGGCTAAAGCTTTGCATATCAACCTTGTTCCTGAGATTGACACACCAGGTCACGCTTTGTCCTTTGTTAAAGTTCGTCCAGACCTTATGTATAAAGGTAGTCTGAGCGATTATAGAGGTAAGCACAATGTAGAACGTGTTGCTATGTTGGACTTGGATAACAAGTATGAAGAAACTCTTGCTTTTGTTAAATCAGTCTATGATAAATTGCTCGATGGAGAAAATGCACCACTTCATGGTGTCTCAACAGTTCATATCGGAACTGATGAGTACTACGGCAGTAGAGAAAGCTATCGTCGCTATGTCAATGATATGATCCAGTACATCAAAGGCAAAGGTTTGACACCGCGTATTTGGGGTTCACTTAGTGCTAAACCAGGTTCAACGCCAGTTGATTGGAAAGATGTAGAAGTTGATATCTGGAGTATCGGATGGCAACGTCCAGCTGATGCTATTGCTCAAGGTGCTAAGATTATCAATATCACAGATATTCCAACCTATAGTGTTCCTAGTGGAAGCAATAGTCAAGGTGGTTACGGAGACTATGCAAGTTATGAACGCCAATACAATCGTTGGACTCCAAATGACTTTACAACGGGTGGAGGACCTCGATTAGAAGCATCTAATCCAAATATCCTTGGTGGTGGTCACGCTGTATGGAATGACAATATTGACCTTCACGAAACTGGACTTACTTCTTACGATATCTTTAAACGTTTCTTCAAGAGTATGCAGACTACTGCAGAACGTACTTGGGGATCTGATCGTGCAGGCAAGACTTTTGCTGAGCGCTCCTTGCCAACAAGTGTTTATGCACCACAATCTAACCCAGATAAGACCGTAGCTGAAGAAGATTTGTTCAAGATTAATCCTGAGACTGTCAAAGATTATCTTGCAAAGAAAGTACAGAAGACTGAAGCAGGTTTGAACTTCGAAAAAGATAGCACTATCGAAGGTCTTGTTGGTGATGTTGGTCCGAGTCATGTCTTGAAATTGGATGTTACTGTAACTGGTGATGGGCAACAAACCTTCTCAACTAGCGGAGACAACCAACTTTATCTTGCGGATAAGGATGGCTACCTCGCTTATAAATTTGAACAATTCCATATCCAATTTAACAAAAAACTTGAAAAGAACAAACGTTATCAAATTTCTGTCGTAACCAAACCTCAAGTAACAGAAGTTTATGTAGATGGTGAAAAGGTTGAGCGTATCGCAAATCCAGCTTACCCTCGCTTTGCTCATAATAGTTTGGTTCTACCTCTTGAAACAATCGGTGGCTTCAAAGGAATCTTGCATAGTGCTGAGTTGTCAAATGAACCATTCGTAAATCCACGTTTGATTCCAAATGATAAATTTACAGTTTCTGCAACAAGTCAGGAATTGCCAGGAACCAATACTGAAGGTCCAGTAGAAAAAGCCTTCGACAATGATCCAAATACCTTCTGGCATTCAAAATGGTTTGGAGATCAGGCTCCATTCACTGTTGCAATGAACTTGAAGGCAAGTGAAAAAGTAAATGGTCTGACCTACCTTCCACGCCCAGGTGGAGGCAATGGTGTCGTAACATCTTATGAAATCTATGCTCAAAAAGATGGTCAAATGGTTAAGGTTGCTTCTGGAACTTGGGAAAATAATGCCAAAGAAAAGACAGTTAACTTTGAGGCTATTGAAACAGATAAGATAGAGTTTAAAGTTCTAGAAGGTGTGCGTGGATTTGGTAGTGCAGCAGAGATTCAACTTCTTAAGCCACTTTCTGATAGCAAACCAGAAGAGCCAGTTACTCCGGAAAAACCAGTTACTCCTGAGAATCCTGTCACTCCAGAAAAACCTAAAGTTGAGGAAATGGGTGATGGTACCACTGAACTCGCTGATAGCTTTGTAGCTAGCAAACCAGCTAGTGACGACATAGTTGCTGCAGCAGCACAAAGTCAAGACTATCTCAAGAAAGAATATAAGGTATTCCCAACACCACAAAAAGTAACTTATGGTGAAGGCGTTACGAAACTCCATAAACAAGTCAATCTTGTTATGGGCGATCAGTTAGATATCTATACTCGTAACCGCTTGAAGAGTGTTCTACAAGATCATCAAATTTCATACACAAGCAGTCAAACACCTGTAGCAGGTGCAACAAACATCTACCTTGGCGTTCATGGACAAAATTCACAAGCTGAAAAAGAAATGCCAAGTCTATCTCAAGGACTCTTTGATAAGATTGATGCTTACGCTTTGTCAATTAAGAACAATACAATCTCTATCGTCGGTAAGGATACAGATGCTGTCTTCTATGGTTTGACAACTCTCAAACACATGCTTAATGAAAGTGAAGCTCCAGTTTTACGTAATGTAACTGTTGAAGACTTCGCTGAAATTAAGAACCGTGGCTTTATCGAAGGTTACTATGGAAATCCATGGAGCAATGCTGATCGTGCTGAATTGATGCGCTACGGTGGTGACTTGAAGTTGACTCAATACTTCTTTGCACCAAAAGACGATCCATACCACAACAAGAAATGGCGTGAACTTTATCCAGAAGAAAAATTAGCTGAAATTCGTGAATTGGCACGTGTCGGAAACCAAAACAAGACTCGTTATGTTTGGACCATCCACCCATTCATGAACAACCGTATTCGTTTTGGCAACGATGCTGACTACCAAAAAGACCTTGAAACCATTAAGGCTAAGTTCACTCAATTGATGGATGTCGGTGTCCGTGAGTTCGGTATTCTAGCCGATGATGCTCCAAGTCCAGTTGGTGGCTACAATAGCTACAACCGCTTGATGAAGGACATGACAGATTGGTTGACTGAAAAACAAGCAACTTATGTTGGTCTTCGTAAGGAAATGATCTTCGTTCCAGGTCAGTATTGGGGTAATGGACGTGAAGATGAGTTGAAAGCACTCAATGAAAATCTTCCAAGTTCAACTTCTATGACCCTTACTGGTGGTAAGATTTGGGGTGAAGTATCAGAAAACTTCCTTTCTAATCTTAAGAACAACCTGACTGCAGGTGGTAAGACCTACCGACCAGTTTCTCTATGGGTAAACTGGCCTGTTACAGATAACTCTAAACAACACTTGATCTTGGGTGGTGGTGAGAAATTCCTTCATCCGAATGTAGACCCTAGTCTCCTATCAGGTATCATGTTGAACCCAATGCAACAATCTGAGCCTTCTAAGATTGCCCTCTTCTCAGCAGCCCAATATGCATGGAAACAATGGAAGTCAGAAGAAGAAGCTAAGAAAGTAAATGACATCGCCTTCAACTTTGTTGAAAACGGTAAGTTTACAGATAGCGAAGCATCAGTTGCCTTCCGTGAGCTTGGTAAACATATGATCAACCAAAACATGGATGGTCGTGTTGTGAAATTGGAAGAGTCTGTTGAACTTGCACCGAAATTGGCGACCTTCATGTCTAAGTTGAAAGCTGGTCAAGATGTTAGTGCAGAGCGTCAAGAATTGCGTGCAGAATTTGCTAAACTTAAAGCTGCAGCTCAATTATATAAAGCATCTGGTGATGAAAAGATGCGTGCTCAAATCCACTATTGGTTGGATAATACCATCGATCAAATGGACGCCTTGAGTGCTCTTCTTGATGGTACAGAAGCTATCGAAAAGAATGATTCTGCAAAACTTTGGGATAGTTACTATAAGGGCTTGAAACTCTATGAACAGTCTCAAACCTATACCTTCCACTATGTAGACCATGATGAAAGAGCTGAGTTGGGTGTTCAACATATCCGTCCATTCTTGCTAGGCCTTCGTGAAATCCTTGCAACAGAAGTCCAAAAAGCCTTGCATCCTGACCAAGTCCTTAGTACCTTTATCACAAACCGTACTGGTGTCGAAGGTGGACTTGCTGAAGTGACTGACGGTGATTTAGGAACACATGCTTTGATCAAATCACCAAACAGCATTCAAACTGGTGACTACATTGGCTTGAAATTTAACAAAGCTGTTCCAATCCAAAACTTGACATTTGCAATGGGAACTCAAGCAAATCCTCGTGATACCTTTAACAACGCTAAGGTTGAATATCTCAATGAAAATGATGAGTGGGTAACACTTTCAGAACCAAGCTACACTGGTAATGAACCACTGCTTAAATTTGAAAACCTCAACATCAACGCCAAAGCTGTTCGTATGATTGCGACTTCAGATCGTGATAATACTTGGTTTGCTGTACGAGAAATTGCTGTTAACCGCCCTGTAGAAGTTACTCGTGCTAAACAGTCAGCTACTGTGACTATCAGTCCAAATCTTATGTACAAGTACAACACAACAGTTGGTCAGATTACAGACGGACGTGATAATACTGAAGCCATGCTTGCAAATGCTGATAGAACAGACACAACTCCAGTAAATGGTTGGGTACAACTTGACTTGGGTGAAGTTAAACCTGTGACTAAAGTTCGTCTTGTTCAAGGAGCAGGAGATAAATTGGCAGAAGGTGTTCTTGAATATTCTGCAGATGGTAGCTCATGGCAAGAATTGGATCGCTTGACTGGTGAACAAACAAAAGAAATCGAAACTCCAATTTCAGCTCGCTACGTTCGTGTACGCAATACTAAGAACATCAACCTATGGTGGCGTATCGTTGACTTCTCAGTTGAAACGCGTGCAGGCAATAGCGAATTGACTGATACAAATGTTGAAAGCTTGAAGTCAACTCCAGTTTATGACAGCCTAGGCCGTTATGACCTGCAAATTCCAAGCGGAACTAAGCTTCCAGCTAATAGTTACTTGGGTATGAAACTTGATCGTCTCCACCAAGCTGAAAGCATTCAAGCACTAGGTATTGAAAATCCATCCCTCAACTTGGAATACTCTCCAAATGCCCAAGAATGGTATCCAGCTGATCAAGTGACTGATAAGTCCTTGGTACGTTATGTTCGTCTAGTTAATAAGACTGATCAAGAACAAGCAGTGACAGCAACATCTCTACTTGTTAAGACAAAAGAAGTTCAACCAACGACACTTGATTCTACATCAATGGGAATCCACCCAACATACGGTAGAAATGACGTTCGTAAGATCAAGAACTTGGATCAATTATTCGATGGTGTTTACAATAATTTTGTAGAGTTTTCTGACTATGCTCGTAAAGATGGTCATATCACCTTGAAACTTGGTAGCGAACGTGACATCAAGAAGATTAGAGCTTATATCCAAGACGGCACTCAAAACTATCTCCGTGATGGTAAGATTCAAGTCAGTCAAGATGGCAAGACTTGGACCGATGTTGTGACAGTTGGTGACGGCCTTGCTAATGAAACACGTGATGATTCCTTGACCGATGGCTGGACACATGATTCTAAGATGCCAGGAAATCGCTATATCGAGGGTGAACTTTCAAGCCCAGTTAAGGCTAACTATCTCCGTGTTCTATTTACAGCAGACTACGATGCTCGTTTTGTAGGCTTCACTGAGTTGGTTATCAATGATGGTGAATTTGTGAAACCAATCAATGATCCAACTGTAGAAGGAAACAGCGGTGAAAGCCAAGGTAACCTTTACACAAATCTTGTAGACGGCAAAGTTTTGACAAGCTATAAGGCTGAGAAAGACCAAGGTGAGTTGGTTTACCACTTGTCAGAACCGACAGATGCAAATCATATCCGACTTGTTTCAAGTCTTCCTCAAGGAGTGAAAGCTCGTGTGCTTGCTCGTACTTTGAAAGGAGATAAAGTAGACGCTTGGTCAGAACTAGGTGAGATTACCTCAAGCTTCCAAACATTTGCTGTCAGAGATAAGTCTCCATTATTGGATGTCAAACTTGTTTGGGAAGGTGGCAAACCAGAGTTCTACGAAATGACGACATTCCACCAAGAACTTCCGGAAGAACCAGAGAAACCAGCTCCAACTACAAGTAAGGGTGATGAAGCAGCACCAATAGTAGAAGTTCCAGAATTTACCGGTGGCGTAAATGGTGTCGAAGCAGCTGTTCATGAAGTTCCAGAGTACACTGAAGCTATTGGCACAGCAGGCGATGAAGCAGCTCCAGTAGTGGAAATTCCAGAATACACAGGAGCAATTGGTACAGCAGGTGACGAAGCAGCGCCAGTAGTAGAAGTCCCAGAATACACAGGAGCAATTGGCACAGCAGGCGATGAAGCGGCTCCGGTAGTGGAAATTCCAGAATACACAGGAGTTATTGGTACAGCAGGTGACGAAGCGGCGCCAGTAGTGGAAATTCCAGAATACACAGGAGCAATTGGCACAGCAGGCGATGAAGCAGCTCCGGTAGTGGAAATTCCAGAATACACAGGTGTAATTGGTACAGCAGGTGACGAAGCGGCGCCAGTAGTAGAAGTCCCAGAATTCAAGGGTGGGGTTAATGCTGTTGAAGCAGCTGTTCATGAAGTTCCAGAGTACATTGAAGAAAATGAAGCAGCTGATAAAATCCAACCACCAGTAGTAGAAATCCCAGAATTTACCGGTGGAGTAAATGGTGACGAAGCAGCTGTTCATGAAGTTCCAGAGTACACTGAAGCTATTGGCACAGCAGGTGAAGAAGCAACACCAGTAGTAGAAGTCCCAGAATTCAAGGGTGGCGTTAACGCAGTCGAAGCAGCTGTTCATGAAGTTCCAGAGTACACTGAAGCTATTGGTACAGCAGGTGACGAAGCAGCACCAGTAGTAGAAGTCCCAGAATTCAAGGGTGGCGTTAACGCAGTCGAAGCAGCTGTTCATGAAGTTCCAGAATACACAGGAGCAATTGGCACAGCAGGTGAAGCAGCTATTCATGAAGTCCCAGAATTTACTGGTGGAGTGAATGGTGAAGAAGCAGTTGTTCAGGAAGTAAGCCCAGAATTCACAGGCAGTGTCAATGGAGCAGAAGCCGCTATTCATGAAGTTCCAGAGTTTACAGGTGGAGTGAATGGTGTCGAAGCAGCTGTTCAGGAAGTAAGCCCAGAATTCACAGGTGGTGTCAATGGAGCAGAAGGAGCTATCCATGAGGTTCCAGAATACAAAGATGAGCAGTCTCTTGTAGCTCTTGCTATGTCACAAGATAAGACTTATCAAGCACCTGCAAGTCATCCATACAAACTCCCAGAGACAGGCACTAAAGAAAATGCTGGCCTTGCAGCTGTAGGTCTTGTAGGAGCACTTCTTGGTATGTTTGCAATGGGAAAGAAAAAAGACGACGAATAAGATGATGTAAAAGCATCTAAGTCATAGAGATTGGATCAAGAGACTAATCTCGATTATAAAAAGCGGACAAAACTAGTTTTCTGATGAACAGAAGCCGGTCTTGTTCGCTTTTTTTATAGGCTCGATATTGAATCATGTAAAAAACCAGTGCTGCAATCACTGGTTTTTGGTTATTTTTAGGAAGCCCCACTTGTAGCTGTAGTAGCTGTATCTGTTGCTTGTGTACTAGAAGGAGTGTCAGTTTGCTCTTTTTTACTTGTCGACTCTTCTTTCTTGCTTTCTTCACTGTTAGAAGTTTGTGTCTCTTCTTTTTGACTTGTGTCTTGATTGTTGGTTTGGTTTTGTGCAGGGGGATTAGTGTCTGCTGGAGTTTCTTTTTGGACTTCCTTGATAATAGTCGTTTGTGTAGTCGTTTCTTTTTTGTCCTTGTTTTTATCAAAAGCATTCATAATAGTAATGCTAGCGGTAATCAATCCTAGAATACTTGCGATAGTAGCAATCGTTTTTTGAAAAACAGTAAATCCTTTTTTGATGTGTTCTGTTTTGGGTTTTGATGTTCTACGATAATTAGACATAATATCTCTCCTTTACTAAAATTCATTATACCGAAAATCTTTAAAAAAAACTTAAATGAACCTGAATTGCCTTTCTTGTCGCCTGAACTGTTTCGTGATACAATAGAAGGAGTGATTTTAGAAAGCGTGAGAAACCATGATTTACTTTGATAATTCGGCAACGACTAAGCCTTATCCAGAAGCACTTGAAACCTATATGCAAGTGTCTGCAAAAATTATTGGAAATCCTTCGAGTCTCCATCGTTTGGGAGACCAGTCTACCAGAATTTTAGAAGCTTCTCGTCAGCAGATTGCAGATTTGATTAGCAAGAAAAGCGAAGAAATCTTCTTTACCTCTGGTGGGACTGAAGGAGACAACTGGGTTATCAAAGGGGTTGCATTTGAAAAAGCGCAATTTGGTAAACACATTATTGTGTCAGCTATTGAGCACCCAGCAGTCAAGGAGTCAGCCCTCTGGCTCAAGACTCAAGGTTTTGAAGTGGATTTTGCACCTGTAGATGAAAAGGGATTTGTAGATGTAGCTGCTTTAGAAAACCTACTTCGTCCTGATACGACCTTGGTTTCCATTATGGCAGTTAACAATGAAATTGGCTCTATCCAGCCTATTCAAGCTATCTCAGAACTATTAGCGGATAAGCCAACTGTCTCTTTCCACGTTGATACTGTTCAGGCCTTGGCTAAGATTCCGACAGAAAAGTATTTGACAGACCGAGTGGATTTTGCGACCTTCTCTAGTCATAAATTCCACGGCGTTCGTGGTGTTGGCTTTGTCTATATCAAGTCTGGCAAGAAAATTACACCCCTATTAACCGGTGGTGGTCAAGAGCGTGACTATCGTTCAACGACTGAGAATGTAGCAGGGATTGCTGCGACTGCCAAGGCACTACGTTTGGCTATGGAGAGACTGGACTTGTTTGCTAGTAAAACAAGTCAGATGAAGGAAGTCATCCGTCAAGCTCTACTTGAATATCCAGATATTTTTGTTTTTTCAGGTGAGGAAAACTTTGCGCCTCATATTCTGACCTTTGGGATTAAGGGAGTTCGTGGGGAAGTTATTGTGCACGCCTTTGAAGACTATGATATTTTCATTTCTACAACGTCAGCTTGCTCGTCCAAGGCTGGTAAACCTGCTGGGACTCTGATTGCTATGGGCATTGATAAGGATAAAGCCCAGTCAGCAGTTCGTCTCAGTCTAGACCTAGAAAATGATATGAGTCAGATAGAGCAGTTCTTGACCAAGTTGAAATTAATCTACAATCAAACTAAAAAAGTAAGATAGGAGTATTCATGCAGTATTCAGAAATTATGATTCGTTATGGTGAGCTTTCAACCAAGGGTAAAAACCGTATGCGTTTCATCAATAAACTACGTAATAATATCTCAGACGTTTTATCCATCTATCCTCAAGTCAAAGTTACAGCAGACCGTGACCGTGCCCACGCTTATCTGAATGGGGCAGATTACGAACCAGTGGCAGAGTCTCTCAAGCAAGTTTTCGGGATTCAAAACTTTTCACCTGTATACAAGGTTGAAAAATCTGTCGAGGTTCTGAAGTCTACTGTCCAAGAGATTATGAAGGACATCTACAAGGAAGGTATGACCTTTAAAATTTCTAGTAGACGCAGCGACCACAACTTTGAGTTAGACAGTCGTGAGTTGAACCAAACTCTTGGTGGTGCAGTATTTGAAGCCATTCCCAATGTACAAGCACAAATGAAAAATCCCGATATCAATCTGCAAGTGGAGATTCGTGAAGAGGCGGCTTATCTTTCCTATGAGACCATTCGTGGTGCGGGTGGTTTACCAGTTGGAACTTCTGGGAAAGGCATGCTCATGTTGTCAGGTGGGATTGACTCACCAGTAGCTGGTTATCTAGCTCTAAAACGTGGAGTGGATATCGAGGCTGTTCACTTTGCTAGTCCACCATACACAAGTCCAGGTGCCCTCAAGAAAGCTCAGGATTTGACCCGTAAATTGACTAAGTTCGGTGGGAATATCCAGTTTATCGAAGTGCCTTTCACTGAAATCCAAGAAGAGATTAAGGCTAAGGCCCCAGAAGCTTATCTCATGACTCTGACTCGTCGCTTTATGATGCGGATTACCGACCGTATCCGTGAAGTGAGAAAAGGTTTGGTCATTATCAATGGTGAAAGTCTTGGTCAGGTGGCAAGCCAAACCCTGGAGAGTATGCAGGCTATCAATGCGGTGACCAATACACCAATCATCCGTCCAGTTGTAACTATGGACAAGCTAGAAATCATTGACATTGCACAGGAAATTGATACCTTTGAAATTTCTATCCAACCTTTTGAAGACTGTTGTACGATTTTTGCGCCTGATCGTCCGAAGACAAATCCAAAGATTAAGAATGCGGAGCAGTATGAAACACGTATGGACGTTGAAGGATTGGTTGAACGAGCAGTAGCAGGAATCATGATCACAGAAATCACACCTCAAGCAGAAAAAGATGCTGTCGATGAATTAATTGAAGATCTTCTTTAATGTGAAGAAACTGAAATTCCTAAGAAAAAAGTTAGTTTTTATCCTAAATTTAGACGAAAACCGACTTTTTTCTATTTTTGTGCTATAATAAGATAAAATTTTGAATATAGAGAGTTTTCTGACAATGAATCAATCCTATTTTTATTTGAAAATGCGAGAGCATAAACTAGCAGTTCCCTACACGGGTAAGGAACGCCGAGTTCGTGTTCTCCTTCCCAAAAACTATGATAAAGACACGGATAGAAGCTACCCAGTTGTGTATTTTCACGATGGACAAAACGTCTTTTATAGTAAGGAATCTTACGTTGGACATTCCTGGAAGATTATCCCAGCCATCAAGCGAAATCCAGATATCAGCCGTATGATTGTTGTGGCTATTGACAATGATGGTCTTGGTCGAATGAACGAGTATGCGGCATGGAAATTCCAAGAGTCCAACATTCCTGGCCAACAATTTGGTGGTAAGGGAGTCGAGTACGCTGAGTTTGTCATGGAAGTGGTCAAACCCTTTATCGATGAAAACTATCGGACAAAGTCTGATCGCAAGCACACTGCTATGGTTGGATCTTCTCTAGGTGGCAATATTACCCAGTTTATTGGCTTGGAATATCAGGATCAGATTGGATGTTTGGGAGTGTTCTCATCAGCTAACTGGCTTCACCAAGAGGCCTTTGATCGCTATATGGAGCGAAAAAAACTATTGCCTGACCAGCATGTCTTTATCTATGTTGGTACGGAAGAAGCAGACGACACAGACAAGACCCTCATGGCTGGCAATATTAAGCAGGCCTATATTGACTCTTCTCTTCGCTATTATCATGATTTGATAGCAGGAGGAGTTCAGTTGGAAAATCTCTTGCTCAAGGTTCAGGCTGGAGCCATTCACCATGAAGTGCCATGGTCAGAAAATCTCCCAGCTTGCCTACGCTTTTTTGCAGAAAATTGGTAATCAATATAAAGGAGACAGGATATGAACATTGAACATCTTAGCCACTGGAGTGGTCATCTTAACCGTGAAATGTATGTTAATCGTTACGGACACGCAGGTATCCCAGTGGTTGTCTTTGCTTCTTCAGGTGGTAGCCACAATGAATACTATGATTTTGGCATGATTGATGCTTGTGCATCCTTTATCGAGGAAGGTCGAGTGCAATTCTTTACCCTTTCAAGTGTCGATAGTGAGAGTTGGCTAGCAACATGGAAAAATGGTCATGATCAAGCTGAAATGCACCGTGCTTATGAGCGATACGTTATTGAAGAAGCTATTCCTTTTATCAAACACAAGACAGGCTGGTTCAACGGTATGATGACAACAGGATGCTCTATGGGAGCCTATCACGCTTTGAATTTTTTCCTCCAACATCCAGATGTCTTTACCAAGGTAATCGCCCTCAGTGGTGTCTATGACGCACGCTTCTTTGTAGGGGACTACTACAATGATGATGCCATCTATCAAAATTCACCAGTAGACTATATCTGGAATCAAAATGATGGTTGGTTTATTGACCGTTACCGTCAGGCTGAGATTGTGATTTGTACTGGCTTAGGTGCTTGGGAGCATGATGGCCTGCCTTCTTACTACAAGCTCAAAGAAGCCTTTGACCAAAAACAAATTCCTGCCTGGTTTGCAGAATGGGGACATGATGTTGCCCATGATTGGGATTGGTGGCGCAAACAAATGCCATACTTCCTCGGTCACATGAGTCTATAAAAGGAGTCGCTTATGAATTATCTTGTAATTTCACCCTATTACCCACAAAATTTCCAACAGTTTAGTATTGAGTTAGCCAATAAAGGAATCACCGTTCTAGGGATTGGGCAAGAACCCTATGAACAACTAGATGAGCCACTGCGCAATAGCTTGACTGAGTATTTCCGTGTTGATAATCTTGAAAATATTGATGAAGTTAAACGCGCAGTTGCCTTTCTCTTTTATAAGCATGGTCCAATTGACCGCATCGAATCTCATAATGAATACTGGCTAGAGTTGGATGCTGCTCTTCGTGAACAGTTCAATGTTTTTGGTGCCAAACCAGAAGACCTCAAGAAGACCAAGTTCAAGTCTGAAATGAAGAAACTCTTCAAAAAAGCTGGAGTTCCGGTTGTGCCAGGTGCTGTCATTGAAACAGAAGCAGATGTTGACAAAGCTGTGAAAGAAATTGGACTTCCCATGATTGCAAAACCTGACAATGGAGTTGGGGCAGCTTCAACCTTCAAGCTTGAAACAGAAGAGGATATCCATCATTTCAAGGCAGAATGGGATCATTCAACCGTTTATTTCTTTGAAAAATTTGTCACCTCTAGTGAAATCTGTACCTTCGATGGTTTGGTAGATAGAGATGGAAATATCGTCTTTTCTACGACCTTTGACTATGCCCATACACCACTTGATCTCATGATTTACAAGATGGACAATTCTTATTATGTTCTTAAAGATATGGATCCGAAATTGCGCAAGTATGGTGAGGCAATCGTTAAAGAATTTGGCATGAAAGAACGTTTCTTCCATATCGAGTTTTTCCGTGAGGGTGATGATTATATTGCCATTGAGTACAATAACCGTCCAGCAGGTGGCTTTACCATTGATGTTTATAACTATGCCCATTCCTTGGATTTGTACAAGGGCTATGCAGCTATCGTTGCAGGTGAAGCATTCCCAGAGTCTCCGTTTGAAACCCAGTATTGCTTGGCAACTTCTCGTCGCGCCAATGCTAACTATGTTTATTCAGAAGAAGACTTACTTGCCAAATACGGTCAGCAGTTTAAGGTCAAAAAAATCATGCCAGTAGCCTTTGCTGAGCTACAGGGAGACTATCTCTATATGCTAACAACTCCAAGTCGTGAGGAAATGGAGCAGATGATTAAGGACTTTGGTCAGCGTCAGGCTTAAGAGACTATCGGATTAAGGAAATTCACTCCCTTAATCCTTTTGTTTTGTCTGATAAAAAATAAGAGCATCCTAATAAGGTAGCTATCATAAGATTCGTTTGGAAATTATAGTGAACTGAATCTGAAGTAATAGTCACATAATTATAAGACTGATAGTATTAATTTCACTATCAGCCTTACAGGTTATTTAACGTCTCAGAAAAACTATAATGTCAAGATTAACTAAACAGTATCTAATTCCTTCAAATAGTTTTCTACCTTCATCAACATTAAAAGATTGTTATAAATCTTACATAACTCTCTTGCTTCTATATAATAATTTTTGACTTGTTCTTTGTCTAGAAATTTGGCTCCAGCATTTCCTACAAGAATAAGTAGAGGAGCCAGTTGGTAGCTTGTCTGTCTTTGTTTACAGAGTTCAATCGTCTCAAGAGCTTCTTGGATGGCTTCATTATATTTTTCCTTTGATACTAGGTAGTGAGCGTAGTTGTAACGAACTCTGATGTAGCCAAATAAAAACTCTTGATACTCAAAATTTTTTGTTTTATATAACTCCATCAAATGAGAGTAGTTTGCCTCATATTCTTGTTCACGACCCACTAAGGAATAGAAATTAGATAGAGTATTCAACGCCTTTAAATAAATCAGAGTATTTGAGGAGACTTTTAATAATATATTTTCCAATGAAGAAATTGCATCACACTTACTGTCATATTGATAGAAGTCAATTATAGCTTTAATCCATTCAAGGTAAGTTCGGTCTTCTAGTGTTAGAAAAGTGCTTCGTTCAGCCTCTATTTTATAAAGATATTCTAAATCGTCATAATTCCTATCATCTAATAAGCTAGCAGATAATTGCTTAAAGTTAGAGAGGTTAGACTTAACTTCGATTTGTTCATTGAAAAAGTAATCCAAAGGAACTTCAAGTCGTTGAGAGAGTTTGAATAACAAGTCTGCGGAGGGAATAAAATGACCTCTTTCAATTTTACTAATCTGACTTTGTTCACAAATTCCTTCTGCAAGAGTTTGTTGGGAGAGACCTAACTCTTTTCTCTTTACTCTGAATTTCTCAGCGAGTATATTCATAAAAAATATTATTCCTTTCTACTTAACTTAATTATATTTCTTTTAGTTAAAAATAGCAAATCTGGAATAAAAATGTTTATTTGGAATAATATAAAAAAAAAGTCAAATTGAACATAAAAACTTGACTGATTTTCATATGTGTGTTAGAATTAAGCAGAAAGAAAGGAGGTTCAAAATATAAGATGAGGAGAAATCGTGGAATTAAAAAAATAGTTATATTTGTATTACTAAGTGTTCTTGCATTTGGTAATACAATTTCCTATCGACAGTTTGTTCAGAAGAATAGATAAATGGTAAGGTTTATAACTTCTCCTCATATGGTGTGTTAATTTAATATTGGAGGTATATATAAATGAAACTTTTAAAAAAAACTATGCAAGTTGGACTGACAGTATTTTTCTTTGGTTTGCTAGCGACAAGTGCAGTATTGGCGGATGATGCTGATTCAGAAGGTTGGAAATTTGTCCAAGAAAATGGTAGAACCTATTACAAGAAGGGTGACATCAAAGAAACCTACTGGCGAGTGATTGATGGCAAGACCTATTATTTTGATTATAATGGCGAAATGGTTGTTGGTTGGCAGTACATTCCAATGCCAGTTAAAGGATATACAATTGGTCCTTACCCTAATGGTATCAGATTAGAAGGTTCCCCAATGCCAGAATGGTACTACTTTGACGAAAATGGAGTGCTACAAGAGTTTGTTGGTTGGCAAGAATTAGAGCTAAAATATTCCTTAACCGTTGGGAAAAAACATGGTGAAGGCTGGGAAGGTCCCGAAGTTCTTAAATTAGCATACTACTACTTTGATCAAGATCATTATTTAAAGACAGGTTGGCTTTATGATCAATCTAACTGGTATTACCTAGCAAAAACAGGAAATTCTGGGAATAAGAATCTTGGTGGTGAAAGACGTGTAGGTTGGATAAATGATGGTTCAGCTTGGTACTATCTAGATTCAGAAACTGGTATCATGCAAACTGGTTGGAAGCAAATTGGCAATAAGTGGTACTACCTCCGTTCATCAGGAGCTATGACAACTGGCTGGTATCAGGAAGGCTCAACTTGGTACTATTTAGATGCTGAAAATGGCGATATGAAAACTGGTTGGCAAAACCTTAGTAACAAGTGGTACTATCTCCGTTCATCAGGAGCAATGGCAACTGGTTGGTATCAAGATGGTTCAATTTGGTACTACCTAAATGCAAGTAATGGAGATATGAAGACAGGCTGGTTCCAGGTCAATGGCAAATGGTACTATGCTTATAGCTCAGGTGCTTTGGCAGTGAATACGACCGTAGATGGTTACTACGTCAACTATAATGGTGAGTGGGTTAAGTAACGAATGCTAATCGTAACTTTAGTTGATACTTAACTTAGTAAAAAGGGATTTTTTCTACCATTTGTCAACTCTATCAATTTTTAAGAATTAAATGAGTCAAGACAGTAGCCATTCAGTATGTTTATCTACTGTAGTAGGTTGAAGAAAAGCTAATAGTCACATAATAAAACCGCTTTCTCATATATTCTTTTAGAAAACCTGTTGCTAAAAGATATAAAAATTGATAGAATAAGGATTGTCTAAAAAATTTTAAGGAGAATCTATCAAATGGATTTCGCATGGGCAGTCAAATATGCCACAGAATTTTTGGGAACAGCCATCTTGATCATCTTGGGAAATGGTGCAGTTGCCAACGTTGAACTTAAAGGTACGAAAGGTCACCAAAGTGGCTGGCTCGTTATCGCTGTTGGTTACGGTATGGGGGTTATGATCCCTGCCTTGATGTTTGGTAATGTTTCTGGTAACCACATCAACCCAGCCTTCACTCTTGGTCTAGCAGTTAGCGGACTTTTCCCTTGGGCTCAGGTTGCACCTTACATCATTATGCAAGTTTTGGGAGCAATCTTCGGACAAGCATTAGTTGTTGCAACACACCGTCCATACTACTTGCAAACTGAAAAAGCAAACAATATCTTGGGATCTTTCTCAACTATTTCAAGTTTGGACCAAGGTACAAAAGAATCACGCTTCGCTGCAACAGTTAACGGTTTTATCAACGAGTTTGTTGGATCATTCGTTCTTTTCTTTGCAGCACTTGGTTTGACAAAGAACTTCTTTGGAGCTGAAGTCCTCCAATACATGAAACAAATGGCAACTCAAGCTGGTCAAAATGTTGACTTCTCTGACTTGGCAATTAAAGCTCAAACAGCACCACACACAACAGCAGGTGTTGCAGTAGGTCATATGGCACTTGGTTTCTTGGTAATGGCTTTGGTTACTTCACTTGGAGGACCTTCAGGACCTGGTTTGAACCCAGCTCGTGACTTTGGACCACGTCTTCTTCACGCCTTCCTTCCAAAATCAATCCTTGGTCAACACAAGGGTGATTCAAAATGGTGGTATGCATGGGTACCAGTAGTTGCACCGATTCTTGCAGCGATTGCAGCGGTAGCAATCTTCAAATTCCTTTACCTATAATCCGTTATAAACTGGGGTTTCCCAGTTTTTTCTTTTTTCAGGAAAAACGAATTTTTTAGATTGGATTCTTAAATCGTCAGACTTTTTTTATTTTAAGACTAAAGGTGAAAATATCCCGAAAATATGGTAAAATAGAGTGTTAAGAAATCGTTGAAAAAGGAAAATTATGCGTAAAGAGATTGCACCTGAATTATACAATTACAATAAATTCCCTGGTCCAGAGTTTCGTGTGACTGGATCTAGGGTCGAGGCTGAAGGTTTTGCTTTTACCTTGGTTGAAAATAGCAAGGATGCTTTTGATGTAACGGCTTTTACTCAACGTTTTTCAGAAGTTTTGACTAAGTTCGACTATATCGTAGGAGACTGGAGTAATGAACAGTTGCGCTTGCGAGGCTTTTATAAGAATGAACGCGCTGAAGAGTCTTTAGAAAAAATCAGTCGCTTGCAGGATTATCTACTAGAGTACTGTAGCTATGGTTGTGCCTATTTTGTCTTAGAAAACCAAGTGCCTAAGCGGGCGTCCTTTGACCAAAAGATGCGCAAAAAAGAGGAAGAAAAAGATTCTAGAAAAGGAAAGAAACCTTCTCAAAACAAGAAAAGAAATCATACAGATAAAAGAAATAGACGACGTTCAAAAGAACAAAAATCCCAGAAAGAAGACAAGGGGCAGCGTCATTTCGTCATTCGTCAGAAGTGAGTAGAAAATAAGGAGAAAAGATGAAACCGTCGATTTATAGTTTAACCCGCCAAGGGATGCAAGAATGGGCACTTGAACAGGGAGAAAAGAAATTCCGTGCAGATCAAATCTGGGAATGGCTTTATCGTAAACGTGTTCAGTCTTTTGAGGAAATGACTAACTTGTCCAAGGATTTGATTGCCAAACTCAACGAGCAGTTTGTGGTTAATCCCTTGAAACAACGTATCGTTCAAGAGTCAGCAGATGGGACAGTTAAGTACCTCTTTGAGTTGCCAGACGGTATGTTGATTGAGACTGTCCTTATGCGTCAACACTATGGTTTGTCAGTCTGTGTAACCACGCAGGTAGGATGCAATATTGGTTGTACTTTCTGTGCATCAGGCTTGATCAAGAAGCAACGTGACCTTAATAATGGGGAAATCGTCGCTCAGATTATGCTGGTTCAAAAATATTTTGATGAGCGTGGACAGGACGAACGTGTCAGTCATATCGTAGTTATGGGAATTGGGGAACCATTTGATAACTACAATAATGTCTTGAACTTTATCCGTACCATCAATGATGATAAGGGAATGGCTATCGGCGCTCGCCATATTACAGTATCAACTTCTGGTTTGGCTCACAAGATTCGTGATTTTGCTAATGAAGGAGTACAGGTTAACCTTGCTGTTTCTCTTCATGCTCCAAACAATGAACTGCGTTCAAGCATTATGAAGATTAACCGTGCCTTTCCGATTGAAAAACTTTTTGCAGCGATTGAGTATTACATCGATACAACCAACCGCCGTGTGACTTTTGAGTATATCATGCTCAATGAAGTCAATGACGGAGTAGAACAAGCGCTTGAGTTGGCAGAATTGCTTAAGAACATTAAGAAATTGTCATATGTCAATTTGATTCCTTACAACCCAGTTAGTGAGCATGACCAGTATAGTCGAAGCCCTAAAGAGCGTGTGATGGCCTTCTATGATACGCTCAAGAAAAAAGGTGTCAACTGTGTCGTTCGTCAGGAACATGGTACTGATATCGATGCGGCTTGTGGACAATTGCGTTCAAATACCATGAAGCGTGATCGTCAAAAAGCAGTAGCAGAAGTAAATCCATAAGATGAAACGAAAAAAAATACTTAGCTTGGGAGTGATTTTATACAGTCTTAGTATCGTCTGTTTTTGCTTTAGTCCCCAGCCTCAACTTCCTACAGGAGTGGAAACTCCAGGTATTCAACATCTTGGACGCCTGGTTTTTCTTTTGACTCCATTCAACTCTTTTTGGAAACTTGGAGAAGTAACAAGCCTTTTTCAGCTTTTTTGGATTTTTTTGCAGAATGCCTTAAATATCCTCTTGCTTTTTCCATTGATTTTCCAGCTTCTCTATCTCAATCCTAAATTAAGAAAAACGAAGAAAGTGATTTTGTTTAGCTTTTTATTGAGTTTGGGAATCGAGTGTACACAGCTAGCTTTAGACTTTTTCTTTGATTTTAATCGGGTCTTTGAGATTGATGATTTATGGACCAATACTTTGGGTGGCTACCTGGCTTGGGTCCTTTATAAACTACTACATAAAAACAAGATAAGGAATTAAAATGAGTATCTTAGAAGTTAAAAATTTGAGTCACGGTTTTGGTGACCGTGCGATTTTTGAAGACGTGTCCTTCCGTCTCCTTAAAGGTGAACACATCGGATTAGTTGGTGCTAACGGTGAAGGGAAATCAACCTTCATGAGCATCGTAACTGGTAAAATGTTACCTGATGAAGGAAAGGTGGAGTGGTCTAAATATGTAACAGCTGGTTATCTGGATCAGCACGCTGTGTTAAAAGAAGGCCAAACCGTGCGTGATGTCCTTCGTACTGCTTTTGATGAGTTATTTAAGGCAGAAGCACGTATCAATGAACTCTACATGGAAATGGCAGAAGAGGGCGCTGATATTGATGCCCTAATGGAAGAAGTCGGCGAACTTCAGGATCGTTTGGAAAGTCGTGACTTCTATACCTTGGATGCTAAGATTGACGAAGTTGCGCGTGCCCTTGGTGTCATGGATTATGGGATGGATACAGATGTAACAGCCTTGTCAGGTGGACAAAGAACCAAGGTACTTTTAGCCAAACTTCTTCTTGAAAAGCCAGATATCTTGCTTTTGGATGAGCCTACCAACTATTTGGATGCTGAGCATATTGACTGGCTCAAGCGCTATCTGCAGAACTATGAAAATGCCTTTGTCCTTATTTCGCACGATATTCCATTCCTCAACGATGTGATCAATATCGTCTATCATGTAGAAAATCAACAGTTGACTCGCTACTCTGGGGATTACTACCAGTTCCAAGAAGTCTATGCTATGAAGAAATCGCAACTAGAGGCAGCCTATGAACGTCAACAGAAGGAAATTGCTGACCTCAAGGATTTTGTAGCCCGTAATAAGGCGCGTGTCGCAACTCGTAACATGGCCATGTCTCGCCAGAAGAAATTGGATAAGATGGACATTATCGAGCTTCAAAGTGAGAAACCAAAGCCGTCCTTTGATTTTAAACCAGCACGTACACCAGGCCGCTTTATCTTCCAAGCAAAGGACTTGCAGATTGGTTACGACCGCCCACTTACAAAACCATTAAATCTTACCTTTGAGCGTAATCAAAAGGTTGCCATCATCGGTGCCAATGGTATCGGGAAAACAACCCTCTTGAAGAGTCTTTTAGGAATTATCCCACCAATTGCTGGGGATGTTGAACGTGGAGATTACCTGGAACTTGGCTACTTTGAACAAGAAGTGGAAGGAGGCAATCGCCAAACACCACTAGAAGCGGTATGGAATGCCTTTCCGGCCCTCAATCAAGCAGAAGTTCGTGCAGCCCTTGCCCGCTGTGGTTTGACAACCAAGCATATCGAAAGCCAGATTCAAGTTCTATCAGGTGGAGAACAAGCTAAGGTTCGTTTCTGTCTCTTGATGAATCGTGAAAACAACGTTTTGGTGCTGGACGAGCCAACCAACCACTTGGATGTGGATGCCAAGGACGAACTCAAACGAGCTCTAAAAGAGTATAAGGGCTCTATCCTTATGGTTTGCCACGAACCAGACTTCTATGAAGGCTGGATGGACCAAATCTGGGATTTTAACAACTTAACTTAAAATGAGAGTAAAAGAAATACAGTACCTAACGAGGATACTGTATTTTTTGGTTTTTAAGATTTGAAATCGTAGTCCTTAACAATTTCAATGCTGTCGATAGTGATAGCAGTAGTTGGTTTGTCTTTTTCGTCTTTTTCAGCTTTGGCAATCTTGTCAACAACATCCATACCGTCGATGACTTGACCAAAGACAGGGTGTTTTCCGTCTAGACTGGGATTACCACCCTCTTTGTAGGCTTCGATAATTTTCTTTGGGTAGCTACTTGTAGGAAGTTTGGCAGAAATGTCTGTCGTATTTTGGTTGATGAAGAACTGGCTACCATTGGAATTTGGTTGGCCAGTATTAGCCATGGAGAGAGAACCACGGATGTTATAGAGATATGGAGAGATTTCGCTCTTGAAACCAGTTCCTTGATCTTTTGTTTTGTCCTTATCGTGCCAGATGGATTCGCCACCTGTACCATCCCCTTTTGGATCACCAGTCTGAACCATAAAGCCATCAATCACTCGGTGGAAGGTAACGCCATTGTAGTAACCTTCCTTAGCGTGAGTTAGGAAATTTTCAACCGCAAGAGGGGCTAGCTTTGGAAAGAGTTTGATGCGGATATCTCCTTGACTTGTATGGAGAATGACTTCAGCCTCGTCTTCAGCAACTTCTTTAGATAGTTGTGGGAAATTGGCATTTTCATTTGTCAAGGCGTCTTTAAGATCTTTGGCAGATTGGGCAGCTGCTTTGGAACTTTCTTCGGCAGCCAAGCTAGAATCTACATAGTCATCCCCTCGCAGACTACGTTGGATACTGCTACATCCAGCAAGGGCAAAAGTTGAGATTAATAGAAGTGTTACTATTTTTTTCATGGGAATCCTTTCAAAAATCATTTCTACCATTGTACCCTAATTGAAAGTGGATTTCAAATATTAGTAGTTTACAAAAATGGCCTAGATAATAGTTGGGATTTCATCATCATCTTGAAAATCTTCAACTTCTTCTTCCCCAGCAAATGGTTTCTGAAAAGAACTTAGTATAAAACGAGCAATTGGTCCAACAATTAGGAAATTTAGAGGAAGAGCTGCAATAAAGTTTACGATCCAGGCACTTAGATAGGTCTTGGGTGTGATAGCAATGCCATTGTAGAAAAGTCCATAGAAGGACATGAAAATGACCATGAGAACTACCATTCCTCCAGAAATTGTAATGATTTTCTGCCAGCGTTTATGATGATCCTTGAGGATACGAAAGGCAATTGACTTAACGATTGGTCCCACAAGGATGACATCCAATAAAAAGGCTGTGACAAAGCCAGGGATGTAACCAAGGGCTAAATGATGTAGTGAAAGTTGACCAACAATAAAAAGATTCCAAATAGACATACCGAGTACCATCATGGAACACATTAGTGTTGTAAATAAAAGAGCTTCTTTGAAATTTCTAGGCATTATAGTCTCCATTTCTTTTTGATTAGACATCAGTTTATCATAAAAAATTTTTTCTCGTAAGTGAATTGATTAGATTTTTTTAGAAACTGTTTTCAAAAAAAACCAACCTGACTTGGTTGATTAGAGATTCTTTTTAGGATGGCGGTCAATGATTGCTTGATTCAATTCGGCGGCCTTCATCTTGGAGAGACCAGTAATACCTTCTTTTTAAGGCTACTCTATTTCATAGTAGCATTTAGATGGTCAAGCGAGTCAAAGGCGGTTTCGATAGTAGCATATCCTTTTTCAACAAGCGTATCTCAATGTTTTGGGATATCAATGCCATAAGAATTACTATATTTTAAAAGAGTATATTTTCAAAGGATTTTTCTTTTGGCTTCAATTCCTAATTAATCAATGAACTTAATACTAGGTCTCGAAAAGAATTATGCTTCCTCTTTCTGTCTGAGTTCAAAGAGGTCTTCTACTTTCAGATTAAAAACTTGAGCAATTTTAAGAGCCATTTCCAGTGAAGGATTGTAACGGTTATTTTCCAAGTGCAGAATTGTCTCGCGTCGCATGCCGATGAGGTCGGCTAACTCCTGCTGGGTCATGCCTGTGGACTCACGAATTGATTTGAGATTAGTAATAATCTTGCTTTCTTTGGCCATGCTTATCCTCTCCGTTCCAAGATAAAATAGACAACCGCAAAGATGAAAATCAAGGCAGCTATGCTAATAAAGATCTGGCCCATGTAAAGAGTGAGGGACCCCATATACCCAATGATAACTGCTAGGATTATCAGTGCGCCTAGTATAAAAACAAACATCAAGCTAGCTGCCTTGGCTAAATTAGCATAAAAGCGTTCGTCTGGAGTTTCCTTGACATTTTTCAAACAGAAAAAACCAAATACAATAACTTCAATAACGAGACCAATTCCCAAAATCCATTCTTTAATACCAGAACTTTCGCTTGGGGTCGCAACCCAAATCCCTACTGTATAAAAAATGCTTGCTGCAAACAAAAGTATCGCGTAAAGCTTAGCAGACAAGTCAAAAATAGTCTTCCCCTTACCTTTCTGAATCTTATGAGGCCGTGGTTTCATATGTAGCCAGCTCCATATAGCTATAATTTGACCTGACACTGAAATACCAGCAATAACTAACTTGGGTCCCCAACTAAGATTAGAACCAAATAAAACAATAAAATCAATAAAGAGAGCTACGGCAATCATTGCAATGAGGCCAAGCATTTTTTGACTTTTTTTCATGATAGACTCCTTTTTCGTGTTATAAATATATAACATTTAAATTTTATGTTATAAATATATCACACTTAAATTTAGAAAGCAAGAATTTATGTGTCAATGAGGCAATTATTTGAAAAAATTTTTTAATAAAAGCCCTTGATAGTCAAACAACTAAAGAATTCTTTGAAGCAATGCATCGGATTTGGTTTGGATAATTTCGTTAATAATATTTGATGATAAAGAAATTTTGGAAAATCTAGATACTGTATAGATCTCTACTTTTTTTCTTAGACTGTTATAAAGTCTGTCAGAATAAGCTTTGTAGGTGTAGAAGTTAATTTTTACAGAAGTGAAGTAAGCATTCAATACGAATCAATACATAAGAAAAACTCTGATTTCAAGCGTTTTTTCTTTTTTCAATTTTAATACATTTCACTATATTTCAGTCCAATCTCTACCTTCTTATCTATACTTTGATGGAGCTGAAGTTGACATCTACAAAGTTTAATGTTAGAATACATTCAAAAATATATTTGAATGAGGTATTTTATGATTCAAAATGTTGTTACTTCAATAATCCTGTATTCTGGGACAGCCGTAGACTTACTTATTATCCTAATGTTATTTTTTGCCAAAAGAAAAAGCAGAAAAGACATCATTAACATCTATTTAGGACAATTTCTAGGCTCTGTTAGTCTAATATTGCTAAGTTTACTTTTTGCATTTGTCTTAAATTATATTCCTAGTAAAGAGATTTTAGGTTTGCTCGGTTTGATTCCAATTTTCCTAGGACTCAAAGTTTTGCTTTTAGGAGATTCTGATGGAGAAGCTATTGCAAAAGATGGTTTGCGCAAAGATGATAAAAACCTGATTTTTCTAGTCGCTATGATTACTTTTGCAAGTTGTGGTGCTGACAATATTGGTGTTTTTGTCCCATATTTTATTACCTTAAATTTAGCGAATTTGATAGTGGCTTTACTTACTTTTCTAGTCATGATTTATCTCTTGGTTTTTTCTGCCCAAAAATTGGCACAAGTCCCTTCTGTTGGAGAAACTTTGGAAAAATATAGCAGATGGTTTATTGCCGTTGTTTATTTAGGATTGGGGATGTATATCCTGATTGAAAACAACAGCTTTGACATGCTAAGGACTGTGTTCGGCTAGGAGAAAAAATTATGAAAAAAGATAGTATCTGCCAAGTGAATATTATAAATCAACAAAATGTTACAACCGCAACGAACTACCTTGAAAAGGAAAAAGTCCAAAAATCACTTCGCATTTTATCAAAATTTACCGATAATAAACAGATAAATATCATCTTTTATCTCCTTGCTGTTGAAGAACTCTGTGTATGTGATATAGCCTGTTTACTAAATCTCAGTATGGCATCTGCCTCCCACCATCTTCGTAAACTAGCCAATCAAAACATCTTGGATACTAGAAGAGAGGGGAAAATTATATATTATTTTATAAAAGATGAGGAAATCAAAGACTTTTTTAATCAACTAGGATAACAACTATTTTTACTACTTTACCATGATTATATATAGGACTTATCTATGAAATTTTTTGATGAAAATTACTCACAAGAAATACCTACTCGTATCAAATGTTTAAGAAAAAAGTGTAATTTAAAGCAAAGCGACCTAGGTAATGCAGGTCAAGTTAGCCAAGTTGAAAAGGGAGGAATTTGAAAGAAAATGTATCTTTGATAGTAGTCATTTATTGTGAAATATGATAGAATTTATTAATTAGATGGATGAATATTTCTAAAGTTAAATAAGATATGACAGATACATTTTTTAGTGTATCTTCTTTGTACTCAGAGTATGAAATGAATATCTAATATTTAAGATTAATAAGTATTATACGATGAGATAGAATTCTACAAAATGAAAGGCTATGTAATCTGATGAAGAAAGATAGATTAATTGCATTAACAGATGCGGTTCTAGCAATTATAATGACTATCCTAATCTTAGAATTAGAAAAACCAACGACACCAAGTCTTCAAGCTTTTTGGGATTTACGGCAAAATTTCTTTGCTTATTTTCTTTCCTTTTTCTGGTTAGGATCGTTATGGATGGCACTAAACACACTATGGGAAAAGGTTGAGAAAATTTCCCCACAAATTGTTTGGTGGAATTTGTTTCTTTTATTTTTTGTTTCATTTATGCCCTATGTTACTGGAATCGTTAGTAGTCATTTCATGAACCATACGGCACAGCTCTTTTATGGACTGATCGTTATTGTTTCAACGGTAGCAAACTGGTTTTTACATAAAGTAATTGATAAACCCAATATGGATCAGAAAGAATTACTTGAAGCTACCGCACAATATAGAAAGTTATTGATACCTGACCTAATAATTAAAGGAGTGGGTTTGATTCTATCCTTAATTCTCTATCCTCCGATTATGATGTATAGTGTTTTAATTGCGGCATTTTACATCATAACTTTAAAAACACTATCTGAAAAAAGAGTGAATAACTAAAAAACGGTGACCAAAGTTAGGTGTATTATTTTAATGATTACAGACCTAAACTATTCCCCTATTTAGAATCTATTAATTCATATTTTATAAATTAATTAGTAGATATCGTTCTTAAAATCCTTGATATTTCGCTGTTTTTAGTCCAACTGAAACGCATACTTTCCAAACCAGATTTTAAGAAAGCTCGTAAAGCTAGGTAGTTTTCTAAACGTTAAAAACTAGCTACAATACAGCATTTACAACACTTCATGGTTCACACCATGGGGTGTTTTTGATGATTTTAAGCAAAATTCACACCATTTAATTGAAAGTTATTTAAATTAGATGAAAATTTGTTTTCTGAAAAAGTGGGAAAACATTGATTTTAAACGAATTTTGAATCATATTCGAATGGGAGTTTTTAAAATCATGTTTCGATGGTGAATGTTCCAAAGTTGATTCTCCAGAGGAGAATGATATCTCCTGCTAGTAAATCATCTGGTAATAAGTCCATGTGTCATTTGGGAACAGGCTTAGGATTTAGTAGCCAAGCCTCTATATCACGATCAGGAGAGATATAAGGTTTGACTTGATGGTCTTTATAAATGTTCTCTAGACTAGTATTCATAAAGTTTCTCTTTCTAATTTATACCTACTAGTCTAACAAATTTCTAAAAAATTTAAAAATTTTAAAGTCTGTCAAGTTTTTTTCTTGACACCTCTCAGAAATCTGCTATAATAGAACATGTGCTAAATAGCTCAGCTATTTCACCGAACTAAAAAAATAAAAGAAAAGAGATATTAAAAATGGCAGTAAAAATCCGTTTGACTCGTATGGGTTCTAAGAAAAAACCTTTCTACCGTATTAACGTAGCAGATTCACGTTCACCACGTGACGGACGTTTCATCGAAACAGTCGGAACTTACAACCCACTTGTTGCTGAAAACCAAGTAACTTTGAAAGAAGATCGCGTTCTTGCATGGTTGGCTGATGGAGCTCAACCTTCAGATACAGTACGCAACATCCTTTCAAAAGAAGGCGTATTGAAGAAATTCCACGATTCTAAATTCTCTAAATAATTCTAAAGTAGGTTGACAGATGGATACGATTGAAAATCTCATTATTGCAATTGTGAAACCTTTGATTTCACAACCAGAAGCCTTAACTATCAAGATTGAAGATACACCAGAATTTTTGGAGTATCATTTGGATCTTGACCAAAGCGATGTGGGTCGTGTGATTGGTCGTAAGGGTCGCACTATCTCTGCGATAAGAACGATTGTCTACTCTGTCCCAACTGAAGACAAAAAAGTAAGAATCGTTATTGACGAAAAATAAAAAAGCGGGACGGATGTCTCGCTTTTTTGCTAGGAGCAGGATATGAAGGATTTAACGTTTAGACAATTACAAGACTATTTGCTAGAACATTACCAGCAATCTAGAACAGAAGAAGGGCTCTTTATAAAACTAGTTGAAGAAGTTGGTGAAGTAGCCGAGGTTTTAAATGGACGTTCTGGACGAAAAGAGGGAGTTCAGGACTCAAATGAGGAACTTGCTAAAGAACTTGCTGATATTATTCATTATACGGTTGCAATCGCAGCTATCAACGATATTGATCTAACCAAGACCATTTTTGAAAAAGACAAAAAGGCTGCCATCAAGTATCACCATGAACGAGATTTGGAAGGATATTTAGAAGCGGAAGGTCAGAACTAGCTTTTTCTCCAACTTGTGAAAATACCTAGAACGTGATAAAATGAAGGGAGAAACATACACAGGAGATCAAATGAACTATTTTAACGTTGGAAAAATCGTCAATACACAAGGTTTGCAAGGTGAGATGAGAGTCTTATCTGTGACGGATTTTTCGGAAGAACGCTTTAAAAAAGGTGCAGAGCTTGCCTTATTTGATGAGAAGGATCAATTTGTTAAAACAGTGACTATCGCGAGTCACCGTAAGCATAAAAACTTTGATATCATCAAATTTAAGGATATGTATCACATCAATGATATCGAAAAATACAAGGGCTACAGTTTGAAGGTTGCAGAAGAAAACCTGAATGACCTTGATGAGGGTGAATTTTACTATCACGAGATTATTGGACTAGAGGTTTACGAGGGTGACAACTTGATTGGAACCATCAAGGAAATCCTTCAACCAGGTGCCAATGATGTCTGGGTAGTTAAGCGTAAGGGGAAACGGGATCTGCTCTTACCCTATATCCCACCGGTTGTCCTCAATGTTGATATTCCAAATAAGCGTGTGGATGTAGAACTCTTAGAAGGGTTAGACGATGAAGATTGATATTTTAACCCTCTTTCCAGAGATGTTCTCGCCTCTAGAACATTCCATCGTTGGGAAAGCTCGTGAGAAGGGACTTCTTGACATCCAGTATCACAATTTTCGTGAATATGCTGAAAAGGCCCGTCATGTGGATGATGAGCCATATGGCGGGGGTCAAGGGATGTTGCTACGTGCGCAGCCAATCTTTGATGCCTTTGACGCTATTCAAAAGCAGAATCCGCGCGTGATTCTTTTGGATCCTGCAGGTAAGCAGTTTGACCAGGCTTATGCTGAAGATTTAGCCCAAGAAGAGGAACTCATCTTTATCTGTGGTCACTACGAGGGCTATGATGAACGCATTAAGACCTTGGTAACAGATGAGATTTCTCTCGGTGATTATGTTCTAACTGGTGGAGAACTGGCAGCAATGACCATGATTGATGCGACGGTTCGCTTGATACCAGAAGTAATTGGGAAGGAAACCAGTCACCAAGATGACAGCTTCTCATCTGGGCTCCTCGAATATCCTCAGTACACACGTCCTTATGATTATCGTGGTATGGTGGTTCCAGAAGTGCTTATGAGTGGGCACCATGAGAAGATTCGTCAATGGCGTCTCTATGAAAGTCTCAAAAAAACTTATGAGCGTAGACCAGATTTGTTGGAACATTATGAATTAACAACAGAAGAAGCTAAAATGTTAGCAGACATTAAAGAAAATACAAACTAAAAGGAGAAGCCTATGCAAGTCATTAAACGTGATGGACAAGTTGCCGACTTTGATCCAGATAAAATCTATCAAGCCATTCTCAAAGCTGCACAAACAGTTTATGTTTTGACAGATGATTTACGTCAAAATCTAGCTCAGGTAACTAAAAAAGTTGTCTTGGATCTAGAAGAGGCGAAAGTGGAGCGTGCGACAATCAGCATGATTCAATCAATGGTTGAGCATCGCTTGCTTGGCGCAGGCTACATTACCATTGCTGAACACTATATCTCTTACCGTTTGCAACGTGATTTAGAGAGAAGTGGTTACGGAGAACACATTGCTGTTCACCTTCATTTTGAACAAATTCGTTAATAGAAAAGAGTGAGATGAAGCAAACTCATCTCACTCTTTCTTAAATCGGTTTTTTTGGGCAGTTTGGACGGTTGAGGGAACAAAACTCACTTTCTGAATATCTGGGATTCGAATAATTCGGGTCACATTTTTTGCAAAATTTTTAACGATAATTTGCTGGCGGTCTGTATCATATTTGATGATATCCCCTGTAAAACTTGTATCAGAAAAAATAATGTGGACAGCAGTTTTTTTTAGGAGCGCCTCTTTAATGGTACTTGTCAGGGAGTCGGCTTTGGAATGATCTGGTTCTTCTCGCCCGTCGAGAAAGCTTTGGAACTTTTGTTGAATGTGTTTAAATAAATCTTTCATCGGAGCCTCCCTTCTTTTTAACATTATTATATACAATTTTAAAAAAATCTACAAGATTTTACGAATAATCAAGTGAAGACAATCAAAAGGAGAATACAATGGCAGAATTTACATTTGAAATCGAAGAGCACCTACTCACTCTCTCAGAGAATGAAAAAGGTTGGACTAAAGAAATCAATCGTGTCAGTTTTAACGGAGCACCAGCAAAGTTTGACATTCGTGCTTGGAGTCCAGACCATACTAAGATGGGGAAAGGAATCACCCTCTCAAACGAAGAGTTTCAAGTGATGGTCGATGCCTTCAAAAATCAATAAGCAATCATAAAAAAATAGATGAAAGGAGGTTGGGAGAAAATTCCCGACCTCCTTTCTTTCTTTCTTTCTTTATTTATGTGAAAAGTAGGGTTGACTACTAAGTCGTTGAAGGAGTGGTCGTCCGATAAAACTAATGGCAATAATTTTTGCAAGATCAGGAATGATAAAGGGAATGACACCGACAGCCAGTGCCTTATCAAAAGGCATACCAGCGAGATAATGGAGGCTGAGAATACCACCAACAAAGACAAGGGAATCACCCAAGAGATTGGCTAGGAAAATACGTACAACACTGCTATTCGTATGAGTCAGATAGGAAGCAAGCCCAGCATAGACAAGGTCAAACCATAGATAACCAGCACTTGGCCCAATTAAAACGTGGAAACCAGCTCCGCCGCTAGCAAAGACAGGAAGTCCAATAGCCCCCAGTAAGAGATAGAGTCCAACAGAGAGAACAGCTTCCCTAGGTCTAAAAACAGTAGCAATGAGTCCGATAGCAAAGTTTTGCAGAGTAAATGGTACAGGTCCAATTGGGATACTGATTTGGGCTAATCCTGCAATCAGAGCAGCCCCTATAGCTGGAATAGCGTAAATATGTGCTTTTTTCATAATAGTTAACCTCTTTTGTAATTTATAGTAACTATTATACTGAAAAGGAGATGATTGTCAACCTGTTTTAAAAATAAAGGTTACAAATTTGTAACGGCCGATTGATAAGGTATCAAACCACTATCAATATAGGCTATGCTCGCGTTTCTACCCACAAGCAAGACCTGGGTTTGGAGGTACAAGTGGAGGCTCTCAAGCACTACGACCAGCTCTTTATCGAACGTGAATCTGGTACAAACAATGCACGTCCAGAACTTGAAAAAGCCTTAAAATTGGTTTCGGATCTTTCGCAGGATGGTAAGCAGGTCATTTTCACTATCTATAAGTTAGATCGTCTGACTAGCTCTATGTTCAAATTGTTAGAACTGATTGAACAATTCAATGCTTCTGATATTCAGCTAGTCAGTTTGCATGAAAAACTGGAAACCGATTCGCTCATCGGTAGGTTACTTTGCGTCATTTTGGGATTTGTGGCAGAAAGTGAACTGGAAAATCTGCGATTTCGAACCCGTGAAGGACTTCGTAAAGCCAAGGAAAATGGTGTCAAACTAGGTGCCAAGCGAATGTCAAGAGATAAGGAAGAGAGAATTATTGAGCAGTATTTGGCAGGGGAATCAAGCATCAGAACAATAGCAAAAACAGAACGAATTTCGACCTCAACCATCTATAAAGTCTTGGAACGAAACAAGGTGGCCAACAATCGCAAAAAAGTTTCGCAAATTTCTTGCTAAAAACAAGACAAAATGCTACAATGAGGGCGTAAATATGTTTCGATTAACGACCGTTTTGCGAAACATTCAAAATAACAATGTGAATATTTCAGAGAATACGAATTTAACAAGTTTTTGAGCCTGTGTTGGATTGGTATTTTTTTGTTTTTTTAGTGTATCGTTTAACGGTCCTTAGGCGATACACCAAAACCCTTGTCGCTCAAGTGGTTGAGGTTTTTTCGAAACACTAAAATCAAAAAAATAGGATTTTTGTAGTATTTACACACCTTCAAAAGTAATCTACATTCCTAAGGAGGAAATTATGAAAACAAATAAACTTGTTAAACTCGGTATTGCAACCTTTGCGGTTGCGGTGTTGGGTGTAGTGCCAGCTTTTACAGCTCAGGCAGATACACATGTGGCAGAACAGCCAAATACAGCTTCAAAACCAGTAGAAAATGGCAAACCAAGTGATTCAGAAAAACTAGAGGTTAAACCGACTGAAGAAGTTAGTCCTGAATCTGCGTCAGAAACAAATCCAGCAGAGTCTCAACCATCTGATGCCCCAAGGGAAGATGCAACCTTAAAAGAAGAAAAACATCTTCCTATCCGATATGTAATCGAACTACATTTTAAACATATAGGTATTGCGGGGGAAGTAGAACCTACTAAAACGTTGACAGGAACTGTTAACTTTGGTGAAGATTTAACAATTGATGCTCCAAGATTTGAAGGCTATAGGCTTGAAAGAGCTTACCCCAAAAGTCTGAATATTAGTTATGATAATCTAAATAATTTTGGGAAGACAGCTGGATCTGAAGTTTATGAAATAGATGAGACATCTAAAGATAGGGAGTATACTCTCACAAAAGAAGGCGATACAATTATAGCACATCGTCGGCTTCAATATGAGACACTTCCGCTAGAGAAGCCTAATAGGAGCGAACGGACTCTTCATATTAGCTTTAGCTATACTGGAACTCCTAAACTTTGGCCCGATGGTACACTCCCACTTCATCGCAAGGCTCATTCCATTGATGATGGAAAACGAGATATAACAGTCACTATTAAGCCAGGTGAGAGTTTTACTTTACCTAAGGGTGATATAGATGGCTATATTTTGGAAGAGATAACGGATGTTAGACACGAAGAGGGAAGATGGGGAGCAACTACTGGTAATTCTTATAAACCTGGAGAAACTGTACCTTACGAGAAATTCAACTTTTATCCTGGTGTTGTTGACGGTGTAGAAAGTGATCATATTTCAGTTAATTATTTTTATTATCGACCAGCGGGCTATATTGGATATGAAAAACCATCTCAACCTACGGAGAAACCAGCACCAAAAGCTGACGAAAATCAAGAGCCCATCAAATATCGTATCGATTATTTCGATGCAGATACGGGAGAGAGGCTATCTCGAGAAATTGGAGTTTTAAACCCTGGTGAAACTATCAATATCCATAAAAATATTGACGGCTATGAGGTAGTTACGAATCGTCGTTGGATGTCTGGTTATAATGTGGACTACCGGTTAATGGATAGATATTTTGGATCTTCGTCTGGATATCGATATATGTTTCTAGAATATAAGAAGGTAAATGCGGATGCTAAGCCTTCAGAGACTCCGAAACCAGAAGTAAAACCGGAAACTAAGCCTTCAGAGACACCAAAACCAGAAGTTAAACCAGAACCAGCGCCAAAAGATGAAGAAAAGCAGGAGCCGCTCAAATACCGTATCGATTATTTCGATGCAGATACGGGAGAGGAGATATCTCGAGAATATGGAGTATTAAATCCTGGTGAAACTGTCAATATCCATAAAAATATTGATGGCTATGAGGTAGTTTCGAATGATAGCTGGATGCCTGGATATATGGTGAACTACAGGATAATGAGTAGATATTTTGGTGATAAAACGTATGAACGTTACATGTTTCTAGATTATAAGAAGGTAAATGCGGATGCCAAGCCTTCAGAAACACCAAAACCAGCGCCAAAAGATGAAGAAAAGCAGGAGCCCCTCAAATACCGTATCGATTATTTAGATGCAGATACGGGAGAGGAGATATCTCGAGAATATGGAGTTTTAAACCCAGGAGAGACTATTAATATCCATAAAAATATTGATGGCTATGAGGTGGTTTCGTATTATAGCTGGATACCAGGTTATAAAGTGGACTACAGGATAATGAGTAGATATTTTGGTTATCCGAATGAACGTTACATGTTTCTACGTTATAAGAAGGTAAATGCGGATGCCAAACCTTCAGAGACTCCGAAACCAGAAGTTAAGCCGGAAACTAAACCATCAGAGACTCCGAAACCAGAAGTTAAGCCGGAAACTAAGCCTTCAGAGACTCCGAAACCAGAAGTAAAACCTGAAACTAAACCTTCAGAAACACCGAAACCAGAAGTTAAGCCGGAAACTAAGCCTTCAGAGACTCCGAAACCAGAAGTAAAACCTGAAACTAAACCTTCAGAAACACCGAAACCAGAAGTTAAGCCGGAAACTAAGCCTTCAGAGGCACCAAAACCAGAAGTTAAGCCGGAAACTAAGCCTTCTGATACTTCAAAACCAGAAGTAAAACCGGAAACTAAACCTTCAGAGACACCAAAACCAGAAGTAAAACCTGAAACTAAACCTTCAGAAACACCAAAACCAGAAGTTAAGCCGGCACCTAAACCTTCAGAGACACCGAAACCAGAAGTTAAGCCGGAAACTAAACCATCTGATACTTCAAAACCAGAAGTAAAACCGGAAACTAAACCATCTGATACTTCAAAACCAGAAGTAAAACCGGAAACAAAACCATCTGAAACTCCGAAACCAGAAGTAAAACCAGAAACTAAACCATCAGAGACACCAAAACCAGAAGTAAAACCGGCACCTAAGCCTTCAGAGACACCAAAACCAGTTACACCAGCTGTTCCAGATCAACCACAATCTGCTAAGCCAGAGAAACCAGTAACTCCAAGCACTAGCCGAATCCTTGCGAATGAAATTGGAAGTGTTCAAGTACGTGCTTCAGAGGAAACACTCAAAAACGTCAGCTACATCAAGGTAGAAGAAACTAAGTCAAATTCACTTACGGCGAAAAACTACAAGGCCTACGATATTCGTCTATACGACGCCAATGGTAAGGCTGTCCAGCCAAATGGCATGGTTCTAGTGAGCCTTTCTGCAGAAAAGCCAGTTGAAAATGTCTACTATGTTTCTCCAGATGGCGCTTTGCAAGCATTAGACTTCAAGCAAGATGCGGATAAGGTAACTTTCGAAACCAATCACTTTAGTATCTATGCTATGACTTTCAAAAATATGTCAGTAAATCACAATGGCGGTAGCATCCAAACGCCAGTTGCAGGTAGTGAAAACCCAACAACCCCTATACAAAACAGCAATGGTGCAGATGGGACACAACCACAATCCAAACCATTGAAAACTAAGGGAGAAGGTGGAGAGAAAACAAGAAAAACTTTACCAAATACTGGTGAAAATAGCTCAATTCTCACTACACTATTTGGAGTATTGATTCTAAATGCTGGATTGTTTAGCTATCGCAAGAAAGAAAAATAATCTCAACTTATAGTCTATCAACTAAATAAGCTCCTCGATCGAGGGGCTTTTTTTGAAAAATGGTGTATAATGTGATAGTTTCAAGGTTCTCCACTGTATTATTCCTTTTAAAATATCCGAGTTTCCCTCAGACCTTATATACCTTATACAATCATCAAGATATCTTATGTCGTTTATGCAAAATAAAAAGAGACTGAGATAGTCTATCAGAACTAAAAAAACTATATCGGTAATTTAAAAAGTACCCTTACGGAGCTTGGCTAGCATATAGTGAAAATTCTTAGGAATATTGATGGGATGCTATTTTTAAGTGTTTTATAATTTGCTCTAGTAAAAGAAAAAGATTGAAGAAAATTATCCAAAATAGATTTTTTCTTCAATCTGAGTGACCGTGATAGTCTCATTTAAAATTATTAACGCATGGTCACAAATTCTTCAGAGCCTGTTGGATGGATAGCAACTGTAGCATCAAAATCAGCTTTTGTAGCTCCCATCTTGATAGCAACTGCAAAACCTTGAATCATTTCGTCGACGCCGTAGCCGATACCATGAAGGCCAACTACCTTTTCGTCTGCACCAGCTGTAACGAGCTTGAAACGGGCTTCTTGACGGTGGCTAGTTACTGCTGAATACATAGAAGCAAATTTTGAAGTATAAACTTTAATGTTTTCTTGTCCATACTCTTTGATAGCTTCTTCCTCAGTTAGACCGACAGTTCCGATTGCTGGGTGAGAGAAGACAACAGTTGGAATAGTAGTGTAGTCCATTTTAGCATTGGTTTTACCGTTGAAAAGTCTTTCGGATAGGGTACGACCAGCCTTGATTGCGACAGGAGTAAGTTCTTTCTCACCTGTGACATCTCCAAGAGCGTAGATTCCATCAACGATAGTGTTTTGATATTCATCAACCTGGATAAAGCCACGTTCATTGAGGGTAACACCAGCTTTTTCAAGTTGAAGTCCTTCAACGTTTGGACGGCGACCAGTTGCCCAGATAACCTGACTGGCAGTGTGGCTGCTACCATCTTCAAAATGAATCCTAATACCTTCTTCGGTTTTTTCAAGTTTTGCTGGAACCTTATGGGTGTGGAGGTTTAATCCAGTATTTTCCATTTCTTGAACCAAGCTCTCAACAATATAGCTATCAAATCCACGAAGTGGACGCTCACGACGGACGAATAAATCAGTCTGTACACCAAGGGTATGGAGCACGCCAGCTAATTCGACAGCAATGTAACCAGCACCTAAAATGGCTACAGATTCAGGCAATTCTTCCCAGGCAAAGACATCATCAGAACTACCACCTAGTTCAGCACCAGGAATGGCAGGGATATGAGGATGGGCCCCAGTTGCAATCACGATGTGCTTAGCACGGATCAACTCACCATTGACACTGACTGTATGAGCATCAACAAACTCGGCACGTCCTTCAATCAAATCAACTCCGTTACGCTTAAAGCTTCCACCATAAGAAGAACGAGCACGGTCAATATAGGCTTCACGATTCTTACGAAGCGTTGCGTAATCAAATTGATTCCCAGTACTTGTAAAACCATAGTCAGGTCCATATTTGTGGATACTCTCTGCGATTTGAGCACCGTACCACATGATTTTTTTGGGCACACAACCCATATTAATGCAGGTTCCTCCTAGTTTGTTTTCTTCAATAACTGCAGCTTTGGCTCCATGTTCACCAGCACGATTCATGGTAGCAATGCCCCCGCTACCTCCACCGATAGCGATAATATCATATTCTCTCATAGAAAGCTCCTTTACTTGTTTTCTAGTCATATTCTATCTTTTTTTGGGAGTCAATGCAAAAATCTGCTACGCTTAAAATTTTTAAGAAAATGCTTGCAAAAATAAAAAAGAAAGTGTATTATATAACTAATACAACAATAAAAGGATCTTACAAATAAATTTGGATTGTTAGAAATAAATTGTCCATTTTTTTGGACTTGTGCTATAATCTTAATATATATTTGTAAAGAAGGAGTTCTTATGAAAAGAAAGAAAATCGCCAAGAAATGGCCTTTATATACCGCTATTGGAGTTGCCACAGCCCTTGTAATTGGTGCAGGAGCTATTCTCTTGTTTAGACAACCAAACCAAAGTGCAGCAATTGACGAACCTGCTAAAATAGCCGTAGCTAAAGAGGGAACGGTTGCTTCATCTGTTCTTCTATCGGGTAGTGTAACTGCTCAAAAAGAACAATATGTTTATTTTGATGGTAGCAAGGGAGATTTGGATGAGGTTCTTGTTTCAGTTGGTGACAAGGTAAGCGAAGGCCAGGCCTTAGTCAAGTATAGTAGTGCAGATGCTCAAGCAGCCTATGATGCTGCTAGTCGTGCAGTTGCTAAAGCTGACCGTCATATCAATGAATTGAATGAGGCTCGAAATACTGCTGCTTCAACACCTGTGCTTCCTCAAGCAGGGATTGAAGGCGCTACGGACCAAACCCAAGCACAATCTTCTACATCAGCTACAGCTTCTATCGATTCACAAATCAGTGATGCGCGTGATGTTCGTGCAGATGCAGCGGCACAACTTGAAAAAGCCCAGGCACAGTTGGATGCCGCTACAGTTTTGAGTACTGTAGAAGGTACAGTTGTCGAAGTCAATCGCAATGTTTCAAAATCTCCAACAGGAAATAGCCAAGTATTGGTACATATCGTTAGTAACGACAACTTGCAGGTCAAGGGAGAGCTTTCTGAGTACAATCTTGCCAATCTTTCTGTAGGCCAAGAAGTTACCTTTACTTCAAAGGTTTATCCGGATAAAACTTGGAATGGTAAGATTAGCTATATTTCAAATTATCCAAAGAACAGTAGCGAAGCAAGTAGTAGCTTAGCTGGTTCAAACTCAGGATCTAAGTACCCATATACGGTCGATGTAACTAGTGAAATTGGCGATTTGAAGCAAGGATTTACTGTTAGTGTTGAAGTCAAGAATAAGAGCAAGGCCTTGATCGTTCCAATTTCGAGTGTAGTTATGGAAGAAGACAAAAACTATGTTTGGATTCTTGATGAAAATCAAAAGGCCAAAAAAGTTGAAGTTGGATTGGGCAATGCAGATGCAGAAAATCAAGAAATCACATCTGGTCTGACAGATGGAGCAAAAGTCATCAGTAATCCGACAGCTTCCTTGCAAGAAGGAAAAGAGGTGAAGACTGATGAAGCAACTAATTAGCCTCAAAAATATCTGCCGTAGCTATCGAAATGGTGATCAAGAACTTCAAGTCCTTAAAAACATTAACCTAGAAGTTCAAGAGGGAGAATTTGTAGCTATCATGGGACCATCCGGTTCAGGTAAGTCAACCCTCATGAACACCATTGGGATGTTGGATACTCCTACAAGTGGTCAGTATTTTCTAGATGGCAAAGAAGTAGCTGGTCTGGGTGAAAAACAATTAGCCAAGGTTCGAAATCAGGAAATCGGCTTCGTCTTTCAACAATTCTTTCTCTTGTCTAAAATGAATGCCCTCCAAAATGTGGAACTTCCTCTGATTTATGCAGGAGTTGGTGCTTCAAAGCGTCGCAAATTAGCAGAAGAGTATCTGGAAAAGGTTGAGTTGACAGAGCGGAGCCATCACTTACCTTCGGAGCTGTCAGGTGGTCAGAAGCAAAGGGTTGCTATAGCGCGTGCATTGGTCAACAATCCTTCAATCATCTTGGCAGATGAGCCTACTGGAGCCCTTGATACTAAAACAGGAAACCAGATTATGCAGCTCTTGGTTGAATTAAACAAAGAAGGAAAAACCATCATTATGGTTACGCATGAGCCTGAAATCGCTGCTTACGCTAAGCGTCAGATTGTCATTCGTGATGGTGTTATTTCGTCTGATAGTGTCCAAGTAGAAAAGGAGGAAAACTAAGATGCAGAATCTGAGATTTGCCTTTTCATCCATTATGGCCCACAAGATGCGTTCTTTCTTAACCATGATTGGTATCATTATCGGCGTATCATCCGTTGTCGTCATCATGGCCTTGGGAGACTCCCTGTCGCGCCAAGTCAATAAAAACATGACCAAGTCCCAGAAAGATATCCATGTCTTTTTCTCGCCTACCAAGAGTAAGGACGGTTCCTTTACCCAGAAGCAATCTGCTCTAACCCTGTCTGGGAAAGAGGAAGATGTTTTTGTTGAACTACCTAAACCACAAGAAGCCTGGGTTAAGGAAGCTGCTAAACTCAAGGGAGTGGATAGTTACTATGTGACTAACTCAGCCAATGTGACCTTGACTTATAAGGATAAGAAGGTTGAACGTGCCAGCTTGACAGGTGGAAATATCACTTATATGGATGCAGTCGAAAATGAAATCATTGCAGGTCGAAGTCTTAGAGCACAAGATTATAAGGATTTTGCAAACGTGATCATTTTAGATGAAGAACTTGCCAATAGCCTTTTTGGTTCAGCACAAGAAGCTCTCAATCAGATTGTTGAAGTAAATGAAATCAGTTACCGTGTTATTGGTGTTTATGCAAGTAAGGAAGCTAAGGCTGCAAAAACCTTTGGGATTGGAGGACTACCAATCACGACCAATATTTCTCTGGCAGCCAATTTTAACACAGACGAAATTTCTGATATTGTTTTTCGTGTTAACGATACGACCTTAACTCAGACTTTAGGACCAGAATTGGCTAGAAGGATGACAGAGATTGCAGGTCTCCAACAAGGGGAGTATCAGGTAGGGGATGCATCTGCCGCCTTCCAAGAAGTGCAACAGATGTTCGGCTTTGTAACAACTGTCATTAGTGCTATTGCTGGTATTTCCCTCTTTGTTGGTGGTACCGGTGTTATGAACATTATGCTTGTTTCGGTGACAGAGCGTACCCGTGAGATTGGTCTACGAAAAGCACTAGGAGCAACTCGGGGTAATATCCTAGTTCAGTTCTTGATTGAATCCATGATTTTGACCATGTTAGGAGGGTTCATTGGTCTTGTGCTGGCTGCAGGGGTGACTATGCTTGCAGGTGTCCTTCTTCAAAACATGATTGCAGGAATCGAAGTTGGCGTATCCATCCCAATCGCTCTCTTTAGTTTAGCTGTCTCGGCTGGCATCGGTATGATATTCGGTGTTCTACCAGCCAATAAGGCTTCTAAACTTGATCCGATTGAAGCTCTTCGCTATGAATAAGATAATCAAGATGAAAAACAAGATGGACATTAGTCTGTCTTGTTTTTGTATGGATTTCCTTATCGAAAATCATCAAAATATGATATAATGAAGTGTTAGAAAAACAGGTTTCATTTGCCTGGAAAGGAAAAATTATGTCTGAAAAGAATTTTTATATTACAACTCCGATTTACTATCCATCTGGTAAACTTCATATCGGTTCTGCCTACACAACTATCGCATGTGATGTCCTAGCTCGTTACAAACGCCTGATGGGCTACGATGTCTTTTATCTGACAGGTCTTGATGAGCATGGCCAAAAGATTCAGCAAAAAGCGGAAGAAGCTGGCATCACACCTCAAGCCTATGTTGACGGTATGGCAGTTGGAGTTAAAGAACTCTGGCAATTACTCGATATCTCATATGATAAATTTATCCGTACCACAGATGATTACCATGAAAAAGTAGTAGCACAAGTTTTTGAACGCTTGCTTGCTCAAGATGACATCTACCTAGGTGAATACTCTGGCTGGTACTCAGTATCCGATGAGGAATTCTTTACAGAAAGCCAACTTGCGGAAGTTTTCCGTGATGAAGCTGGAAATGTGACGGGGGGTATCGCTCCATCAGGTCACGAGGTTGAATGGGTTTCAGAAGAGTCTTATTTCCTTCGCCTCAGCAAATACCAAGACCGCTTGGTCGAATTTTTCAAATCACATCCTGACTTCATCACTCCAGATGGTCGCCTTAATGAAATGTTGCGTAACTTCATTGAGCCAGGCTTGGAAGACTTAGCAGTATCTCGTACAACCTTTACCTGGGGTGTACCAGTCCCATCAAATCCGAAACACGTTGTCTACGTTTGGATCGATGCCCTTCTTAACTATGCGACAGCTCTTGGTTACGGTCAAGATGAACATGGCAACTTTGACAAGTTCTGGAACGGAACAGTCTTCCACATGGTTGGGAAAGACATCCTTCGTTTCCACTCCATCTACTGGCCAATCCTTCTTATGATGTTGGATATCAAATTGCCAGATCGTCTGATTGCCCACGGTTGGTTTGTCATGAAAGATGGCAAGATGTCCAAGTCTAAAGGAAATGTCGTTTACCCTGAAATGTTGGTAGAGCGCTATGGTCTCGATCCACTTCGTTACTACCTCATGCGTAGCCTTCCAGTTGGTTCAGACGGAACCTTCACTCCAGAGGACTATGTAGGTCGTATCAACTATGAATTGGCAAACGACCTTGGAAACCTCCTCAACCGTACGGTTTCAATGATTAACAAGTACTTTGATGGTCAAATCCCTGCCTATGTAGAAGGTGTAACAGACTTTGACAATGAACTTGCTCAAGTGGCAGAACAATCAATCGCTGACTACAATACCTACATGGAAGCAGTTGACTATCCACGTGCACTTGAAGCAGTCTGGACTCTCATCTCACGTACTAATAAATACATCGACGAGACAGCTCCATGGGTACTGGCTAAGGACGAAGCGCATCGTGACCAATTGGCAAGTGTGATGAGCCACTTGGCAGCTAGCCTTCGTGTCGTAGCTCACTTGATTGAGCCATTTATGATGGAAACCAGTCGTGCAGTCTTGACTCAACTTGGACTAGCAGAAGTTTCTAGCCTTGAAAACTTGAGCTTGACTGATTTCCCTGCAGGTGTAACAGTAGTTGCTAAAGGAACACCAATCTTCCCACGTCTGGATATGGAAGAAGAAATCGCCTATATCAAGGAACAAATGGAAGGCAACAAGCCAGTAGTTGAAAAAGAGTGGAACCCAGATGAAGTCGAACTCAAACTCAACAAGGAAGAAATCAAGTTTGAAGACTTTGACAAGGTTGAAATTCGTGTTGCTGAAGTAAAAGAAGTGTCTAAAGTAGAAGGTTCTGATAAGTTGCTTCAATTCCGCCTTGATGCTGGAGATGGTGAAGATCGTCAAATCCTTTCTGGTATTGCGAAATACTATCCAAACGAACAAGAATTGGTCGGCAAGAAAGTCCAAATCGTTGCCAACCTCAAACCACGTAAAATGATGAAAAAATATGTCAGCCAAGGGATGATTCTCTCAGCTGAACATGATGGCAAATTAACCCTTCTAACAGTTGATCCAGCTGTACCAAACGGAAGTATGATTGGATAAGATTAAAGAACCAGTTTGAGCTGGTTCTTTTCTTTTGTGAGATAGCAGTTGATAAAAGTGTCATTCTGCTTTATAATGAAGAAAAACGGAGGAAATTGCCATGAAATATATTCCATTTGGTCAAGAGAAAAGAGAATTGTCCGAAATTGTCCTAGGAATGATGCGAATCAGTGACAAATCGGTTAAAGAGGTTGAGGAGTTGGTTGAAACAGCCTTATCTCTAGGAATCAATGCCTTTGACTTGGCAGATATCTATGGTGGAGGTCGTTGCGAAGAATTACTGGGTCAAGTGTTAAACACTCGTCCTGACCTGCGAGAAAAGATGTGGATCCAGTCCAAGTGTGGCATTCGCATAGAAGAATTTACCTATTTTGATTTTTCAAAAGATTATATTTTAGAATCAGTAGACGGGATTCTAAAAAGATTGCAGGTTGATTATCTAGATAGCTTGCTTCTCCATCGTCCAGATGCTTTGATGGAAGCTGATCAAGTGGCTCAAGCCTTTGAAATTCTACACAAATCAGGTAAAGTTCGAGACTTCGGTGTGTCCAATCAAAATCCTATGATGATGGAATTACTGAAGAAAGAGGTCAAACAACCTTTATCTATCAATCAATTACAACTAAGCGCAGCTTTCACGCCGGGATTTGAATCAGGTTTCCATGTCAATATGGAAGGAGAAAAGGCAGCTTTGCGTGATGGTAGCGTCTTTGAATACTGCAAATTAAACGACATGGTTATTCAGGCCTGGTCAGTCTTACAGTTCGGATATTTCAAAGGGAATTTTGTCGGCAATGAGAAGTTTCAACAACTAAACCAAGTTCTAAATCGATTAGCCTTAAAATACGGTGTGAGCCCTTCAGCTATTGCTATCGCTTGGGTATTACGCTATCCAGCTAAGATGCAGGCAGTAGTAGGAACAACTAACCCTAAACATTTGATAGAAGCAAGCCAAGCAAGTCATGTCAACCTGACTCGAAAAGAATGGTATGAGATTTACCTCGCAGCAGGGAATGATTTGCCATAGGAAAAAATGCATTTTAAGAAATCACAGTCAAAAAGCCGTTGAAAAACGGTTTTTTCATTATTTATAATTTACCTTGATAGTTTTTAAGCAATATAGTAAAATGAGGGAAATAATTTATATCTACTGGAGATTAGTATGAAGAAAACACTCATATGTTTTGGGGTTATTTCTCTCTTAATGAGTTTAGTTTTATTTCTTTTATATAAGAATCATAGAGAGAGTGATAACCAGAAAATACAATCAAATACTGATAAAATAATAAGTTCAGACTTTTTAAATTTATCGGGAGATTATGTGTCTTCTACAGGTGAGAAAGCTACTGTTGCTAAGAATGATCAAAAATGGAGAATTTCATATAATACAGACGAAGGCAATGTATTTGGAGATTTTTCTACGGATTGGAAGGAAGATGGCAACAATAGGTCTTCTGTTACAGAATTTAATAAGTCAGACGGAAATAAGGATTTTAAAATATCTATTTCAGTTAATAATGTAGATGATTCGTCTAAAATTTTGAGGGTAATCACCTTATCTGATGGAAATAAGAATCATGAAATGGTATTTGCTAGTAGTAGTGATTATTTTAAAAATAGTAAGGATAATATTCTTCAAGGAGATTTAAGTGCTTTTGAAGGTACTTATTCTAATGATTATTTGGAAAAAGCAATAGCGGAATCTAAATTCACTTTGTATGGGTATAAACCTGAAGATTATTTTAAGGATAATACTTCTGTCTTTCCAAAAATATCCTATCAAGAGGGAAATTGGATCTTTTGGAGTGGTTCTACTCATGCTCAATTCACATTAGATAAAAGTAAAATACCGAAGAAAACCAATGGTTATTATGAAGTTTACTTTGTAGGGAATAATAGAAATGCCATTATTGGGCAAGAATTGGTGTTAACATTTATCCCTGCAAATGAAACTGGACCAGATAATGATAAAACTCAAGAGAACAGAATTCTTTATGGGAAAAGTTATCTTAGACCTTATAGAGTGAGTTGGTGGGAAAACTACCAATATACTTCACTTTCAGAAGTGGATTTAGATATTGAAGCGATTGAAAATGGTGATATTTCAACACTTGTTGGAATATGGAGGAATGGTCGTGGAAATGAATTGATAATTAATTCTGATGGAAGTACCGGGGATGGAAATAGTATTAAAGTAATTAAAGATTCATCTAAAATAAGTAGTGTTCCATATGTCAGTTTACAGAGTGGTCACACAAGTGCTGCTATCGGATTGTTTAAAATTGGATTTAAAAATCCTATGGGTGATCAATCTGATAGTTCAAGACCTCGCTTAATTATTACTCAATCAGCTGGGAATTATAAAGCTGAATCTTATTTTTACAGAGTTGAAACAAATGATAGTCCATAGAAAGATAAATAACTAACAGTCAAAAAGCCGTTGGAAAACGGTTTTTTGTTATAATTAAATTAAGATTCATAGATAACAAAGGAGAAAAACATGACATTTGAAGAGATTTTACCTGGACTAAAGGCAAAAAAGAAATATGTACGAACTGGCTGGGGTGGAGCTGAGAACTATGTCCAGCTCTTTGATACCATTGAACAAAATGGCGTCGCCCTTGAAGTGACACCCTATTTCCTCATCAACGTATCTGGTGAAGGGGAAGGTTTTTCTATGTGGAGCCCAACTCCTTGTGATGTCTTAGCGACGGATTGGGTGGAAGTCCATGACTAAACGTGTACTGATTACAGGTGTGAGCTCAGGGATTGGTCTGGCTCAAGCTCGACTCTTTTTAAAAAAAGGTTGTCAGGTTTTTGGAGTGGATCAGGGTGAAAATCCTGATTTACAGGGTGACTTTCACTTTTTACAACGTGATTTAACGCTTGACTTGGAACCAATTTTTGACTGGTGTCCTCAGGTGGATGTTCTCTGCAATACAGCTGGAGTTTTGGATGACTACAAACCTTTACTGGAACAAACAGCCCAAGAAATCCAAGAAATTTTTGAAATCAACTATGTGACACCAGTAGAGTTGACGCGACATTATTTGATGAACATGTTGGAAAATAAGCGAGGGATTATCATCAATATGTGCTCCATCGCTTCAAATCTAGCAGGCGGTGGTGGTCACGCCTATACCTCTTCTAAACACGCCTTGGCTGGATTTACCAAGCAATTAGCTTTGGACTATGCAGAAGCAGGTATCCAGGTCTTTGGGATTGCTCCTGGTGCAGTCAAAACTGGTATGACCGCAGCAGACTTTGAACCAGGTGGTCTGGCAGACTGGGTAGCAAGTGAAACACCTATTAAACGCTGGATTGAGCCAGGTGAAGTTGCTGAAGTTAGTCTCTTTTTAGCAAGTGGAAAAGCGAGTGCCATGCAGGGACAAATCCTGACTATTGATGGTGGTTGGTCTTTGAAGTAATATAGTTGATACTCAGTGAATATGTGGAGGTAAGCTATGAAAAGAGATGAGTTTGGATTTGTCTTGCCCAATCTCTACTATCAGTTTTTAACGGACTGGAAAGAGATTGACCCCTATGAAATTGGAGATTCAGGCATCTGTTTGTATGCTAAGGAGGATCTTCAAGAGCGTAATGAGACTTATCAGATTGAGGAAGTAGAGCCAGATTACTTTATGATTGGACAGGAAGGAGATTTGGCTTACTTTATCAAGAAAAATTCTGATGATTGCATTTATGAAAATGACTTGGGAGCTATAGGTTCCTTAGAAATGCAAAAAGTTGCTAAAAACGTCAATGACTTTATTGATAAGGTATTGGAAGAAGAATTGTAGAAAACTGAAGGGAGTAATCATGTTTAGAGTGCTAGATGAAGATTCACCGATTTCAAAAGATGACCTTTTACAATTTGAGGAGATTCTTGGGAAGAAATTGCCAAAAACTATGTTGGGCTTTTATCTCCAGCACAACGGTGGTCAGCCCCAAGTAAGGGGTGTTCACGATGACCGTCATTTATTTCCTTTCAATTCCTTTAATTCACTTGAAGAGATGAGGAAGTCTATGAAATGGTTTGATGATGAGGCTGTGCCTGCTGGATTTAAGGCTACAGACCTTCTCCATTTTGCCTATGATCCTGGATCGGGCAACTATGCTCTTTCTTTAAGGGCAGAAGATTATGGCAAGGTTTACTTCTATGTTTTAGAAGAAAAAGCTGAGCTCTATGGTCAATGGCCATCTTTTGAGGATTTTTTGAATTCTTTTGTTGAAGAGTGAGACTAAAAAGGAGAAGAGATGCGGAAACACCAAGAACTTTCACTAGAGCAGATTATTGAGAAGGTGCGCGTGAACGAGTATTATTCAGATGATTTTTGCCTCTATGGCAAGGAGGATGGAGAACTGGCACTAGATAGGCTCTATTGGGTGTCAGATTATCCGGATGTCGTGGAAGACTGTGATGTCTATCCGATGGATGTAGCGAAGCAAGATCTCCAGCTAGTCTACTATGGAGAACAGTTGCTTGATGTTCTCTCGGTTGCACTTGAGGAAAAGCCAGATGCAAGTCCCCAAAACTTGGTCGAGGCTTTGAAATATTACCATCAGCATGATAGTTTTATGCCCTTTGAACCCTAGTTACAAAGCTAGAATGTTGCAGTTCCATTGATAATAAAAAAAGGAGTTAAGAAATGATAGATTACGAAAGCATAAATGAAAAAATTGCCCCTTTTAGCCTGCTTGTATATGATGAGGATCCTAAAAATGTTCGAGGGTCGCTTATTTATTACCCTGATGGAGAATACAGACAGGAAGTGTTTGACACTCGAGAAGAGGAGGGATTTGAAGGAAATGGCTACGATTGGGCATCCCTAGCTTTGGTATTTTTGGAGAAAAAAATGCCGGAATTAAGCGATGCTATCGACTTTGATCCTGAAGGAAGTATGTTTTGTGCCTATTCTTCCAAGGTAGACGCCTTGGCTAAATTCGCTTTAGGATTTAAAGAGCTTTGTGATGATATCAACACTATGAAAGACTTGTTCAGTCGAGCAGAGTTGGATTAATTGACTAAAATTGTTTTAAATTATTGGGAAGATAATAGAAAGGATTTCAGATGAAGTTACCAGAAGTAATTGAGCTAGTGGAAAATCATCCAGACCTACATCTCTATTTAGATAAAATTTTAAAAAAGAATAAGAAGACCCAAGTTAGTTATCTCGAATCACTGAATCATCTGGCCTATTTACTTTATCTGGATGGTCAAGAGGAAATGGCTAAGGAATTATTAGATCGTATCATACAAATTCCATTTGAAGGGAATTATAACACTTGGACCTTTGTTGATAGCTCTCTAGTTTTATTGGCCTATCTGGAAAGAGAAAAAGAAAATCAGGTACTCGTCTATAAAAAACTCCTTTTATCTCCATTAGAACAAGGGGAGGAATCAACTCAAAAAATAAGAAGGAGAGTTCATCAGAGATTTTTGAATGGTGATAGCTTGGAGCAAAAGCTTGCAAAAATCGAGCAAGCTTCAAGTCCTGAATCGGAAATGGAACGCCGTTTGCTATACTTGACAGATTTATTGAAGATTCACCTTTTTATTGATGAGTCAACTTGTGAAGAGACAGATATTCGGACAAAAATCGAAGAGAATATGGAAATACTAAAGAAGTATATCAAGGATCATGAAATCTATAGCCTCTTTCCTTTTAAGGGATAAGGTGAGCTAGCAATCTTGGAGTTTAAGAAAGAGCAGAAAATGGAAATCAAAAATCACTTTGGTGTATACGGAGTCTGTCTTCAAGACGGGAAATTGCTTTGCATTGAGAAAACGAGAGGGCCTTATCAGCATCGTTTTGATTTACCTGGTGGTAGTCAGGAAATCGGTGAGGGTTTGACAGAAACCCTCAAGAGAGAAGTTCTGGAAGAGACAGGATATACACTTAACAGTTACTCAAATCCTAGGGTTTATGACGTGCTGGTTCAAGAAGAGGGGCAAGACTTCGCAGTACATCATATCATGGTCTTTTATGATATAGTACTTGATTTAGAAGGCTCTCAAAAATCCCTTCCTCATGAAGTTCTTGATGGAAGTAACGATTCAGCAAATGCCATTTGGCTTCCTCTTGAGCAGATGACCGAAGAAAATGCCTCACCCTTAGTATTAAAGGCTAAGGCAGAGTTACAAGGATTTCCAGAATTGGACAAGACCTCTTACATGAATTGGAAGGTAAAACATGCAAAATCAACTAGCTCTTAGTGGCGAAAGAATTGTTGAAAAAGTTTACCAACAACTATTTCATCATGTTGGTATGATTCGTGGCGAATATTTGGTGAGGGAAATCAGTCAAAACATCCTGTTACCAAGTTGTCAGCAATTTGTAAAAGATTATCTAGACACTATTTGCCATTTATACTCAGATGAAGAAGTCTGGTATCGCTTTTCAGAGTTAACAAATGCAGAAGCAAATAGTCTAGACGGGACTAAAGAGTATTTTGACGAACGCCACCCCTTATTTGGATATAGAGGGACTAGGCGTTTATTGGCGTGTTCAGATGAATTTCAGGCTGAGGCACATGTCGTTACAGAAGTTTATCAAACCAATCCCAATCTGTCTGTTATTTTTCCTTTTGTCAATGATGCTGAACAGTTAAAACAAGCTATTAGAGTATTGCGCCAGCATTGTTTTACTGGAAAAGTTGCCACGATGATTGAATTACCGTCAGCGTATTTTGACTTAGACAGGATACTGGAAACGGGTATTTCAAAGATTGTAGTGGGAATGAACGATTTGACTTCATTTATTTTTGCGACTGTAAGAAACAGTCAATGGCATGATATGGAAAGTCCCATTATGTTAGAAATGCTGAGACAGATGCAGGATAAAGCAAGGATGAAAAAGATAGATTTCGCTGTAGCAGGCTATCTGAATCCTTCTTTCATACAAAAAATGAATCAAATGGATATCAAATGCATGATCCACTACAGTTCTATTCCGGAGATTTTTAATTTAGAGATTGACCATCCAGATCATCTCAAACGTGTAAAAGAAGAAAGTAAAATAATACAAAGGAGCAACCTATGACACCTCAAGAAATGTGGAATGCCTATAAGAAAATCAACCCCTCGATCGGAGATGAGATAGATGCTTGGGCTTTTGGAGTGGAAGCTGATTTCTTGGCAGACTTGGTTTTAAAAGGTGAAAAGACGGCAACCGCGTCAGCTTACGACCTTTACGCACTAGAGGACGAACCCCTTCCGCGAGAAGGAACTTTTGATATCATTTTAGATGGCCAAGATCGGGCTGTCTGCATTGTCGAAATTACAAAGGTTTCCGTTCAGCCTTTCCATCAGGTTTCAGCCGACCATGCCTACAAGGAAGGTGAGGGAGACAAATCTTTAGCCTATTGGCGCCAGGTTCATGAAGACTTTTTCAAAGACTGCTTAGGAGAAGCAGGACTGACTTTTACACCTGACAGCAAGGTTGTTTTGGAAGAATTTCGCAAGGTCTACCCTCTGTAGACTACTAGTAAGAAGAAAGTTTTGGAAATCACCGTCCAAAGCTTTTTTCTGACTTAAAATATGATAAAATAGGTATGTTTGAACTAGAGCATATGCTCAGAAATTTAGAATAGGAGAAAATGATGCAAGCAGTTGAACATTATATTGAAAAATTTGTTCCTGAACATTATGATTTATTTTTAGACTTGAGTCGTGAGACTAAGACGTTTTCAGGAAAAGTAACTATTACTGGTCAAGCTAAAAGTGACCGCATTTCCCTTCACCAAAAAGGCTTGGAGATTGCTTCTGTTGAAGTAGCAGGAAAAGCTCGTCCATTTACAGTTGATAATGAAAACGAAGCTCTTCATATCGAACTTGAAGAAGCTGGTTCAGTTGAATTGGTTCTAGCATTTTCAGGTAAAATCACAGACAACATGACAGGAATCTACCCATCATACTATACAGTTGATGGTGTCAAGAAGGAAGTCTTGTCTACGCAGTTCGAGAGCCATTTTGCCCGCGAAGCCTTCCCATGTGTGGATGAGCCAGAAGCCAAAGCAACCTTTGACCTAGCTCTTCGATTTGACCAAGCAGAAGGTGAGTTGGCCTTGTCTAACATGCCAGAAATTGACGTTGAAAACCGTAAAGAGACTGGTATCTGGAAGTTTGAGACAACTCCGCGTATGTCTTCTTACTTGCTAGCTTTCGTTGCTGGTGATTTGCAAGGGGTAACTGCTAAAACTAAAAATGGTACCTTGGTAGGTGTATACTCAACCAAGGCCCATACACTTTCAAACCTTGATTTCTCATTAGACATCGCTGTTCGTTCTATCGAATTTTACGAAGACTACTACGGAGTTAAGTATCCAATCCCTCAATCTCTTCATATCGCCCTTCCTGACTTCTCAGCTGGTGCTATGGAAAACTGGGGTCTGGTAACTTACCGTGAAGTCTACTTGGTTGTAGATGAGAACTCTACCTTTGCCAGCCGTCAACAAGTAGCCCTTGTCATTGCCCACGAGCTTGCTCACCAATGGTTTGGTAACCTTGTAACTATGAAGTGGTGGGATGACCTCTGGCTCAATGAAAGCTTCGCGAACATGATGGAATACGTCTGTGTGGATGCCATCGAGCCAAGTTGGAATATCTTTGAAGATTTCCAAACAGGTGGAGTACCTCTGGCTCTTGAACGCGATGCGACGGATGGCGTTCAATCTGTTCACGTTGAAGTCAAACACCCAGATGAAATCAATACGCTCTTTGATGGAGCTATCGTCTATGCCAAAGGAAGTCGCCTCATGCACATGCTTCGTCGTTGGTTAGGGGATGCTGATTTTGCCAAAGGTTTGCATGCTTACTTTGAAAAACACCAATACGGAAATACCATTGGTCGTGACCTTTGGAATGCTCTCGGACAAGCATCTGGTCGTGATGTAGCAGCCTTCATGGATTCTTGGTTGGAGCAACCTGGTTATCCAGTCCTTACTGCCACAGTTGAAAATGATGTTTTGAAGATCTCACAAAAACAATTCTTCATCGGTGAGCATGAAGACAAGAACCGACTTTGGGTAGTGCCACTTAACAGCAACTGGAAAGGAGTACCAGATACTCTCGAAACTGAAAGTATCGAAATCCCTGGCTATGCAGCACTTCTTGCTGAAAATGAAGGAGCACTTCGTTTCAACACTGAAAATACAGCCCACTATATTACAGACTATCAAGGTCAATTACTTGATGCTGTGCTTGCAGACCTAGTAGAACTTGATAACACAAGTAAACTTCAAATCGTCCAAGAACGTCGTTTGCTTGCTGAAGCAGGGCACATTTCGTACGCAGACTTGCTTCCAGTAGTGGATCAATTGGCTAAAGAAGAATCTTATCTCGTTGTTTCAGCAGTTTCACAAGTTATCGGAGCGCTTGATCGCTTTATCGATGAAGGAACAGAGGCAGAAAAAGCCTTTAAAGCCCTTATTGCTAAACTGGCTCGTTACAACTATGACCGTCTTGGCTTTGAAGCTAAAGAGGGTGAATCTGATGAAGATGAATTGGTTCGTCAATTGACAATTTCCATGATGATTCGTTCAAATGACGAGGAAGCCAGTCAAGTTGCTAGCCAAATTTTCGAAGCCCATAAGGATAATCTTTCAGGACTTCCAGCAGCTATTCGTTCACAAGTTCTCATCAATGAAATGAAACACCATGAGACTAAGGAATTGGTCGCAACTTATCTCGATCTTTATGCTCATGCCACAGATGCCGCCTTTAAACGCCAATTGGCAGCTGCTCTTGCATACAGTACAGATGCGGATAATATCCAAACCTTGATTGCTTCTTGGAAGGACAAATTTGTGGTAAAACCACAAGACTTATCAGCTTGGTACTTCCAGTTCTTAGGTCATCAAGCAACCCAGGAAACAGCGTGGTCTTGGGCGCGTGAAAACTGGGCTTGGATTAAGGCGGCCCTTGGAGGAGATATGAGCTTTGATAGCTTTGTTATCCTTCCTGCCCATGTATTCAAGACAGAGCAACGCTTGACAGCATACAAGGCCTTCTTTGAGCCACAACTTTCTGACCTAGCTCTTAGCCGTAACATTGGTATGGGAATCAAGGAAATCGCAGCACGCGTTGAATTGATCAAGCGTGAAAAAGCAGCAGTTGAAGCAGTTGTTGCTCAATATGGAAATGCTTAAAATTCAAAGGTTATAAAAGCTATAAAAACTCAACTTTCTCTTGAAAAAACAAGGGAAGTTGAGTTTTTTTTAAGATATTTTTGCTATAATAGGTGTAATAAGGAGGAATTTTTGATGATCAAGATTCTATTAGTGGAAGATGACCTAGGCCTGTCAAATTCAGTCTTTGACTTTCTGGATGATTTTGCGGATGTCATGCAGGTTTTTGATGGAGAAGAAGGTCTCTATGAAGCTGAAAGTGGCGTTTATGATTTGATTCTACTTGATTTGATGTTGCCTGAAAAAAATGGTTTCCAAGTCTTAAAAGAATTACGTGAAAAAGGCGTTTCGACACCAGTTCTTATCATGACAGCAAAGGAAAGTCTCGATGACAAAGGGCACGGCTTTGAGCTTGGGGCAGATGATTATCTAACCAAACCATTCTATCTAGAAGAACTCAAGATGCGTATTCAGGCGCTGCTCAAACGTTCTGGTAAGTTCAACGAAAATACCCTTTCTTATGGTGATTTGACAGTTAATCTATCTACCAATGAGGTTAGAGTTAATGATACTGTTGTTGAACTATTAGGTAAAGAATTTGATCTTTTGGTTTATTTCCTCCAAAACCAAAATGTAATCTTGCCAAAAACACAAATTTTTGACCGTTTGTGGGGATTTGACAGTGACACAACCATCTCCGTGGTAGAAGTCTATGTATCAAAAGTTCGTAAGAAATTAAAGGGCTCAGTCTTTTCTGAAAACCTCCAAACCTTGCGTAGTGTTGGGTATATTTTAAAACATGTTTAAAAAAATTAAAAAGAATTGGTATGAGGAGGATTTTAGTTACTTTATTCGTAACTTTGGAGTATTTACTCTGATCTTCTCCGCTATGACCTTGATTATCTTGCAGGTTATGCACTCGAGTCTTTATACCTCAGTTGATGAGAAGCTATTGTCACTCAGTGCTAATCCTCAGGATGTTATCCAGTTGGCTGTCAACCGTGCAACAGAAGATGTAAAAGATTTGAATAGTGAATCGGTAGGGCCACCTTCAAATAGCAAACCTACAGTCAGTTCTAATACGGAAGTAATTTTATTGGACTCTAGTTTAAATCAACTAGTAGCTGGAAATCGCTTTTTAGGTCTTGATAGGGTTACATTTAATAAAAAGGATTTAAATCACATTAGACAGCTTCATGTCCAGAATAGCTATGGGCAGGATGAGATTTATCGAGTGATTCTGACTGAGATGAATATTGAATCTGTCTCGACAAATATTAAGTATGCAGCTGTTTTGATTAATACCAGTCAGCTGGAACAAATCAGTCAAAATCATGAGCAGTTAATCGTAGTAGTCATGGCCAGCTTCTGGATTTTATCACTCATAGCTAGTCTTTATCTTGCTCGCGTTAGTGTCAAACCCTTGCTTGAAAGTATGCAGAAGCAGCAGAGTTTTGTCGAAAATGCCAGTCATGAGCTACGTACTCCACTTGCTGTTCTTCAAAACCGCTTGGAAACTCTTTTTCGAAAGCCTGAGGCTACCATTTTGGAATCAAGCGAGAGTATTGCTTCTAGTTTAGAAGAAGTTCGGAACATGCGCTTTTTAACAACCAATCTTCTTAATCTAGCCCGCCGTGATGATGGTATCAATCCTGAACTAGGAGAAGTACAGCCAGACTTCTTTAACACAACCTTTACCAATTATGAGATGATTGCATCTGAAAATAACCGCGTTTTTCATTTTGAAAATCGTATTCATCGGACCATCATAACAGACAAGCTTCTTCTTAAGCAACTGATGACTATCTTGTTTGACAATGCTGTCAAGTATACCGAAGAAGAAGGAGTTATTCATTTTGTCATCGCTGCGACAGAGCGTAATCTCTATTTGTCAGTGGCTGATGATGGAATCGGTATTTCTGCAGTAGATAAAAAGAAAATTTTTGATCGCTTTTATCGAGTTGACAAGGCTCGTACTCGCCAAAAAGGTGGCTTTGGGTTAGGCTTATCCTTAGCCAAACAGATTGTCGATGCTCTTAAAGGGACCATCAGTGTCAAAGATAACAAACCTAATGGTACTATTTTTGAAGTAAAAATCGCCATCCAAACACCATCCAAACGAAAAAGTAAATAAGAAAAGGCTATGACTTAGAAAGTGATAGACCAAGTATCGCTTCTCTAGTCACAGCCATATAGCCATCGTGTTAAACAAAAAATAGGTCGGGATTTTTATCCCGACCTATTTGATTCTAATAAAATTTCTTCTTAATCATAGAACGTTGGAACTTTAGAGCTACCAAACTCAAAGCAATGGCTAGACTAAAAGCCAGAACTGTGTTGAACTTGAGGGCTAAAAAGATAAAGCTAAACAAGGCTAAAAAGACGCAAAAACAAGCAATGTTTACAAAGAAAAGAACTTCCTTCAAACTAGCAACGGAAGTGGTTTCTGGAACATAGTCTTGATAGAGCGCTGTTTGAGTTTCCTCTTCTTCAAACTCATACGGTTGATATTTTCTTACGGGCATGATTCTCTCCTTAACAGTACTCTTTCATTTTACCATTTTTCAAGAAAAAAATTATTACAGTAAGGTTACAAAAAGAATAAAGTCTGTTTTCATATGATGAAACAATTTTCTTGACACTCTTCCACAAAGGTGATAGGATGAGTAAACCGTTTAAACTTTATTATTTTTCTCTTATTTCAATGAGGGGAGATTTGATGGTTGAAACGAATAAAAATCATACACAGATGCAAATAAATTTAATTTTGAGGTAAGGACAGGATTCTTTTAAATTGATTCTAGTTGTTCATGACAAGATAGTTTTCTATCTTTAGTGCTATGGTAAAGAGGAGATTTGTTCCCTCGACAACAGAATACTTAAAGGAGATTGGCATGTATCTTGCTATCAAAGAAATTTTACAGAATAAACTGCGTTACAGTTTAATTCTAACAACCATTTTTCTCATTGCTTTTATGGTCTTTTTTATGACCAGTTTGGCTCTCGGGCTTATTCGAAATAACAGGGCTGCTATTGATAATTGGCAAGCAACAGGAGTTGTGCTATCCGATTATGCAAATGACAATTTGACTGCATCCTTTATACCTGAAAAAGACTACAAGGATAAGGTTTCTGAGGATGCTGTTCCCCTAAGCTATATGTTTGCTGTAACAAACCTTATCGATAGTAGTGACAAGATTAATGTCTCTATTTTCGGTCAAGAGTGGGACAGTTTTATCTCTCCGTCCTTGATTGAAGGGCATTACCCAGAAAATGACCAAGAAGTTGTAGTGGATCAGTCTTTTGAAAATTATGGCTTCAAACTTGGGGACGCAATTCAACTCAACGGAAGTGAGACAAGTTTTAAGATTGTAGGTTTGACAAAAGAAAATAAATTTTTCACAGAACCTGTTGTCTTTACAAGTTTAACAACGTATTGGAATTTACAAGGAACAACAAAAGCCAATCGTTCGATCTCTGCATTGGTATTGCAAAATGATGTAGAAGTGACTGGCGATGGTTTGAAGCAGATTTCTATTCAAAAAATGATTTCAAAAATTCCTGGCTATACCCCTCAGGTCAATGTATTCTCAGGAATGATTCTAGCTATGATTGTCATTACAGGTCTGATTGTTGGGATTTTTATTTATATCATTACCATTCAAAAATTAGGCCTCTATGGCATTATGCGAGCACAAGGAATTCAGATAAAATCCATCGTATGGTCCCTTTTCTGTCAGATTTTTCTTCTATCTGGTTTGGGTATTGGATTGGCTTTATTAGCCATTTGGGCTGTCATTTTAGTCTTACCTGCAACCTTCTTTTTCTATCCTAGTTGGTTAGCATACTTTGTGTTAAGCCTGATCATCTGCTTAATGGCTCTTCTAGGTGGCGTCATTTCGCTTCCTCGTCTGCTAAAAGTAGATCCAATTATGGCCATTGCAGAATGATAAGGAGAATGACATGACTAGATTAATTGAGATAATTCAAGTGACAAAAACTTATGGCGAAGGCAATATGAAAGTGACAGCTCTTCATGAGACCAATTTTCAGCTAAATGCTGGGGAGTTTGTAGCGATTGTGGGGCCTTCTGGGTCGGGCAAAACAACCTTTTTAACGACTCTAGGCCAACTACAGGAAGCTTCAAGTGGCAAGATTCTGGTAAAGGGAAAAGAAACTGGAAACCTAACCGAGAAAGAAAAAACGGATTTGCGCTTTAGTGAATTTGGCTTTATCCTCCAGGCTTCAAATCTGATTCCATTTTTAACAGTTAAGGAGCAATTAGATTTAATTGACCGTTTGGATAAAAAGAAATCAGAAAAAAGTGACCGACAAGAGTTGTTCAGTTTGTTGGACTTGGAAAAGGTTCAAAATCACTATCCCAAAGCTCTCTCTGGTGGAGAACGCCAACGAGCTGCAATTGCTAGAGCTCTTTATAACAATCCCAGTATCGTACTTGCTGACGAACCGACAGCCAGTCTTGATACCCAAAGAGCTTATCAAGTGACAGATATGCTGGCTTCAATTGCCCATGAGCAAGGCAGGGGTGTTATCATGATTACACATGATACTCGCTTGCTAGATAAGGTTGACCGTATTTATGTGATGAATGACGGACGACTTGTTGAAAAGACACAAGCATAAATCTAAGAAGTGAACTGTTATTGATGCGGTTCACTTTTTTTGAAATTTCCAGTAACAAGACACACTTTTCTATATAGCTGATTTCGCAGAAATGTGGTATAATTTTCTTTATGGAAAAGATTATCATTACAGCAACTGCTGAAAGTATTGAACAAGTGAAACAGCTACTTGAAGCTGGTGTCGACCGCATTTATGTCGGTGAGAAAGATTTTGGTCTTCGTTTGCCAACGACCTTTAGTCATGAAGAATTGCGTGAAATCGCAAAAATTGTTCATGATGCCGGTAAGGAATTAATCGTTGCGGTCAATGCTCTTATGCACCAAGACATGATGGACCGTATCAAGCCATTCTTGGACTTTTTAGAAGAAATCAAAACGGACTATATCACAGTTGGGGACGCAGGTGTCTTTTATGTGGTTAACCGTGATAACTATTCTTTCAAAACGATTTACGATGCCTCAACCATGGTCACAAGCAGTCGTCAGATTAACTTCTGGGGACAAAAAGCAGGAGCGTCAGAAGCAGTTTTGGCGCGTGAAATTCCATCTGCTGAACTCTTCAAGATGCCAGAGATTTTGGAAATTCCTGCTGAAGTCTTGGTTTACGGAGCTAGCGTCATCCATCATTCTAAGCGTCCGCTCTTGCAAAACTACTACAACTTCACGCACATCGATGATGAAAAGACACGCAAACGTGATCTTTTCTTAGCAGAACCGAGTGACCCTGAGAGCCACTATTCTATTTTTGAAGACAATCATGGTACCCACATCTTTGCCAACAATGACCTTGATTTGATGACCAAGTTAACTGAATTGGTTGAGCATGGTTTCACTCATTGGAAGCTTGAAGGTCTTTATACACCTGGCCAAAATTTTGTAGAAATCGCAAAACTTTTTATCCAAGCGCGCAATTTGATTCAAGAAGGTAACTTTACACATGACCAGGCCTTCTTGTTGGATGAGCAAGTCCGTAAACTCCATCCAAAAAATCGTTTCCTTGATACTGGATTTTACGACTACGACCCTGATATGGTTAAATAAGCATCAAAAACCCGAAATAAAATGTTCGGGTTTTTCTAGTGCAAGGATGAATTTGAAGCGTATTCATGATATAATAGAAGTAGCTCTATTTGGAGGTGTATAAGTGGAAAATCTGAAAAAAATGGCAGGGATTAAAGCTGCCGAGTTCGTCAAAGATGGTATGGTTGTCGGGCTTGGAACAGGCTCAACTGCCTACTATTTCGTAGAAGAAATAGGTCGTCGTATCAAGGAAGAGGGCTTACAGATTACAGCTGTAACGACTTCTAGTGTGACCAGCAAGCAGGCAGAAGGACTCAATATTCCTCTTGAGTCAATTGATCAAGTGGACTTTGTAGACCTGACAGTTGATGGTGCAGATGAAGTAGACAGTCAGTTTAACGGAATCAAAGGCGGTGGTGGGGCCCTTCTCATGGAAAAGGTTGTCGCAACTCCATCTAAAGAATATATCTGGGTAGTTGATGAAAGTAAGTTAGTAGAGAAACTCGGTGCCTTTAAATTACCTGTAGAGGTTGTTCAATATGGTGCCGAACAGGTCTTCCGTCGATTTGAGCGAGCTGGCTATAAACCGAGCTTCCGCGAAAAGGATGGCCAACGTTTTGTGACGGATATGCAAAACTTTATCATCGATTTGGCCTTGGAAGTGATTGAAGACCCAATTGCTCTTGGACAAGAATTGGATCATGTCGTTGGTGTCGTCGAGCATGGCTTGTTTAACCAAATGGTGGATAAGGTCATCGTTGCTGGACAAGAGGGCGTTCAGATTTTAACTTCAACAAAAGCAAAATAATCAAAATAAAAAGGAGACACATTATGCCAAAATTTAATCGTATTCACTTGGTGGTACTAGATTCTGTAGGAATCGGTGCAGCACCAGATGCTAATAACTTTGTCAATGCAGGAGTGCCAGACGGAGCTGCAGACACACTTGGGCACATTTCAAAAGCTGTAGGTTTGGATGTACCAAACATGGCAAAACTTGGTCTTGGAAATATTCCTCGCGAAACACCATTGAAGACTGTTCTAGCTGAAAGCAACCCTACTGGTTATGCGACTAAGCTTGAAGAGGTATCTCTAGGTAAAGATACCATGACTGGTCACTGGGAAATCATGGGACTTAATATCACTGAACCTTTCGATACTTTCTGGAATGGATTCCCAGAGGAAATCCTTACTAAAATCGAAGAATTTTCAGGACGAAAGGTTATCCGGGAAGCAAACAAACCCTACTCAGGTACAGCTGTCATCGATGACTTTGGACCACGCCAAATGGAAACTGGCGAGTTGATTATCTATACATCTGCTGACCCGGTTCTTCAAATCGCAGCCCACGAAGACATCATTCCTTTGGATGAGTTGTACCGTATTTGTGAATACGCTCGTTCTATTACTCTTGAGCGCCCAGCTCTTCTAGGACGTATCATTGCTCGCCCATATGTTGGGGAGCCAGGAAACTTCACACGTACTGCCAATCGTCGTGACTTGGCTGTTTCACCATTTGCGCCAACTGTTTTGGATAAATTGAATGAAGCCAGTATCGATACATATGCAGTTGGTAAGATTAACGATATCTTCAACGGTGCAGGTATCAACCACGATATGGGCCACAACAAATCAAACAGCCACGGTATTGACAACTTGATCAAGACTATGAAATCAGAAGACTTTAAACATGGCTTCTCATTTACAAACTTAGTAGACTTCGATGCACTTTATGGACACCGTCGTGATCCACACGGCTATCGTGATTGTTTACATGAGTTTGATGAGCGCTTGCCAGAAATCATTGCAGCAATGAGAGAAGACGATCTTCTTTTGATTACTGCTGATCACGGAAATGACCCAACCTATGCTGGTACAGACCATACTCGTGAATATATTCCACTTTTGGCATACAGTCCAGCCTTCAAAGGTAGTGGCTTGATCCCAGTTGGACACTTCGCCGACATCTCAGCAACAATTGCGGATAACTTTGGTGTTGAAACTGCCATGATTGGTGAAAGTTTTTTAGAAAAATTAGTTTAAGATGATTCGTTACGCTCTACTTGTTAGAGGCATTAATGTCGGTGGAAGGAACAAGGTAGTCATGGCTCAGTTGCGTCAAGAATTGACGGAGTTAGGATTGGAAAATGTTGAAACCTACATCAATAGTGGCAATATTTTCTTTGACTCAAGTATCTCGAAGACTCAACTAGTGGAGATCTTACAGGCTTTCTTTGACAAGCATTATCCATTTATCCAACATTTTTCCTTGTTAAGTCAAGAAGATTACGAAGAGGAGCTTAGAACTCTTCCGGAATGGTGGTTCCAAGAAATGGCTCGAAAGGATGTTCTCTTTTATACTGAGGGACTGGATAACAAGCAAGTCATTGAGAAAGTCGAAAGTATGGAACTGGTAGATGAAGTGCTTCATTTCGGGAAACTGGGAATCTTCTGGGGCAAATTCTCAGAAGAAACCTATAGCAAAACAGCCTATCATAAGTTCCTGCTTAAGATGCCTTTCTATCGTAATATTACTATTCGAAATGCAAAAACCTTTGACAAAATCGGTCAATTTTTAAAAGATTATGAAGGAGACAGACAATGACATTATTAGCGAAAATCAATGAAACAGCTGCTTTCTTAAAAGAAAAGGGAGTAGAAGCACCAGAGTTCGGCTTGATTCTTGGATCAGGACTTGGAGAACTTGCTGAAGAAATCGAAAATCCAGTTGTGGTAGACTATGCGGAGATTCCAAACTGGGGACGTTCTACTGTTGTTGGACACGCTGGAAAATTGGTGTACGGTGAGCTTGCAGGACGTAAGGTTTTAGCACTTCAAGGACGCTTCCATTTCTATGAAGGCAATCCGCTTGAAGTCGTAACTTTCCCGGTTCGTGTCATGAAAGTTTTGGGCTGTGAAGGTGTGATTGTAACCAACGCTGCTGGAGGCATCGGCTTTGGTCCTGGTACTTTGATGGCTATCACTGACCACATCAATATGACAGGACAAAATCCGCTAATCGGTGAAAACTTGGATGACTTCGGTCCACGTTTCCCAGACATGTCAAAAGCCTACACTCCAGAATATCGTGCTACAGCTCATGCAGTTGCTGAAAAGCTTGGTGTTAGACTTGATGACGGTGTTTATATCGGTGTAACTGGTCCAACGTATGAAACTCCAGCTGAAATCCGTGCATATAAGACACTTGGTGCAGATGCGGTTGGTATGTCCACTGTTCCTGAAGTTATCGTTGCAGCACACTCTGGCTTGAAAGTTCTTGGTATTTCATGTATTACCAACTTTGCGGCTGGTTTCCAAGAGGAACTCAACCACGAAGAAGTTGTGGAAGTGACAGAACGCGTCAAAGGCGACTTCAAAGGATTGCTGAAAGCGATTCTTGCTGAATTATAATCATGGTACATGAGTTGAGGAGGAGTCTTCAGAAGATCCCATATAACCTCAAATTAGTCCTAGCAGTTATCATGCTAGGGCTAGTTACAGGTATATTCGGAATTTTGCTCCATTATCTTTTAGAGCTGGTTGAAGGGATTGCTTTTGGTCAGACAGAGCATAACACTGGATTCTTGACAGATGGTGTTGCCTCATCACGAATAGGCTTCAGTTTAATCATCATGGGCGTCAGTTCTGCCTTGGTCTGGTATTTCTTGCAAAGAAAAGCAAAGATTTTTTCCATCAAAGCGCAGATGAAAGATGAAACGTCACAATATAAACTTCACTTTTTAAAACATCTAGTTCATTCAATTTGGCAGATTGTTGCAGTTGGAGGAGGAGCGCCTATCGGTAAGGAAGCTGCGCCGCGGGAGATTGGAGCTTTATTTGCAAGACCTATTGCCAATATTTTCTCTCTATCCGTGAAGGACCAAATCTTTCTCATTGCCTGTGGAGCTGGTGCGGGTTTAGCAGCTGTCTATCAGGTTCCGTTAACGAGTGTGTTTTTCGTTTTTGAAACCTTGGGAATTGCTTTATCTGTCAAATGTTTTTTCTTGGTCGGTCTGACTACATATGTATCAGCCTTTACAGCAGGCTTTGTTGTTTCAGATCATGCTCTCTACCAGATTCCAGCTCTGACTTGGCCACTAGGTGATATGTGGCTTGTTCCCTTATTAGTTCTTTTCCTGACTCCACTCGCTTGGCTTTTTAGTCGCTTCAACAAACAAGCTTCTTTAAAGAGAATAAAGGACAAGCGGATACTCTATACTCTGCCTGTAACATTCCTTTTCCTTGTTGGATTGGCTAGCCATTTGCCTCATCTACTTGGTAATGGGCGTATGATGGCTCAGGAAATTTTAAACGGCAGTAATGCCAAGACGGTAATCCTCTTATTTGTCTTGAAAGCCTTGGTCGTTTTAGTCACCCTTTGGGCAGGTGCCTATGGTGGTACCTTGACCCCATCTTTTGCCTTGGGGATGGCAGGAGCTGCACTCTTGACCATGATTTTAGGTAGTGGCAACCAGCCAGCAGTCTTACTATTAGGTTCGGTTTGCTTTTTATCTGTGACCTTGAAGGCACCCCTATCTGCAAGTGGATTGGTAATGGGGTTCACTGGTCAGTCATTTGAGGCTATACCTTTTCTTTTGGTGACTGCTTACTTGGCATTTGGTTTTGCTAAAATGCTGGACCGAATCCCTTGGGAGAAATACTTACGACCAAAGACAAGGATAATAGAAAATTAATAAGAATACTCTAGTTTTTCTAATCCAAAATATATTTTAAATTTATAATCAATATCATTTAATAAAGAAAGGTAGAGCGTGTGTTCAGATTTGAACACGAGCGGAAAGCTCGGAAAATAGATAATCTGACTGAGAAATCAGGATTTCTCGTCAGATTCCTAATTTTCAGTCGCTTTCTGGTCGCTCTTTGTATCATAAACTATGTCTATCCATATTGCTGCTAAGCAGGGTGAAATTGCTGATAAAATTCTTCTTCCTGGAGATCCTCTTCGTGCGAAATTTATCGCTGAGAATTTCCTTGAAGATGCTGTTTGCTTTAACGAAGTCCGTAACATGTTTGGTTACACTGGGACTTACAAGGGCCATCGTGTATCTGTTATGGGAACAGGGATGGGAATGCCATCAATCTCCATCTATGCGCGTGAATTGATTGTCGATTACGGTGTGAAGAAATTGATCCGTGTCGGAACTGCTGGTTCTTTGAATGAGGATGTTCACGTCCGTGAATTGGTCTTGGCGCAAGCAGCTGCTACCAACTCAAACATCATCCGTAACGACTGGCCACTATATGATTTTCCACAAATCGCTAGCTTTGATTTACTAGATAAAGCCTACCATATCGCCAAAGATCTTGGTATGACCACTCACGTTGGTAATGTCTTGTCTTCAGATGTCTTTTACTCAAATTACTTTGAGAAGAATATCGAACTTGGTAAGTGGGGAGTGAAAGCAGTGGAGATGGAAGCAGCAGCTCTTTACTATCTTGCTGCCCAACACCATGTTGACGCTCTTGCTATCATGACTATTTCTGATAGCTTGGTCAATCCAGATGAAGATACAACTGCAGAAGAACGTCAAAACACCTTCACTGATATGATGAAAGTTGGTCTAGAAACCTTGATTGCAGACTAAAGTTAGACTCCATTCATGTGCTTACTCTTGTTCTCAAAATGATAAGCATGTTCATTGCTTCAATCTTATAATAGATGAGAATAAGAACTTTGAAGAAAGCCTAATTGTGTCAAAGAACCGAGACTAGTCAGTTTAATATCTAAATCATAATCAAATAAAGTTGAAAACCTGGTTGACAATAGCTAAAGGTTTTCAACTTTTTTAGAACAAAAACTAAAGGAGGGGTGAAATGGATAAAATTGAACAACTACAAGGTATTATTGATCAAAGTCAGAGAATTGTCTTTTTTGGTGGTGCAGGGGTTTCTACAGAGTCTAATATTCCAGATTTTCGAAGTTCTGATGGTGTTTATAGTCTTAAGTTGGGGCGCCATTTTACTGCCGAGCAACTGGTATCACGCACCATGTTTGAGCGCTATCCAGAGGATTTTTTTGATTTCTACAAAAAGTATCTCGTCTATCCGGATGCTAAGCCAAATTTAGCACATAATTATCTAGCGTCGTTAGAAAAAACAGGTAAATTAAAGGCGATTGTGACGCAAAATATTGATAGCTTGCATGAAATGGCGGGTTCTGAAAATGTTTTGAAACTGCATGGTAGTGCAGATCGAAATTACTGTTTAGGCTGTCATCGCTTTTATGATTTGAATGCATTTTTGGCACTTGAAGGTCCAGTTCCCCACTGCTTAGATTGTGGCAAAGTAGTCAAACCTGACGTAACCCTTTATGAGGAACCTCTGGATATGGATGTTTTTAGTCGAGCAGCCCAAGTCATTCAGCAAGCAGATTTATTGATTATTGGAGGAACTTCCTTAGTCGTTTATCCTGCAGCTAGCCTAATCAATTATTTTTCAGGGTCAAATCTTGTCGTTATCAACAAGTCCAGCACTCCTCAAGACAGCCAAGCTGATTTAGTTATCGAAGGTAAGATCGGAGAAGTTTTTTCTAAATTGAGACAATAAAAAACTGAAAGAAGTAGGACTATACTTCCTTCAGTTTTTTTGTATCACGCCTCAGAAACTATGAACACGATTCTCTTCATTTCTAGGGGATCTTATATTTGATTTATAAATTGCTCGAGTTATTTTTAATTGTTGAATAAAAGGAAAAAAGGAAGATTTTCTGGATGAAAATCTTCCTTTTTTAGGCATTCAGCCCATGCTGACCTTAATGAAATGTTATTCTATCGTCTATTTTTAAGAGATTGCAAGAAATAGTCAATCTCAGCTTGAGAATGGAGAATGCGCACCTTTTCTGGGTAAGTATTGTTTAAGTGCTTGTATCTTTCTTTAGCATTTTTTGTTCGTCCATCCCAGAGAATCCAACGGATAAATTCCCAGTTGAATTGCTCGGGACATCCCTCTGCCATACTTTCTCTAACTTTTCCTCTGTATTTTAAATAGCGCTTAAAGGCTCTTAGCAAACAATTCCAAGCAGAGAAGTTTAAAAAGATAATCTGGTCAGCTTGCTCCATTCTTTCCTCATAGCAACACCAAGAGTAGTTGCCATCGATGACCCAGTTTTCGTTGTTGGCTAGAAAAGTTTTCATTTCGTTCAGCATCCAGTCGCGGTCACTATCTTGCCAGCCTGGCTGAAATTGAAGAGTGTCCATATGAAGTTTGGGGATGGAGTAGTAGTGAGACAACTTTTCAGCTAGAGTTGACTTGCCTGATCCAGAATATCCAATGATAGCTATTTTCATAATAACCTCCAGAAAATATGCACAAAAAAAGCTCCGAGGAGCTCATTTTGTATGCAGTTAATGATTAACCAAGTTTAGCTGCAAGACGTGCTTTATCACGGCTAGCTTTGTTTTTGTGGATCAAACCTTTAGTTTCTGCTTTATCGATAGCTGAGCTGGCAGCACGGTAAAGTTCTTCAGATGGGTTTGCTTCAAAAGCTTTGATAGCAGTACGCATAGCTGATTTTTGAGCTGAGTTTTTTTCGTTTTGTTTAACGTTCAATTCAGCGCGTTTGATAGCTGATTTAATGTTTGCCAATGTTCTTACCTCCATTTTTACTAACTATACCATTATATCTGAAAACTTACGTTTTGACAAGGGAAAATTATTTTTTTAAGTAAATTTCATCAATTTCGTGATTTTTAGATTTATGGAGAATGACCTCGGCACGATTTCGTGTCGGTTCAATGTAATTCTGGAGATTGGTTAGGTTGATACTGGTCCAAACCTGGTGGGCAAAATCCTTCACTTCACTAAGAGGAAGTTGAGTGAAACGGTAGTAATAGTTGCCTGGATTATCCTGAGCAAAGCTAAGAAGTTTTAAGAAACGATCCAAATACCAGCTTTCAATATCCTCGACTGCAGCATCGACATAGATTGAAAAGTCAAAGAAATCAGTAATATAGAGACGTGCATTATGGGGATTTTGGAATACATTGATTCCCTCAACAATGACAAAATCAGCGGCTTCTACTCTTTGTTTTCGACCAGGGACAATATCATAGATTTCATGGGAATAAACAGGGATATCAACATCCTGTCCATTTTTGAGTTGGTCTAGAAAATTAAGCAAAGATTCCATGTCGTAGCTCTCAGGAAAACCCTTGCGATTTAGGATATCTTGCTCAATTAAGACACTGTTTGGGTATAAAAAACCATCCGTAGTAACCAGTTCAACCCTTGCTCCAGGAACAATACGGGAAAGTAAAATTTGCAAGAGACGACTAGTGGTTGATTTTCCAACAGCAACGCTTCCTGAAACTCCGATAATGAAAGGTTGTTCTTTGCTCTCTCTTTGAAGGAAAATACCTTTTGAAAAGGCAAGGTCTTCTTTGGAACGTTTGTAAATCTGAATCAGATTTGCCAGTGGCAGATAGATATCTGTAACATCTTGTAGGCTAATCTGGTCATTGAAACTCTTAATGGAATCTAATTCTTCCTCGGTCAAGGGAGGAGTTGTTTTGCGATGCAAGGATTGCCAAGTTTCGCGGTCTATCTTTTCAAAATGTAAAAATTCGTTGGTCATACTATATCCTCGTTTGATATCTTAGTATACCATATTTTGGAATGAATAACATCCGACCATTTGAGAAAAAGCGCTTTCTTTGTTAAAATATAAGGGGGAAAACCTATAAAGGAGGTTCTAAGATGAAAGCTGTATTAAGAGAAAAAACGCTGGTTTTGATCAGTCTATTTGTAGTTGTTTTATGGTTATCACCAAACTGGGTGAATTTCTCCTTTTCAATAGGACCTTACTCCTATAACTGGACTACTTTTGTCCTTTTTATCTTATTGCCACTCATTGGACTTGGCTACCTTGTGTTAGCTTTCTTTAAAAGAAAGTGGTGGCTCTTCTTTTTTGGTTTAGCTTGTATCTTTGCTTTTCCGATTACCATGGCAGTAGGGAGCTTTTTACTAGGGCCCTAATGCTAATCAGAACTTATATTATTTTTGTGGAAATACAACATGATTTAAGGGCTTGATACCTTTGAAAACGATTTACAAATAACTTATTTTTATGGTAAAATAGAACTATGAGTAAAATGTATTATGCAGAAAATCCAGATGCAGCCCATGATGTTCATGAACTTAGAGTTGAGCTCCTTGGGCAAAAGATGACCTTTTTAACAGATGCTGGAGTCTTTAGTAAAAAAATGATTGATTTCGGAAGTCAGTTGTTGTTAAGATGCCTTGATGTTGAAAAAGGTGAAAGAATCCTTGATGTTGGTTGTGGCTACGGTCCAATAGGCTTGTCTTTGGTTAAAGCTTATGATGCCCAGGCGACTATGGTGGATATCAATAACCGTGCCCTGGATTTAGCCCAGCAAAATGCAGTAAAAAACAAGGTTCAAGCGACTATTTTCCAGTCTAATATTTATGAGCAGGTGGAAGGACAATTTAGTCATGTCATTTCGAATCCGCCCATACGTGCAGGCAAGCAAGTAGTTCACGAAATCATCGAAAAAAGTATAGACTTTTTAGTAGACGGTGGAGATTTGACTATCGTTATCCAGAAAAAACAAGGAGCTCCTAGTGCCAAAAGTAAGATGGAAGATGTATTTGGCAATTGCGAGGTTGTAAAAAAAGATAAGGGATATTATATCCTTAGAAGTGTGAAAGAATGAGAGCAGTAGATCTAATCCAGAAAAAAAGAGACGGACAAGAACTCAGTTCCAGTGAAATCCAATGGTTGATTGAAGGCTATGTGGCAGGAAGTGTTCCTGACTACCAGATGTCAGCATTTGCCATGGCAGTTTACTTCCAAGGAATGACCACGAGAGAAATTTCTGATTTAACCATGAATATGGTTAAGACAGGTCAGGAGTTTGATTTGTCAGCTATAGATGGTGTCAAGGTTGATAAACACTCTACGGGTGGTGTTGGTGACAAGGTAACTTTAATCCTAGCACCCTTGGTAGCCAGTTTTGATGTCCCAGTGGCTAAAATGAGCGGAAGGGGATTAGGCCACACGGGTGGTACAATTGATAAATTGGAATCCATCAAAGGTTTTCAGATTGAACGAAGTCAGGATGAATTTATCAAACAGGTTCAAGATATTGGTGTTTCAGTTATTGGGCAATCTGACCAACTAGTCAAAGCTGATAAGCTTCTCTATGCCCTTCGTGATGTGACGGCAACAGTTGATACTATTCCTTTGATTGCTAGTTCGGTCATGAGTAAAAAAATTGCTGCTGGAGCTGATGCTATCTTACTTGATGTAACAGTCGGTGAAGGCGCATTTATGAAAACAGTTGACGAGGCACGCCAACTGGCTCAAACCATGGTAAACCTTGGTAAGGCTGTAGGTCGTAAGACAGTAGCAGTTATTACAGATATGAGTCAACCCTTGGGACGCGCCATTGGTAACCGTTTAGAAATCCTAGAAGCACTGGAAATTCTTCAAGGTAAAGGACGTCAAGATATTAGCCACTTTATCTGCGAGCTAGCCCAGATTATGCTATCTTTAGCAAATGTTGAAAAAACTGTCGAGGAAGTAAGGCAACATCTTGAAAACGGTAAGGCTCTCAAGAAATTCGAAGAGATGGTTCTAGCTCAGGGTGGAGACCTAGAAGACCTCTATCGTCCAGTAAAAGTCGACCATGTAATTGATATTCCTGCTCAAGAGGATGGTATTATCGCAGAACTTCCAGCCATGGAGTTTGGTCTTTTTGCCATGAGATTGGGTGCTGGTCGTGCCGTTAAAACAGATGCTCTTGACTATGAGACAGGTATCGTTTTTGAGAAGAAAGTGGGAGATTCGGTCAAACAGGGTGAAATTGTCGCAAAAGTATATACAAATGGGAAAATTTCTCCGGAACTAGTTACAGATTTCCAAAATTATGTTAAAATTAAGATAAGTGATGAAGCGATAAAAACGCGTGAAATCATTGAAATTATCTCCTAATTTAAGGAAAAAACGAAATGAAACTAAATAAATACATTGATCATACGCTTTTAAAGCAAGATGCAACAGAAGAACAAATTAATCGTTTGTTATCTGAAGCTAAAGACTTTGATTTTGCCAGTGTTTGTGTCAATCCTTGCTGGGTTTCACATGCCAAAACTGCACTCGTAGATACTGATGTCAAGGTTTGTACAGTAGTAGGCTTCCCTCTTGGAGCCACAACTTCAGCTGTCAAGGCTTATGAAACCAAAGAAGCAATCCAAAATGGTGCTGACGAAATTGATATGGTTATCAATGTTGGTGCACTCAAATCAGGAAATGCTGCATTAGTTGAGTCAGATATTCGAGCAGTTGTTGAAGCAAGCGGAGACAAACTCGTTAAGGTTATTATCGAGGCTTGTTTGTTAACTGATGAGGAAAAAGTTCTGGCTTGCCAGCTAGCCCAGAAAGCAGGAGCAGACTTTGTCAAGACGTCAACAGGTTTCTCAACAGGTGGAGCGACTTTGCCAGATGTTCAATTAATGCGCCAGACAGTTGGACCTGATATGGGGGTTAAGGCTGCTGGTGGAGCTCGTTCTTATGCAGATGCTGTAGCTTTTGTTGAAGCTGGAGCTACTCGTATCGGAACATCTGCTGGTGTAGCAATCTTAAAAGGAGAGTTAGCAGATGGCGACTACTGAGTTGATTGACTTAGCGATTGAGACTAGTAAAAATGCCTATGTTCCTTATTCACATTTTCCGATTGGTGCTGTTTTGGTTGCCAAGGACGGTAGTGTTTATACAGGATGCAATATTGAAAATGCTAGCTACCCCTTGACCAACTGTGGTGAGAGAACAGCTATTTTTAAAGCTATCTCCGAAGGACAACGTGAGTTTTCAGAGTTGATTGTTTACGGTCAAACTGAGAAACCTATTTCTCCTTGTGGAGCTTGTCGCCAAGTTATGGTCGAATTTTTTGAACAAGATCTAAAGGTGACTTTAGTTGCCAAAGATAAATCGACGGTCGAGATGACGGTCGGGGAATTACTTCCATATTCTTTTACAGACTTGCAATAGTCTGTGTCACTCTCTGAGTGGCAAGGGTCCTTGTGACCAATCAATCCATACTTGCAACTTTGTTGCGCATCTTATTTAGGAGGTTCAGTAATGAACAAGAAACAATGGCTAGGCCTTGGTCTAGTTGCAGTAGCAGCATTTGGACTTGCTGCATGTGGTAATCGCTCTTCTCGTAACGCAGCTTCATCTTCTTCTGATGTGAAGACTAAAGCAGCTATCGTTACAGATACTGGTGGTGTTGATGATAAATCATTTAACCAATCAGCTTGGGAAGGGCTTCAAGCTTGGGGTAAAGAGCACAATCTTTCAAAAGATAATGGCTTTACTTACTTCCAATCAACAAGTGAAGCTGACTACGCTAACAACTTGAACCAAGCAGCTGGAAGCTACAACTTGATCTTTGGTGTTGGTTTTGCCCTTCACAACGCTGTTGAAGAAGCAGCAAAAGAACACGCAGATAAAAACTATGTTTTGATTGACGATGTCATTAAAGATCAAAAGAACGTTGCCAGCGTAACATTTGCTGACAACGAAGCAGCTTACCTTGCTGGTGTTGCAGCTGCTAAAACTACAAAAACTAAACAAGTTGGTTTTGTAGGTGGTATGGAATCTGAAGTTATTTCTCGTTTCGCAGCTGGTTTCAAAGCTGGTGTTGAGTCAGTTGACCCATCTATCAAAGTACAAGTTGACTACGCTGGTTCATTTGGTGATGCCGCTAAAGGTAAAACAATCGCTGCTGCTCAATACGCTGCAGGTGCAGACGTTATCTACCAAGCAGCTGGTGGTACTGGAGCAGGTGTCTTCTCAGAAGCTAAATCTTTGAATGAAAGCAAAAATGAAGACGAAAAAGTTTGGGTTATCGGTGTAGACCGTGACCAACTTGAAGAAGGTAAATATACTTCTAAAGACGGTAAAGAAGCTAACTTCGTGCTTGCTTCTACATTGAAACAAGTTGGAACAACAGTTCAAGATATTTCAAACAAGGCTGAAAAAGGTGAATTCCCTGGTGGTCAAGTTATCGTTTACTCATTGAAGGATAAAGGTGTTGACTTGGCAGTAACTAACCTTTCTGAAGAAGGTAAAAAAGCTGTTGAAGATGCAAAAGCTAAAATCCTTGATGGTAGCATCAAAGTTCCTGAAAAATAATTGAAGGAAGTCATTTCTTAGGAAGCGGCCTTGGGCCGCTTCTTTAAGAATTGGGGCAAATTAATTTTGTCTCAATAGAGCTTGTTAAGATCTCATTTTAACAAGTTTTATTGAAACAAAATAAAACTCTGAAAGGAAGAGCACATGGCACACGAAAATGTCATTGAGATGCGTGAGATCACCAAGGTCTTTGGTGAGTTTGTCGCTAACGACAAGATCAACCTAGAACTTCGTAAAGGTGAAATTCATGCACTTTTAGGAGAAAATGGAGCTGGGAAGTCCACGCTTATGAATATGCTAGCAGGGCTTCTTGAACCAACTAGTGGTGAAATTGTAGTAAATGGACAGGTTGTTAAACTGGATTCACCATCGAAAGCTGCTAGTCTAGGGATTGGGATGGTTCACCAACACTTTATGTTGGTTGAGGCCTTCACAGTTGCTGAAAATATCATTTTGGGAAGTGAATTGACCAAAAACGGTGTGCTAGATATTGCTCGCGCAACTCGAGAAATCAATGAATTGTCTGAACGCTATGGTTTGGCGGTAGATCCCTCTGCTAAGGTAGCGGATATCTCTGTCGGAGCTCAACAACGTGTTGAGATTTTGAAGACTCTCTATCGTGGAGCAGACATTCTTATCTTTGACGAACCGACTGCTGTTTTAACACCATCAGAAATTGATGAGTTGATGGCTATCATGAAGAACCTAGTTAAGGAAGGCAAATCAATCATCCTTATTACTCACAAGTTGGATGAAATTCGTGCTGTGTCTGACCGTGTTACAGTTATCCGTCGTGGTAAATCTATCGAGACTGTTGAGATTGTTGGTGCAACCAATGCTGACCTGGCAGAAATGATGGTCGGGCGTTCGGTTTCCTTCAAAACTGAGAAACAGCCAGCTCAACCAAAAGAAGTTGTACTATCTATCAAAGATTTAGTAGTCAATGAAAACCGTGGGGTTCCAGCAGTTAAAAATCTTTCTCTTGATGTTCGAGCTGGTGAGATTGTTGGGATTGCCGGGATTGATGGAAATGGTCAGTCTGAGTTGATCCAAGCTATTACAGGACTTCGTAAAATTGAGTCAGGTAGCGTAGAGTTAAAAGGTCAATCTATCTCTGGATTACATCCTCGTCAAATCACTGAAATGAGTGTGGGACACGTTCCAGAAGACCGCCACCGTGATGGCTTGGTTTTGGATATGATGATTTCAGAAAATATCGCTCTACAAACCTATTACAAAGAACCACTTAGCAAGAATGGAATTCTTAATTACACAAATATCATTTCTCATGCTAAAAAATTGATGGAAGAGTTTGATGTTCGTGCCGCTAGTGAGATAGTACCAGCAGCAGCACTCTCAGGAGGAAATCAACAAAAAGCGATTATCGCTCGCGAAATTGATCGAGATCCTGATCTCCTTATCGTCAGCCAACCAACTCGTGGTCTGGATGTCGGTGCCATTGAGTACATTCACAAACGCTTGATTGAAGCTCGTGATAATGGTAAGGCTGTCCTTGTAGTCAGCTTTGAGTTGGATGAGATTTTAAATGTCTCTGACAGAATTGCCGTTATCCACGATGGTAAGATTCAAGGGATTGTGACACCAGAAACAACCAACAAGCAAGAGCTTGGTGTCTTGATGGCTGGTGGTAACTTGGAAAAGGAGAAGAGTGATGTCTAAAAAAATACAACAAATTTCGGTTCCCTTGATTTCTGTTTTCCTTGGAATCTTGCTTGGAGCCATCGTCATGTGGATTTTTGGCTATGATGCCATCTGGGGCTATGAAGAATTGTTCTATACGGCCTTTGGTAGTGTTCGTGGTATCGGTGAAATTTTCCGTGCTATGGGTCCGTTAGTCTTGATCGCTCTAGGGTTTGCAGTTGCAAGTCGTGCTGGTTTCTTTAACGTTGGGCTTCCTGGACAAGCCCTCGCGGGTTGGGTTCTTAGTGGCTGGTTTGCCCTGACTCATCCTGATATGCCACGTCCTTTGCTGATTCTCGCAACCATTATCATTGCGCTAGTTGCAGGGGGGATTGTTGGTGCGATTCCAGGTGTTCTTAGAGCTTATCTTGGAACATCTGAGGTTATTGTTACCATCATGATGAACTACATTGTTCTTTATGTGGGGAATGCCTTTATCCACCACTTCCCTAAAGATATTATGCAGAGTACTGACTCATCCATTCGTGTTAGTGCCAATGCAACCTATCAGACACCTTGGCTTTCTGAGCTAACAGGTAACTCTCGTATGAACATCGGTATTTTCTTTGCTATCATTGCAGTCGGAGTTATCTGGTTCTTGCTTAAGAAGACAACTCTCGGTTTTGAAATCCGTGCAGTTGGTCTCAATCCAAATGCTTCTGAATATGCAGGTATTTCAGCTAAACGCACCATCATCCTATCAATGATTATTTCAGGTGCCCTTGCAGGTCTAGGTGGAGCAGTAGAAGGACTCGGGACCTTCCAAAACGTTTATGTCCAAGGTTCATCATTGGCGATCGGCTTTAACGGAATGGCGGTTAGTCTACTCGCTGCAAACTCACCAATTGGAATTCTCTTTGCAGCCTTCTTGTTCGGAGTGCTTCAAGTTGGAGCCCCTGGTATGAATGCTGCTCAAGTGCCATCTGAGCTTGTAAGTATCGTTACAGCCTCAATTATCTTCTTTGTCAGTGTTCATTACATCATCGAACGCTTTGTCAAACCAAGAAAACAACTTAAAGGAGGTAAATAAGGATGTCGATTACAACAATGTTAACCCTTATGGTTTCTTCAATGTTGATTTACTCAGCACCACTTATTTTCACAAGTATCGGAGGCGTTTTCTCTGAACGTGGTGGAGTTGTTAACGTTGGTCTTGAAGGAATCATGGTCATGGGTGCCTTTTCTGGAGTTGTTTTTAACCTTGAATTTGCTCAAGATTTAGGAACAGCGACCCCTTGGTTGGCTCTTCTAGTTGGTGGATTAGTCGGAGCTATCTTCTCGCTCATTCATGCAGTGGCTACAATTCATTTCCGTGCTGACCATGTTGTCAGTGGTACTGTGCTAAACTTGATGGCGCCTGCCTTGGCTGTTTTCTTGGTAAAAGTCCTTTATAACAAGGGGCAAACGGACAACTTGGTTCAAACCTTTGGACGTTTTGATTTCCCAGTCTTGGCCAATATTCCATTTCTAGGAGATATCTTCTTCAAGTCAACCAGTTTACTTGGTTACCTTGCAATTGCTTTCTCATTCTTAGCATGGTTTATCCTTTTCAAAACACGCTTTGGACTTCGCCTTCGTTCAGTTGGTGAACATCCACAAGCAGCAGATACTTTGGGTATCAATGTCTACAAGATGAGATATTTGGGAGTTGTGATTTCAGGCTTCCTTGGAGGGATCGGAGGAGCTATCTATGCTCAGTCAATTTCCGTCAATTTCTCAGTTACAACGATTGTAGGACCAGGATTTATCGCCCTTGCAGCTATGATCTTTGGTAAGTGGAATCCTGTCGGAGCTATGCTTTCAAGTCTCTTCTTCGGACTATCACAGAGTTTGGCAGTTATTGGTTCACAACTTCCTTTCTTACAAGGAGTTCCAACTGTTTACTTGCAGATTGCACCATATCTCTTGACCATCGTCGTCCTAGCAGCCTTCTTTGGAAAAGCTGTTGCACCGAAGGCGGATGGTATCAACTATATCAAATCTAAATAAACACAAACGAGGTTGGGAAAAATCCCGACCTCGTTTTTTAGTATTTGAAATGAAACTCTGGCGAAAACTTCATTTTTTTGTTCCATCATCTTCTCTATTTTTTAGGGTTTTGATGGGTGAGATTTAGCCCCCAAGGAACTAGGTTTTCAGTTTTGTTTTGAATACGATTGATATTATCCTTATGACGTATGATTACAATTCCCGCGAGTGCTATGATAATAAGAGTAAAGAGGAAATCGTAATTACTTAAGATAAAGCCGAAAAGTGGAAAAACTAGAGCACCAAAAACAGCAGCAAGGGCAGCTGTAACACTAGAGAGTGAAATCATACTTCCTAAATAAAGAGTTCCAAAGAAGACTACTGCTAGATAGAGACAAAATGCAGGAGCAAATCCGAAAACGACTCCAGCACTGGTTGCGACAGCCTTACCTCCCTTAAATCCTGCAAAAATTGGAAAAGTATGCCCGATTACGGCCAAGAGACCAAAGATTAGAGGAGAGATTCCTTGTAGATGGAAGATTAGTGGAAGTAGAGTGGCCAAAGTACCTTTAAAGAAATCAATTACAAAGGTTGCCATCCCAGCTTTCTTACCTAAGATTCGGAAGGTATTGGTTGTTCCAGTATTACCAGATCCATGTTCTCTTAGATTGATGTTAAAGAATATTTGTCCAATCCACAAGCCTGAAGGAATTGAACCCAATAAATAAGCTAAAATTAATAATACTATTGTCATCATGTTTCTATTATACCATGAATTAGGAGAGAAACGAAACTGAATCTGTTTACTAGCTGTGACATCTGATACTTTATCAAACTTGATAAGTTTATCATGAGTACCATTTTTATTCAAAAATAAAGGCTAAAGTTTTAAAAATTCATGAAAGTTTCTGAAATTCCTTGATTTTATGTTTATTTATGCTATAATGGGAACAATTATTTTTAGGAGGTGGAATATGTCTTACTTATTTGAGATATTACCAAGTTTATTGAGCGGTGCGACGATGACTCTACAAGTTTTTGCACTGGTCTTACTTTTTTCAATCCCTTTAGGCATTTTGGTTGCTTTTTGCTTACAGGTGCATTGGAAACCCCTCCATTACATGATTGACATCTATATCTGGGTGATGCGTGGAACACCCTTGCTCTTGCAGTTAATCTTTATCTACTATGTTCTGCCAAGTATCGGGATTCGACTAGATCGTGTGCCAGCAGCAATTATTGCCTTCACGCTTAATTATGCGGCCTACTTTGCAGAAATATTCCGTGGAGGGATTGCAACGATTCCTCAAGGGCAATATGAGGCAGCTAAGGTTTTGAAATTCAAACCTATCGATACCGTCCGCTATATTATCTTGCCACAAGTGACCAAGATTGTTTTGCCAAGTGTATTTAACGAAGTTATGAGTCTGGTTAAGGATACTTCACTGGTCTATGCGCTCGGTATTTCAGATTTAATCCTAGTCAGTCGTACTGCAGCCAATCGTGATGCCAGCTTGATTCCAATGTTTTTAGCAGGAGCTATCTATCTTCTCATGATTGGTATTGTTACGATTATAGCTAAGAAACTTGAGAAAAAGTTTAGCTACTATAGATAGGAGGTTATCCATGTTAGAGTTAAAAAATATCAGCAAAAAATTTGGAAAAAAAGAAATTTTATCCAATTTCAATTTAACAATTCCTGAAAAGCAGATTTTGGCTATTGTTGGACCTTCTGGTGGTGGGAAGACAACCTTGCTTAGAATGTTAGCTGGACTTGAAACCATTGATTCAGGTGAGATTTTTTATAATGGAGAATCCCTACCTTTGGATGAACTTGAAAAGCGTCACTTATTAGGTTTTGTTTTTCAAGATTTTCAGCTTTTTCCTCACTTATCCGTTATGGAGAACTTGATTTTGTCACCCATCAAAACTATGGGGCTGTCTGAAGCAGATGCCAAGAAGAAGGCAACCGACTTACTCGCTCGTCTGGGGCTCGAAGCTCACGCAGATGCTTATCCATACTCCTTATCTGGTGGTCAAAAGCAACGGGTTGCCTTAGCACGTGCTATGATGATAGATCCTGAAGTGATTGGTTATGACGAACCAACTTCAGCCCTTGACCCAGAGTTGCGTCTCGAAGTTGAAAAACTGATTTTACAAAATCGAGACTTAGGCATGACGCAGATTGTCGTGACCCACGACCTCCAGTTTGCAGAGAATATTGCTGACCAGATTCTCAAAGTAGAGCCTAAGTAGGAGGTGTCTATGAATCGAAAGAAAATCAGCCTTGTTTTGGTATTCTTTCTTGCTTTTTTCCTCGTAGGATGCACGCAAAAAGCTAGCAATCCTAAAGTAGATAATTGGGAAAAATACCAACAACAAGGAACAATTACTATCGGATTTGACAATACCTTTGTTCCCATGGGTTTTGAAGAAAAGAATGGGCAATATGTTGGATTCGATATTGATCTAGCCCAAGCTGTTTCTGAGAAACTTGGCTTTAAGGTCCAGTTTCAACCCATTGATTGGGATATGAAGGAAACAGAGCTTCAAAACGGAACCATTGATGCGATTTGGAACGGATATTCAGCGACGGATGAACGACGTGAGAAGGTTGCTTTCACCATTACTTATATGGAGAATCAGCAGGTTCTCGTCTCTAAGAAATCTCAAAATATCCAATCTGTGTCTGATATGACAGGCAAGGTTTTGGGAGCCCAAGCAGGGTCCTCTGGTTATCTAGATTTTGAAGCTCAACCGGAACTCTTAAAAAATATTGTAAAAGATAAGAAGGCGAACCAATATCAAAGTTTTAATGAAGCCTTGATTGACTTGCAAAATGATCGGATTGATGCCCTTCTAATTGACCGTGTTTATGCTAACTATTATCTTAAAACTGAAGAAATCTTAGACCAGTATGAAATTTTCCCAGCTGGTTTTGAGAGTGAATCCTTTGCAGTTGGAGTAAGACCGGCTGATAAGACCTTGTTAGATAATTTAAATAAAGCTTTTGTGGAGCTCTATCAAGAAGGAAAATTCCAAGAAATTAGCCAGAAATGGTTTGGTGAAAATGTCGCCACAAGCCAGATTAAGGGAGAAGAAAACTAAGACTCGCGTCTTGGTTTCTTTTTTTGAGGAATAAACAATTGAGTGCAAACCTGCTCAATTAGAAAAATTTTGCAAAATCCCTAGAAAACCTGTAAAATAGAAAAGATGAACAAATAGGAGGTTCCTTGTGTCAAAAAAGGAAATCAATATTAACAATTATAATGATGACGCCATTCAGGTGCTAGAAGGGTTGGATGCGGTCCGTAAACGTCCAGGGATGTATATCGGATCGACTGACGGTGCTGGACTCCATCACCTAGTCTGGGAAATCGTGGACAATGCAGTCGATGAAGCTCTGTCTGGATTTGGTGATCGTATTGATGTGACTATTAATAAAGATGGAAGTTTAACGGTTCAAGACCACGGACGTGGGATGCCAACAGGGATGCACGCCATGGGAATTCCAACGGTTGAGGTTATCTTTACCATCCTTCACGCTGGAGGAAAATTCGGTCAAGGTGGCTATAAGACATCTGGTGGTCTCCACGGAGTGGGTTCTTCGGTCGTTAATGCCCTTTCTAGTTGGCTTGAAGTAGAAATTACTCGTGATGGTACAGTTTACAAGCAACGCTTTGAAAATGGTGGGAAACCAGTAACAACTCTTGAAAAGGTAGGAACAGCACCAAAATCTAAGACAGGTACAAAAGTGACCTTCATGCCTGATGCTAGTATTTTTTCTACGACAGACTTCAAGTACAATACCATTTCAGAGCGTCTCAATGAGTCAGCCTTTCTCTTAAAAAATGTAACCTTGTCATTAACAGACAAACGAACAGATGAATCTATCGAATTCCACTATGAGAATGGGGTGCAGGACTTTGTTTCCTATCTCAACGAAGACAAGGAAACCTTGACACCAGTGCTTTACTTTGAAGGGGAAGACAATGGTTTCCAAGTAGAAGTAGCCCTCCAGTACAACGATGGATTTTCAGATAACATTCTATCCTTTGTCAATAACGTTCGCACCAAGGACGGTGGAACGCACGAGACAGGACTCAAGTCCGCTATTACCAAGGTCATGAATGATTACGCGCGTAAGACGGGGCTTCTCAAGGAAAAAGATAAAAACCTTGAAGGGTCAGACTATCGTGAGGGGCTAGCGGCTGTCCTCTCTATTCTAGTCCCTGAAGAACATTTGCAGTTTGAGGGACAGACCAAGGATAAACTAGGAAGTCCACTAGCTCGTCCCGTTGTAGATGGGATTGTAGCTGATAAATTAACTTTCTTCCTTATGGAAAATGGAGAACTAGCTTCTAATCTGATTCGCAAGGCAATCAAGGCGCGTGATGCCCGTGAAGCAGCACGAAAAGCGCGTGATGAGAGCCGAAATGGTAAGAAAAATAAGAAAGACAAGGGATTACTTTCTGGGAAATTAACCCCAGCCCAGTCTAAAAATCCAACAAAGAACGAGCTCTATTTGGTCGAAGGAGATTCTGCCGGCGGTTCGGCCAAACAAGGTCGTGACCGCAAGTTCCAGGCTATCTTACCTCTTCGTGGTAAGGTTATCAATACAGCCAAGGCCAAGATGGCAGATATCCTCAAAAATGAAGAAATCAATACCATGATTTATACCATCGGTGCAGGTGTTGGAGCAGACTTTTCTCTTGAAGATGCTAACTATGACAAGATCATTATCATGACCGATGCGGATACCGACGGTGCCCACATTCAAACTCTTCTCTTAACCTTCTTTTATCGTTATATGCGTCCACTAGTCGAAGCTGGACATGTCTATATCGCCCTTCCTCCACTTTACAAGATGTCTAAAGGTAAAGGCAAGAAAGAAGAAGTGGCCTATGCTTGGACGGATGGCGAGCTAGAGGAACTACGTAAGCAGTTCGGTAAAGGGGCTACCCTTCAACGTTATAAAGGTCTTGGTGAAATGAATGCGGACCAACTCTGGGAAACAACTATGAACCCAGAAACGCGTACCCTCATCCGTGTTACGATTGAAGACCTAGCACGCGCAGAACGTCGCGTCAATGTCCTCATGGGTGATAAGGTTGAACCACGCCGTAAGTGGATTGAAGACAATGTCAAGTTTACGCTTGAGGAGAGTGGGGAGATGGTGTTTTAGAGGAATGACAATATGGTAGTTTTATCCAAAAAAGACAAAGAGAAATTAAAAAATGATATAGATAAATATAAATATTTAAAAATTTTATCATTTGAAGAAGATTTTGAACAACGAAAAAAGCTTATGTTGGACGATGCACAAACTTCAAAATTGATAGGAGTATTATTACTTTTTATCTTTATTTTCCTCAGTTACCTCATTAACTTAGAATTATTAAAACATATTGTAGCAGTATTAGGATTACTCCTTATTTTAGGGGTTGTATATTATTTCATTCAAAATTGGAATATAAAATTAGTAACTAAATTGAAGAAGTTTATTTTTATAGCAATCCCTATTGAGTTTTGGTTGATTTTTAGTCTATTATGGCTTATTCCATATTTTAATGATAGAAAGGATATATACTCTAATTGTAAACTGAATTTAACTGTATTTGCATTAAGTACGTTTTTCACAGTTTTACAGGTTTGTATAGTATTTAAACATTTTCCAAATTATCTGATTGATTCTCTAGAAAGGATTTTCTTTTTCTTACTTACAATTAGTTCAGTTTTTACATTGATCTATGGACCTCAAATCTTAAATCCAACTAGTATTGGTGAGCTTGTTATTAGTTGGGGAGTAATTCTAACTACTGGGGCAATGTATTTTGTACAAGTTTGGTTCAAATATAAAGAATTTAAAAAAGAAACAATAGCCCGACAAATTTTCCAAGAGCAGCTTCTTAAAAATGAAGATAGTATTGATTACAATAGGCTAGTAGAATGTTATTATTACGGTGGTGAGAAATATAAAGAGAAGTTGCTGAGTACGGAGAATTTTTTAATAGAAATTTTAAAACACGAGTTAAAATTATTAAAAATTTTAGACTCTTATGAAAATTATCTTTTATACAAAGCGTTTTATTCAAAAATATTAGCTGCTTCCTCAATAAAACTCCATAGGTCAGAAACTCTGGCAAAGTCGCTAAAAGAAAAATGAGTCCGCCAGTTTTTCTGACAGAGCGCTTTGGAGTAAATTATATTTGTCCGAAAATCGGACGAGTGTATTTTGAGTAAAAGACGAACTTTTGTTTTTGGAGGAGCTCTTGCAGGAGCAAAAAACTTTTTCTGAGAATCGGATGAAGTAAAAAGTACATTAAAATAAAAAAATTAGGAGATTATCCAGATAAAAAAATTTATGGAATTAGCAGTTTAGATACAAAAGCTTTAGAAAACAACGAATTTTTCCAACTTCTATCTGAGAGCAAGGATGAGTTAGGGACTTTTACAACAGCCAATAAATCTGAGCAGGTTTATGCAACGAAGCTTGGGGATATGGAAAAACTTCTTGAGACCTTGCAAGCTGGTTTGCACCGTTCTAAGGCCAGTCAAACGGTAGCTAGTCTGGAAGCGTCTGATCGTGAGCGCGATTATGCGCTTTCTACCTTGACTGGTCTGGTCAAGGCCTTCTCTCGTGTGAAAGAGGCAAGTAGCAAGGAAGCTTACGACAAACTCAACAAATTTTTCAAAAATTATGCTGGGCTAACGAGTATGAGCTACGAGAAAGAGACAGAAGCTATTAACCATTTGCTCAAGGAGCTAAAAGATACTGACTACCAAACTGCCCTTGCAACCCTGCATTTGACAACTCATGTAGAAACCTTGACAAAGGCGCAGGCTCAGTTTGAGAAAGCCTATAAGGAGCGCTTGGCTGAGCAAAAGGGCAAGGCATCTAGTCAAAACAAGGAAGTTCGAGCGAAACTGCAAGAAATCTATGACTTCCTTGTGGATTATACTGCAATCAACGCTTATGCTTATCCAGATAAAAAGCAGTATGCCAATCTCCGTGACCATCTCAACGCTATCCGTAGTTGCTATAAAAAACGCAAACCTGCTATGAAGGTAACGGAAGCAGTGGGGAGTGTTAATTAAGTCTGACAGATTTGGAGGAATAGAAGATGATTATCAGACCTGCAAGCAGAAAAGATTGTCAAGCTATTTATAGCCTTTATCAAAGTGAAAAATGGCTTTCTTTTACAGAGGAAAAAGTGACAGCTCTATTCTCAACAAATCTGTCTCATTACTTGGTGCTTGAAGAGGACCAGAAAATCCTTGGCTTTGCCCGTTATCTGACGGATGAAGTGCTGACGACCTTTTTAGCTGAAATAATTATTGATAAATCCCACCGCAGAAAAGGAATGGGACAGCAGCTGATTGAGGAGATCCACAAAAAATATCCTTTGACAAGGATTGAATTAATATCTGAAGCAGATGGATTTTATCGGGCAATAAGTTTTAAGCCTGTTGGTACAGGATTTAGAAAATCTGAATGAAAGGAGACAGCCAATGATGCTTGACAACAAACTGGGTCTGACAGATACGCTTGAACTTGCCAAGATGGTTATGCGACGGAGGCTGCCCCAGCCTGTCTAGACTTTGCTTTTCAGCAAGCTAGCTTGTCAGAAGTTTACTCTTTTACATCCTTACTCAATCAACTTTCGCAAAAAGTCATGCAAAAACTGAGCATGGAATTTGTCAAAGAATTTGATAATGAAAAAGTTCCAGCAGACAGTCCGCTTTATAGACATGTCCTCTACAGAATCAATAGTTTCCACTAAAAAGGCAGGTATTCCCATGAGAACTGAAACCGAGATGTTTGATGTGATTTTGCAAACCGCAAAAGTGCTACAGGTCGATGCAGTCGCCATGTCCGGCTCGCGGACAAACCCAAAGGCTCCCAAGGACGAGTTCCAAGACTATGATGTAGTCTATATCGTGGGGGATTTGGATGGTCTGATAGCCGACCTTTCTTGGTTGGACCAGTTTGGCACACGTATCATTGAGCAACATAATATCCTAGGCAACCGTCGTCTCTATCTCATGCTATTTGAAGATGGCAATCGGATTGATTTAACCCTCTGCCCCAAAGACCACATTCAAGAGTGGGTAGAAAGCGAAGCGGATTTCACGGTGCTAGAGGACACTAAGGGCTTGTTTGAGACCTATTCCCCAAGTCCAGAGCGTTACTGGATAACCCCAGCTACTGAGACGGATTTTGAAAAATCTTGTAATGAATTTTGGTGGGTGTCAACCTACGTGGTCAAAGGAATTTGTCGTAAGCAACTTATCTATTCGACTGACCATCTCTACGGTATTTGTCAGCAAGAACTGCTAAAAGTATTGGCCTGGCAGGTAGCAAGTGATAAAGGAACAGTCGACATCGGTAAGAACTACAAATACCTCTTTAACTACTTGCCTGCTGAGAAGGAGAAGGAATTCTCAAATCTACTTGATTTCTCAAGTTTAGACAAAACCACTCATTCTTTATTGGCTACGATGCAAATTTTCCACCAAGAAGCTCAAATCCTTGCCCAAAAGATGGGATTTAAGTATGAAAAAGAAATGGCTGAGAAGATGATTCAGTATGCTGAGGATAACAATGAGACTGGCAAGGTGGAGAAAAATAGATATAGTTAATCAGATAAGGAGTACTGCAATGTCTGAAATACTGACAATATTGTCATTTTTGATTATTTTTTTAATTTTTAGTGAGTTTAAAAGACGTAAAAATAAAAGATTTAATGATTCGCCCTTCTTTGTTATAATTGAGAAAGAATACAAGAAATGGCATAGAATGAACGGCACAATATTAAACAGAAAGTATACTACGGCATTTGAAATAGATAGAATATTATTTGAATTACGTTCCAAGTTATTAGATTATGGTATTACAAAGAAAGAATTTGAGAATTATATTAAATTTGTGGAGAGCAAAGGCAACCAATTATCTTTTTCAATTAAAGATATAATTATAGGTTTGTTAACTTTTCTTAGCACAAATACACTCATGTCTAAAATATTACCAAATCCTACTTGGGAACAAATTCAAGATTCATTTCAAGGGTTAGTTAGTAGCATGAGTGAATATAATTATATGTTTAATATTATTTTGATTTTATTGCTATTCATTCTTTTAATCCGCTCAATGTATGTTATTAGTAATTTTGATAATTTGAATAAAGAGGGACAAAGATTCCCATTATTGAAAAGATTAGAATCAATTTGGGAATATAAAGAAAATACGGAAATTTCTACTACTGAAGATGCGTTAAAACATAGGGAAGAAAACACTGAGGAGTATGTATATACTAAAATAAATTTTTCAAAATCTAATTTTGATAAGCGGTTGGAAGCAGCCGTGGGTGAAACAGTTTTTGATAATTTTGCTTTCATATTTAAAAAAATTGAGGTTGTATTTACTTGTTTATCTAGTGTATTTGACTGGTTATTAGGTTTTATACTACCAACTATATTTCTGATAAGCAGTCTTTGGTTATTATCTTTAGAACCAAAGACTAACATGGTAAATATTCTTTTTATTAAAATTTTATCAGTAATCATTTATCTTTTATTTATATCATTTTCTAATTCACAAATGAATGTGTACTCAGAGGGAATAACTTATGAAAAAAGTGATTTTTCTAAAAAATATCAATATAAGCTAGTACCAGTCCAGAGAAAATGGCCCTCGGTCATTTGTTTTGTAATATATTTAATTTTTTCCATTTTCATTGTTTATTATCTTTTTGTTAGTGAAAAACTTAATTGTCTTAATATAATTTTTTTGATTATATTCTTTATAGTCTATTTGAGAAGTTTCTTTCTAAGGGTGGAAAAAGTACTAGATGAAAATGCAATAATACAATAGAACTGGAAAGAACTTTAGCTAGAAATAAAAAAATTTACTGTATATTTATATTTTAATAAATAATTCTAATTATTAAATTAAGAAGGTTTATAACCATGTCTAACATTCAAAACATGTCCCTTGAGGACATTATGGGAGAGCGCTTTGGTCGCTACTCCAAGTACATTATTCAAGACCGGGCTTTGCCGGATATTCGTGATGGCTTGAAGCCGGTTCAGCGCCGTATTCTTTATTCTATGAATAAAGATGGCAATACATTTGACAAGAGCTACCGCAAGTCGGCCAAGTCTGTCGGAAATATCATGGGGAATTTCCATCCACACGGAGATTCTTCTATCTATGATGCCATGGTTCGTATGTCACAAGATTGGAAAAATCGTGAGATTTTGGTCGAAATGCACGGTAATAATGGTTCTATGGACGGAGATCCGCCTGCGGCCATGCGTTATACTGAGGCGCGTCTTTCAGAAATTGCTGGTTATCTTCTTCAGGATATCGAGAAAAAGACAGTTCCTTTTGCTTGGAATTTTGACGATACCGAAAAAGAACCAACTGTTTTACCCGCAGCTTTCCCAAATCTTTTAGTCAATGGTTCGACTGGTATTTCGGCTGGATACGCCACAGACATTCCACCGCATAATTTGGCTGAGGTTATTGATGCTGCTGTTTATATGATTGACCATCCAACGGCAAAAGTTGATAAACTCATGGAATTCTTGCCTGGGCCAGACTTTCCTACAGGAGCCATCATCCAAGGTCGTGATGAAATCAAGAAGGCTTATGAAACTGGGAAAGGGCGCGTGGTTGTTCGTTCTAAGACTGAAATTGAAAAGCTAAAAGGTGGCAAGGAACAAATCGTTATCACTGAGATTCCTTATGAAATCAATAAGGCTAACTTGGTCAAGAAAATCGATGAAGTCCGTGTCAATAACAAGGTGGCAGGTATCGCTGAGGTTCGTGATGAATCTGACCGTGATGGTCTTCGCATCGCTATAGAACTCAAAAAAGATGCGAACACGGAACTTGTTCTCAACTACCTTTTCAAATACACTGACTTGCAAATCAACTACAACTTCAACATGGTGGCGATTGACAATTTTACGCCTCGCCAGGTTGGAATTGTACCGATTTTGTCTAGCTATATCGCCCACCGTCGTGAAGTCATCTTGGCTCGTTCTCGCTTTGACAAGGAAAAGGCTGAAAAACGTCTCCATATCGTGGAAGGTTTGATTCGCGTTATCTCGATTTTGGATGAAGTCATTGCCCTTATCCGTGCTTCTGAGAATAAGGCTGATGCAAAGGAAAACCTCAAGGTCAGCTATGAATTTACAGAAGAACAGGCTGAAGCTATCGTTACCTTGCAACTTTATCGTTTAACTAATACAGACGTGGTTGTCTTGCAAGAAGAAGAAGCAGAACTTCGTGAGAAGATTGCTATGCTTGCGGCTATCATCGGTGACGAACGAACTATGTACAATCTCATGAAAAAAGAGCTTCGTGAGGTCAAGAAGAAATTTGCGACTCCACGTTTGAGTACTTTAGAAGATACAGCAAAAGTCATCGAGATTGATACAGCTAGTCTGATCGCTGAAGAAGATACTTACGTTAGCGTGACGAAGGCAGGTTATATCAAACGTACTAGCCCTCGTTCCTTTGCAGCTTCAACCTTAGAAGAGATTGGTAAACGGGATGACGACCGATTGCTATTCGTTCAATCTGTCAAAACTACTCAACACCTTTTAATCTTTACAACGCTTGGGAATGTCATTTATCGACCAGTCCATGAGTTGGCAGATATTCGTTGGAAGGATATCGGAGAGCATTTGAGCCAGTCTATTACAAACTTTGAAACCAATGAAGAAGTGCTCTATGTAGAAGTTGTGGATCAATTTGATGATGCGACAACTTATTTTGCAGCAACACGACTTGGACAAATCAAACGGGTAGAACGCAAAGAATTCTCTCCATGGAGAACCTATCGTTCTAAATCTGTCAAGTACGCTAAGTTGAAAGACGATACTGACCAGATTGTAGCAGTAGCTCCGATTAAATTGGATGATGTTCTGTTGATCAGTCGAAACGGTTATGCCCTCCGCTTTAACATCAAAGAAGTGCCAGTTATCGGTGCCAAAGCTGCAGGGGTCAAAGCCATGAATCTCAAAGCAGATGATGTGATACAAGCAGCCTTTATCTGCAATACATCTTCTTTCTATCTTTTAACGCAACGTGGAAGCTTGAAACGTGTTTCAACAGAGGAAATTCCAGCAACCAGTCGTGCCAATCGTGGCCTTCAAGTCTTGAGAGAATTAAAGAGTAAACCCCATCGCGTATTCTTGGCTGGAGCGGTCTCAGAACAAGGATTTGTTGGAGATCTCTTTAGTACAGAAGTAGAAGATGGAGAACAAACGCTTGTGATTCAATCAAATAATGGAACGATTTACGAATCAATCCTACAAGATTTGAACCTATCAGAACGTACAAGCAATGGAAGCTTTATCTCTGATACTATTTCTGACGAAGAAGTTTTTGATGCCTACCTCAAAGACGTTTTTAAAGATGATAAGGAAAGCTAAGAAAAGGATCAGTCCCAGTGACTGGTTTCTTTTTTTGGTAAAATTTTCAGAAAATTACAAAAAATACTTGAATTTTTTAGAGAATAGTGTAGAATAGAACACATAGCTTTGATTAGAATAAGAGGAGAAGAATATGCCAGTTGCTATTGATTGGGAAAACCTTGGTTTTGCCTATATGAAATTACCTTATCGTTATATTGCTCATTACTCAAATGGTCAATGGAACCAAGGAGAATTGACTGAGGATTCTACTCTCCATCTTTCTGAATCATCACCAAGTCTTCACTATGGACAACAAGCCTTTGAAGGATTAAAAGCCTATCGTACAAAGGATGGTAGCGTACAACTCTTTCGCCCAGATGAAAATGCTAAACGACTCCAACGTACTTGCGACCGTCTCTTGATGCCCCAAGTTCCAACAGATATGTTTGTAGAGGCTTGTAAGGCAGTCGTCCGCGCCAATCAAGAATACGTACCACCTTATGGAACTGGTGGAACCCTCTACCTCCGTCCACTTTTGATTGGTGTTGGAGATATCATTGGGGTAAAACCAGCTGAGGAGTATATTTTTACGATTTTTGCCATGCCAGTTGGAAATTACTTTAAGGGTGGATTGGTTCCAACAAACTTCTTGATTCAAGATGAGTATGACCGTGCTGCACCCAATGGAACAGGAGCTGCCAAGGTCGGTGGGAACTATGCAGCCAGTCTTTTACCAGGAAAAATGGCTAAATCCCGTCATTTCTCAGATGTTATCTACCTAGACCCGTCAACTCACACCAAGATTGAAGAAGTCGGTTCAGCAAACTTCTTTGGGATTACAGCTGATAATGAGTTCGTAACGCCATTGAGTCCATCAATCTTGCCATCTATTACCAAGTACTCATTACTTTACTTGGCAGAGCATCGATTGGGCTTGAAGCCTGTTGAAGGGGATGTACCAATTGATAGTCTGGATCGATTTGTAGAAGCAGGTGCCTGTGGTACTGCAGCCGTAATTTCACCTATTGGGGGAATCCAACACGGTGATGACTTCCATGTTTTCTACAGTGAAACAGAGGTTGGTCCAGTGACTCGTAAACTATACGATGAATTGACAGGTATCCAATTTGGTGACATTGAAGCACCAGAAGGTTGGATTGTAAAAGTAGATTAAAAATTATTAAAGGAGATCTTTATGAAAACGAAAAAGTGGATGTTAACAGCAGGACTTGTCCTGAGTACAACGGTTCTTCTTGTAGCTTGTGGAAAAGCAGATAAAGAAGCGGACGCACCTACAACTTTCTCTTATGTCTATGGAGTGGATCCATCATCCTTAGACTACAGTATTGCCACTCGTACATCAACTACTGATATCGTCGGGAACGTAGTTGATGGTTTGTTGGAAAACGATGAATATGGGAATTTGATTCCTTCCTTAGCTGAGGATTGGACTGTCTCAAAAGATGGATTGACTTATACTTATAAACTTCGTAAAGGAGTTAAATGGTATACCTCAGAGGGTGAAGAATACGCTGAAGTAACTGCGCATGACTTTGTTACTGGATTGAAACACGTAGCAGATGGCAAATCAGACGGTGTCACTCTTATTCAAAACTCAATCAAGGGCTTGAATGAATATATGACTGGTGAGACTAATGACTTCTCTACAGTTGGTGTTAAGGCAGTGGATGATTATACTGTTGAGTACACTCTAAATGCACCAGAAAGTTTCTGGAATTCAAAAGTAACTTCAGCAACTATGTTGCCTGTAAATGAAGAGTTCCTCAAAGCTTCTGGTAAGAATTACGGAGCAGTTAGCCCATCTGGTATCCTGTATAACGGTCCATATATCTTGAAAACTTTAACTTCTAAATCCTTAATCGAATATGAAAAGAATCCAAATTACTGGGATAAAGAAAAGGTGAAAATCGAGAAGGTTAAACTGACCTACTATGATGGGTCAGACCAAGAATCCTTGATTCGTAGTTTCTCGTCAGGCGCCTACACAACTGCTCGACTTTTCCCAAGTAGTTCAAACTTTGCTTCAACTTTAGAACAATACGGGGATAAAATCACCTACAGTCCACAAGATTCAAATAGTTACTACTTTACCTTCAACGTAAATCGTCAGTCTTACAATAAAACTGCTAAAACAAGTGATGAGCAGAAGTCTTCTACAAAAGAAGCTATGTTGAACAAGGACTTCCGTCAGGCTATCAACTTTGCCTTCAACCGTCATTCTTATGCTGCACAACTAAATGGTGAAGAAGGTGCTGATAAGATTATTCGTAACAGCCTAGTGCCAGACAATTTTGTACAATCTGGCGGCAAAAACTTTGGTGATATTGCTCAAGCAGAATTGATTAACTATGGAGACCAATGGAAAGGTGTTGAGCTTGTTGATGGAAAAGATACAATCTACAATCCAGACAAAGCCAAAGCATCATTCGAAAAAGCTAAGAAAGAGTTGGAATCAAAAGGTGTAACCTTCCCAATTCACTTGGATGTTCCAGTTGAACAAACAGATACAATTGCCGTTCAACAAAGCAATTCCTTCAAGCAATCAATCGAATCAACACTTGGTGCTGAAAATGTTGTCATTGATGTCCTTCAGATGACAGATAACGAAAAAGAAAGCATTACATCTCAAGCACGTGTTCCCGCTCAAAAAGACTACGACTTGAACAGCACTGGATGGTCTCCAAGTTATCAGGACCCAGCATCTTATTTGAATATCATGGATCCAAAAACTGGTTCTGCTATGAAACACCTTGGTATTACTAAAGGAAAAGACAAGGAAGTCGTAGCTCAACTTGGTTTGGATCAGTATAAGAAACTCTTGGATGATGCAGCTTCTGAGACAAATGACTTGGACAAGAGATATGAAAAATATGCCAAAGCTCAAGCATGGCTAACAGATAGTTCTCTCTTGATGCCAACGGCTTCATCAGGTGGTTCACCAGTTGTTAGCAACGTCGTTCCTTTCTCAAAACCATACTCACAAGTTGGTATCAAAGGCGATCCATATATCTTTAAAGGCATGAGATTGCAAAAAGAGATTGTGACTACTAAAGAATATGAAGCTGCTCTTGAAAAATGGCAAAAAGAAAAATTAGAATCAAACAGTAAATACCAAAAAGAACTAGAAAATCATGTCAAATAGAACAGACTAGTGTTTTTGGAATAAAGGAAGATTAAATGGAATGGCTTAAACTAATAGGGATAGCTATCATTGTTGCTGGTTTTATCTATAAATTAGATACCATCGCAACGGTAGTCTTAGCTAGTTTAGTTACAGCTCTAGTTTCTGGAGTTTCTCTTGTTGAGTTCTTGGAAATTTTAGGAAAAGAATTTAGCAATCAACGAGTTCTTACGATTTTTATGGTAACCTTGCCCTTGGTTGGTTTATCTGAAACTTTTGGCCTCAAGCAACGTTCAATTGACTTGATTCAAAAGATTAAAGGATTGACCGTAGGAAGTTTTTATACAATTTACTTCTTGATTCGAGAGCTCGATGGTTTCTTTGCCATTCGTCTTGGAGGACATCCGCAGTTTGTAAGGCCTTTGGTTCAACCCATGGGACAAGCAGCAGCAGAGTCTCAATTAGGTAGAAAATTAACGGAGCAGGAGAGCGAAGCGCTAAAAGCGCGTGCAGCAGCAAATGATAATTTTGCAAATTTCTTTGCTCAAAACACTTTCGTTGGTGCAGGTGGTGTCCTCTTGATAGGGGGCACACTGGACCAATTAGGTTACGAAAGTAATTATGCAGGAATTGCTTCAGCTTCGCTTATAGTTGCAGGAATTGCCCTATTTATAGTTGGGATTTACAATTACCTGTTTGATAGAAAACTGCTAGCAAATAAGGTTAGTAAAGGGAAAGAAGAATGACCAATCTAGCAAGACAGTTATTAGAGTTGACCTATATTGTGATTGGTTGTCAATTCCTTCATACGGCTTATTGTAGCTATAAAGATAAAACAAACCCAGTTCGCTTTGGAACGGCTGGGTTTTGGGCTTTATTGGGCATCAGTTTTATCGGTGGTTCCTATCTACCTTCTGTCTGTATTGGAGTTATCGTAGTGCTATTAGCCCTGCTAACTCTCTTTAAACAGGTTCGTATCGGAACCTTACCGTCTCTGGATGAAGTCAAGGCAAACATTGAAGCAAAACGACTAAAGAATAAAATTTTTATTCCAGTCATGTTAATGGCTTTGATTGCTTTAGTATTAGCAAAAATAGTTCCTGAGTTTAGTAAGATTGCTATCAGTCTTGCAGCATTTTTCGCAACCATCTCTCTTTTATTGATTACTAAGAGTTCTCCTAGAAGTTTGTTAGCAGAAAACAATCGCATGGTGCAACAAGTTTCAACCAGTGGGATTGTGCCTCAACTTTTAGGTGCTTTAGGGGCAATATTTACCGTAGCAGGAGTGGGAGACTTGATTTCTCATTTGATAAGCGGTCTAGTACCTTCGGGTAGTCGTTTTATGGGTGTGGTAGCTTATGTCCTTGGGATGGTTCTATTCTCCATGATAATGGGTAATGCCTTTGCGGCCTTTACTGTCATTACTGCTGGAATTGGTGTTCCCTTTGTATTTGCCTTGGGAGCTGATCCAATTGTAGCCGCTGCTCTAGCAATGACAGCAGGTTGCTGTGGAACCTTATTGACTCCAATGGCGGCTAACTTTAATGCTTTACCGGCAGCTCTCCTGGATATGAAAGATCCAAATGGGGTTATCAAAGCGCAAGTAGGAGTAGCTGTTGTCATGATTGTCCTCCATGTATTTTTGATGTACTTTTTGGCATTTTAGTAAAGGAAATAAAATGAAAATATTAGTTACAGGTTTTAATCCTTTTGGTGGTGAACAGGTCAATCCAGCTCTAGAAGCTGTTAAATCATTACCGTCTGAAATCAATGGTGCAGAGCTTCATTGGGCAGAAATCCCAACGGTCTTTTATCAATCAGCAGAGGTTTTAGAAGCAGAAATAGTTCGATATCAACCAGATGTTGTGCTTTGCATCGGACAAGCAGGAGGAAGAGCGAGTTTAACTCCTGAGAGAGTTGCTATCAATCAAGATGATGCTAGAATTCCAGATAACCAAGGAAATCAGCCGATTGATGAACCTATTCGCCTGGACGGTCAAGTTGCCTACTTTAGCACACTCCCTATCAAAGCGATGGTACAAGCCATAAAAGAAGAAGGGCTACCTGCAGCAGTATCCAATACAGCAGGAACTTTTGTTTGTAACCATTTGATGTATCAGGCACTCTATTTAGCGGATAAGAAATTTCCCCATATGAGGGCAGGCTTTATGCATATTCCCTATATGACAGAACAAGTGGTAAATAAGCCTAATACTGCATCCATGTGCTTAAGAGATATTGTCAGAGGTATCGAGGCAGCTATTAGAGCTATCGTAGACTATAAAGATAAGGACTTGAAGTTAGTAGGTGGAACAACCCATTAATAATGAGTCATCTCTAGATTAAAAATTCTAGATTTTTTACAAAAACTCTGTATCAAGCTTGGTTTGGTATAGAGTTTTTTCTTGCCAGTTTTCTAAATTTCTTGTACAATAGGAAGAGTGAAAAGAGGTAGAGTATGAGTAAAAAAGATAAAAAAATTGAAATTCAATTAACGGATGCAACTGTTTTAGTTGGGAAAGAAAAGTATGACGGTTACACTTTAACCATTGGTAAAAAGATCATCGGTGAAATTGCCGAATTAGACAATCAATTTGCGATCATAAAGAATGGAAATGTCGATAGTTTTTATAAAAAACTTGAAAAAGCTGTGGAAATTTTGATTGAAAACTATAATTTAGCAAAATAATGCTTGTTTTTTGTAAATTTTCATGATATAATAGACTCTGTTAATTGTCGGAGAGATAGCGAAGAGGCTAAACGCGGCGGACTGTAAATCCGCTCCTTCGGGTTCGGGGGTTCGAATCCCTCTCTCTCCATCTTATTTTTGGGGTATAGCCAAGCGGTAAGGCAAGGGACTTTGACTCCCTCATGCGTTGGTTCGAATCCAGCTACCCCAGTTCTTAGGTAATAAATTCAAGATAAAAAGAAAAATATCTTAGGGTATTTTATTTTTATAATTGAAAGACGTGAATGATATGAACATGTCCTTGCGGGTGCTTAGGAAAAAAATTATAAGTATGTCAAGCTGAAGAAAAGCTTGATTGTTGGAGGATTTTTTAGATGAACGAATTTGAAGATTTGCTAAATAGCGTTAGCCAAGTTGAGCCTGGTGATGTTGTTAGTGCTGAAGTATTGACAGTCGATGCGACTCAAGCTAACGTTGCAATCTCAGGAACTGGTGTTGAAGGTGTCTTGACTCTTCGCGAATTGACAAACGATCGCGATGCAGATATCAATGACTTTGTAAAAGTAGGTGAAGTATTGGATGTTCTTGTACTTCGTCAAGTAGTTGGTAAAGATACTGATACAGTAACATACCTTGTATCTAAAAAACGCCTTGAAGCTCGCAAAGCATGGGACAAACTTGTAGGACGCGAAGAAGAAGTTGTTACAGTTAAAGGAACTCGCGCTGTTAAAGGTGGACTTTCTGTTGAATTTGAAGGTGTACGTGGATTTATCCCAGCTTCAATGTTGGATACTCGTTTCGTACGTAACACTGAGCGTTTTGTAGGTCAAGAATTTGAAGCTAAAATCAAAGAAGTTGACGCTAAAGAAAACCGCTTCATCCTTTCACGTCGTGAAGTTGTAGAAGCAGCTACTGCAGCAGCTCGTGCTGAAGTATTCGGTAAATTGGCTGTTGGTGATGTAGTAACTGGTAAAGTTGCTCGTATCACAAGCTTCGGTGCTTTCATCGACCTTGGTGGTGTTGATGGATTGGTTCACTTGACTGAATTGTCACACGAACGTAACGTTTCACCAAAATCAGTTGTAACTGTTGGTGAAGAAGTTGAAGTGAAAATCCTTGATCTTAACGAAGAAGAAGGACGTGTATCACTTTCACTTAAAGCTACAACACCTGGACCATGGGATGGCGTTGAGCAAAAATTGGCTAAAGGTGATGTTGTAGAAGGTACAGTTAAACGTTTGACTGACTTCGGTGCATTTGTTGAAGTATTGCCAGGTATCGATGGACTTGTTCACGTATCACAAATTTCACACAAACGTATTGAAAATCCAAAAGAAGCTCTTAAAGTTGGTCAAGAAGTTACTGTTAAAGTTCTTGAAGTTAACGCTGATGCAGAACGCGTTTCACTTTCTATCAAAGCTCTTGAAGAACGTCCAGCTCAAGAAGAAGGACAAAAAGAAGAAAAACGCGCTCCACGTCCACGTCGTCCAAAACGTCAAGAAAAACGTGATTTTGAACTTCCTGAAACTCAAACAGGATTCTCAATGGCTGACTTGTTCGGAGACATCGAACTTTAATCCATTCGAATTTGAATCAAATCCTTTGTTTTTAAAACAAGGGATTTTTCTTTTTTCTACTAGCATTTTTTGATATAATGGTTTTATGTTATATTCAGAAAAAGAATCACTTTATCAAATAATAAATGAACAGCTCTCTTATCTTTTAGAAGGAGAGCCCAATGTGTTGGCTAATCTTTCTAATGCTAGTGCTTTGCTAAAAATAAGCTTTCCCAATACTGTTTTTGCAGGTTTCTATCTATTTAATGGGAATGAACTGATCTTGGGACCCTTTCAAGGTGGAGTTTCATGTGTACGAATCGCTCTTGGAAAAGGTGTTTGTGGCGAATCGGCAGCTAGTCGTCAAACAGTTATTGTTGGTGATGTAAAGACCTATCCAAACTATATTTCTTGCGATAGTAGTGCTCGTAGTGAAATTGTTGTGCCAATGGTTAAAGATGGACAACTTCTGGGTGTTTTAGACTTGGATTCATCTCTTGCCGATGATTATGATGAAATGGATCAGAAGTATCTAGAAGAGTTTGTTGCTATTTTGTTAGAGAAAACCGAATGGAATTTTTCAATGTTTGAGGAGAAAGCGTAATGTATCAGGCCCTTTATCGAAAATATAGAAGTCAAACCTTTTCCCAGTTAGTAGGCCAAGAAATTGTTGCAAAAACTCTGAAACAAGCTGTAGAGCAGGAAAAGATCAGCCATGCCTATCTTTTTTCAGGGCCTCGTGGAACTGGAAAAACCAGTGTAGCTAAAATTTTTGCTAAGGCCATGAACTGCCCTAATCAAGTAGGGGGAGAACCTTGTAATAACTGTTACGTTTGTCAGGCGGTTACAAATGGTAGTTTGGAGGATGTTATCGAAATGGATGCAGCCTCTAATAATGGGGTTGATGAAATTCGTGACATCCGTGATAAATCGACCTATGCTCCGAGTGTTGCCCACTATAAGGTTTATATCATTGACGAGGTTCATATGCTTTCAACTGGTGCCTTTAATGCTCTTTTGAAAACTCTTGAGGAACCAACTCCAAATGTTGTCTTTATCCTAGCAACGACAGAGCTTCATAAGATTCCTGCAACCATTTTATCTCGGGTTCAGAGATTTGAATTTAAGTCTATCAAGACTCAGGATATTAGAGATCATATCTTCCATATTTTAGAAAAGGAAGGGATTGATTATGATTCTGAGGCTGTTGAGATTATTGCTCGTCGAGCTGAAGGTGGTATGCGGGATGCCTTGTCCATTTTAGACCAAGCATTGAGCTTGACTCAAGATGCTAGATTAACAACAGCTGTTTCTGAGGAAATTACGGGGACTATTAGTCTAAGTGCTTTGGATAATTATGTGGCTGCCTTGGCACAAAAAGATGTGACTCGTGCTTTGGAAAATCTTAATTTGATTTTTGATAACGGAAAAAGTATGACACGATTTGTAACGGATTTGTTGCAGTATCTACGGGATATTTTGATTGTCCAAACTGGTGGGGAGAATACTCACCATAGTGATCTCTTTAAGGATAACCTAGGTCTTTCACAGGCTGTTTTGTTTGAAATGATTGGAATTGCGACAAGTAGTTTAGCTGATATCAAAGCTAGCTTACAGCCTAAGATTTATGCTGAAATGATGACCATTCGTTTGGCAGAGATAGATTCAAAACCAACATTATCAGATGATACAAGTGGAGAATTAGCCTCACTTAGAGAAGAAGTTGCGCGATTGAAACATTCTCTGGCAAATGTTAATACGAGTCCTAAGCAGACTACACCAACACCGAGTCGTCCAGTTAACAGCAAGTCAATTTATCGTGTAGATCGTAATAAGGTTCAGTCTATTCTTCAAGAAGCTGTTGAAAATCCTGATTTAGCCCGTCAAAATTTAATTCGTCTCCAAAATGCTTGGGGTGAAATTATTGAAAGCTTGTCAGGTCCTGATAAGGCACTTTTAGTTGGTTCTCAACCTGTTGCGGCTAATGAACATCATGCCATTCTTGCATTTGAGTCTAACTTCAATGCTGGCCAGACCATGAAACGTGATAATCTCAACACCGTGTTTGGCAATATCCTTAGTCAAGCAGCTGGTTTTTCTCCAGAGATTCTTGCTATATCTATGGACGAGTGGAAAGAAGTCAGAGCAGACTTCTCAGCTAAGGCTAAATCGCCACAAGGTCAACCAGTTAAGGAAGAAGTGGAAGAATCTGTCCTTCCTCAAGGATTTGAATTTCTAGCGGATAAAGTAACCATAGCAGAAGATTAAAAGGATATTGTGACATAATACGATGAACAGACAACAATTTATAATCATGGCCTTATTTACTGCTGCTGAGACCTATTTCCTTAATGAATCCATCATGGAGCAACGGTATATTATGGCCTTGCTTTGGGCTATTTTAATCCTGAGAAATTTTCGAGTCAGCTATATCATGGGTAAAATTGTGAGCGCTATAGATGATCATTTTCAAGGGAAGAAGTAGCTCCTAGCTTCTAGACAAAATCAAAGCCTTTTAGGCTTTTTTTTGTTATACTATTAAAGTATATTTATTGACCTTTTACCGTATTTTCTAGGAAATCAAGTATGTTTCTAGTAAGCACTGTAAAGGCCTTGAAAAAGAAAGGAACAATCATGTCAGTATTAGAGATCAAAGATCTTCATGTTGAAATTGAAGGAAAAGAAATTTTAAAAGGGGTCAATCTGACTCTTAAAACAGGAGAAATTGCAGCTATCATGGGACCAAATGGTACCGGTAAGTCTACTCTTTCAGCAGCTATTATGGGTAACCCTAACTATGAAGTCACTAAAGGTGAAGTCTTGTTTGACGGTGTAAACATCCTTGAATTGGAAGTGGATGAGCGTGCGCGTATGGGACTTTTCCTTGCCATGCAATATCCATCAGAAATTCCTGGGATTACCAATGCTGAGTTTCTTCGTGCAGCTATGAATGCTGGTAAAGAAGATGATGAGAAGATTTCAGTTCGCGAGTTCATCACTAAACTAGACGAAAAAATGGAATTGCTCAATATGAAAGAAGAAATGGCAGAGCGTTACCTCAACGAAGGATTCTCTGGTGGTGAGAAAAAACGCAATGAGATTCTTCAACTCTTGATGTTAGAACCAACTTTCGCCCTTTTGGATGAGATTGACTCTGGTCTTGATATTGATGCCCTTAAAGTTGTTTCTAAAGGTGTTAATGCTATGCGTGGTGAAGGTTTTGGTGCTATGATTATCACTCACTACCAACGTCTTTTGAACTACATAACACCTGATGTGGTACATGTCATGATGGAAGGTCGTGTTGTCCTTTCTGGTGGTCCAGAATTGGCTGCACGTTTGGAACGTGAAGGATACGCGAAATTAGCTGAAGAACTTGGCTATGACTACAAGGAAGAATTGTAATTCCCTCGTATCTTTTAGGAGAAGTAAATGACTAAAGAAACTATTAAACTTTTTTCAGAAATGCACGCCGAACCAAGCTGGTTGTCAGACCTCCGTCAAAAAGCTTTTGACAAGATTGAAAGTTTGGAATTGCCAGTCATTGAGCGTGTCAAATTCCACCGTTGGAATCTGGGTGATGGAACGATTACAGAAAGTGAGCCATCAGCAAATGTTCCTGACTTCACAGCTCTAGATAATCACTTGAAGTTGGTGCAAGTAGGAACCCAAACTGTTTTTGAACAAACTCCAGTTGAGTTGGCTGAACAAGGAGTGGTCTTTACAGACTTCCACTCAGCTCTAGAAGAAATTCCAGAACTTGTAGAAGAATTTTTTATGTCATCAGTGAAATACGATGATGATAAGTTGGCAGCCTACCATACAGCCTACTTTAACAGTGGTGCTGTTCTCTACATTCCTGATAACGTGGAAATTGCTGAACCAATCGAAGGAATTTTCTATCAAGACAGCGATAGCGATGTGCCATTTAACAAGCATATTCTGATCATTGCAGGTAAAAACTCTAAAATCAGCTACCTCGAACGTTTAGAATCACGCGGTGAGGGTAGTGCTAAGGCGACTGCTAATATCACTGTTGAAGTGATTGCACGTTCTGGTGCTCAAGTGAAATTTGCTGCAATTGATCGTCTTGGTGAGAATGTCACTGCCTACATTAGCCGTCGTGGTAAATTAGGCAACGATGCAAGCATTGACTGGGCTATCGGTGTCATGAACGAAGGAAATGTCGTTGCGGATTTTGATAGTGACTTGATTGGTAACGGTAGCCATGCCGACCTTAAAGTCGTAGCTCTTTCAAGTGGTCGTCAGGTACAAGGAATTGATACGCGAGTGACTAACTATGGTTGCAACTCTATCGGTAATATCCTTCAACATGGGGTTATCCTTGAAAAAGCAACTTTGACCTTCAATGGTATCGGTCACATCATCAAAGGAGCTAAGGGAGCAGATGCCCAACAAGAAAGTCGTGTTCTCATGCTTTCAGATCAGGCTCGTTCAGACGCCAACCCAATTCTTTTGATTGATGAAAATGACGTAACTGCTGGTCACGCTGCTTCTATCGGTCAAGTAGACCCTGAAGACATGTACTACCTCATGAGTCGTGGACTGGACAAAGCCACTGCAGAACGCTTGGTTGTACGTGGTTTCCTTGGATCCGTTATCGTTGAGATTCCAGTCAAAGAAGTTCGTGATGAAATGATTGCAACTATCGAAGAAAAATTGTCAAAACGCTAAGGGGAAGCCTATGTTAGATGTAGAAGCGATTCGCAAGGATTTTCCGATTTTAGACCAGATTGTTAATGATGAACCGTTGGTCTATTTGGACAATGCTGCGACGACACAAAAACCACTAGCAGTTCTGGAAACGATTAACCGCTATTATGAGCAGGACAATGCAAATGTTCATCGTGGGGTTCATACCTTGGCGGAGCGGGCGACAGCTTCCTATGAAGCCGCTCGTGAAACCATTCGTAAGTTTATCAATGCAGGTTCGACAAAGGAAGTCCTCTTTACTAGAGGAACCACGACCAGTCTCAACTGGGTAGCGCGCTTTGCTGAGGAAGTCTTGACTGAGGAAGACAAGGTCTTGATTTCAGTCATGGAACACCATTCCAATATTATTCCATGGCAGGAAGCTTGTCGAAAGACTGGGGCAGAGCTTGTTTATGTCTATCTCAAAGATGGAGCTCTGGATATGGATGACTTGCGGGCTAAATTGACTGACAAAGTTAAATTTGTTTCACTAGCTCACGCATCAAACGTTCTTGGAGTAGTTAATCCTATCAAAGAAATCACGCAAATGGCTCATGAAGTTGGAGCTATTATGGTGGTGGATGGTGCTCAGTCTACACCACATATGAAGATTGATGTCCAGGACTTGGATGTGGACTTCTTTGCATTTTCAGGTCACAAGATGGCTGGTCCGACTGGTATTGGTGTTCTTTACGGTAAAGAAAAATATCTGGAGCAAATGTCACCAGTTGAATTTGGTGGCGAGATGATTGATTTTGTTTACGAGCAATCTGCTAGCTGGAAGGAATTGCCTTGGAAATTCGAGGCTGGAACTCCCAATATGGCTGGTGCTATTGGACTTGCAGCAGCAGTGGATTATCTGGAAAAGATTGGTATGGATGCCATTGAAGCTCATGAGCAGGAATTGATTTCATACGTCTATCCAAAACTGCAGGCGATTGAAGGATTGACCATTTATGGTTCGCAGAACTTGGCTCAACGTTCAGGTGTCATTGCCTTTAATTTAGGGGATCTTCATCCGCATGACCTTGCAACAGCACTTGATTATGAAGGAGTAGCTGTTCGTGCAGGTCATCATTGCGCTCAACCTTTGCTCCAGTATTTGGACGTTCCAGCAACAGCTCGTGCAAGTTTTTATATCTACAATACTAAGGCAGACTGCGACAAGCTAGTCGATGCATTACAAAAAACAAAGGAGTTTTTCAATGGCACTTTCTAAACTAGATAGCCTCTATATGGCAGTGGTAGCGGACCATTCGAAAAATCCACATCACCAAGGTAAGTTAGAAGACGCAGAACAAATCAGTCTCAACAATCCTACCTGTGGTGATGTCATCAATCTCTCTGTCAAGTATAACGATGAAGGTCGTTTGGAAGATATCGCTTTTCTAAACTCAGGTTGTACGATTTCAACTGCCTCTGCTAGTATGATGACAGATGCAGTCTTAGGAAAAAACAAGCAAGAAATTTTAGAACTTGCGACCATTTTTTCTGAAATGGTTCAAGGTCAAAAGGATGAGCGTCAAGATCAACTTGGAGATGCAGCTTTCTTATCAGGAGTTGCCAAGTTTCCTCAACGAATCAAATGCGCAACCCTGGCTTGGAATGCTCTCAAAAGAACAATTGAAAATAAAGAAAATCAGTAAGACAAGTTTCTTTTGTCTTATGAATCAGTAGAAATAAAGAATGAAAGAAAGGATATTATGGCTGAAGAAAGAGTAGAACCAAAACCAATTGATCTTGGTGAATATAAATTTGGTTTCCATGATGATGTAGAGCCTGTCCTATCGACAGGAAAAGGACTCAACGAAGGTGTTATTCGTGAATTATCTGCTGCCAAGGGTGAGCCTGAGTGGATGTTAGAATTCCGTTTGAAATCTTATGAAACCTTCAAAAAAATGCCCATGCAAACCTGGGGAGCAGACTTGTCAGAGATTGACTTTGATGACTTGATCTACTACCAAAAACCTTCTGATAAACCAGCACGTTCTTGGGATGATGTACCTGAAAAGATTAAAGAAACCTTTGAACGTATCGGGATTCCAGAAGCTGAGCGTGCCTATCTAGCTGGAGCTTCTGCCCAGTATGAGTCAGAAGTGGTTTACCACAACATGAAGGAAGAATTTGAGAAGTTAGGTATCATCTTTACAGATACGGATTCTGCCCTCAAGGAATACCCAGACTTATTTAAACAATACTTTGCTAAGTTGGTACCGCCGACAGATAACAAGTTAGCTGCCCTCAACTCAGCAGTATGGTCTGGTGGAACCTTTATCTACGTACCAAAAGGGGTCAAGGTAGATATTCCACTTCAAACTTACTTCCGTATCAACAACGAAAATACTGGTCAGTTTGAACGTACCTTGATTATCGTTGATGAGGGAGCAAGCGTCCACTACGTAGAAGGATGTACAGCGCCAACTTATTCAAGCAACAGCTTGCACGCTGCTATTGTAGAAATCTTCGCTTTGGACGGAGCTTATATGCGTTATACAACCATCCAAAACTGGTCTGATAACGTCTATAACTTGGTTACAAAACGTGCTAAGGCTCAAAAAGATGCGACTGTTGAGTGGATTGATGGGAACTTGGGTGCCAAAACGACTATGAAATATCCATCTGTATACTTAGATGGAGAAGGAGCGCGTGGTACCATGCTTTCTATTGCCTTTGCCAATGCAGGGCAACATCAAGACACTGGTGCTAAGATGATCCACAATGCTCCACATACGAGCTCGTCTATTGTCTCTAAATCTATCGCTAAAGGTGGAGGTAAGGTAGACTATCGTGGACAAGTAACCTTTAATAAGAACTCTAAGAAATCTGTTTCTCACATTGAGTGTGATACGATTATCATGGATGACTTGTCAGCATCAGATACTATTCCATTTAATGAAATTCACAACTCGCAAGTAGCTTTGGAACACGAAGCAAAGGTTTCTAAGATTTCTGAAGAACAACTCTATTATCTCATGAGCCGTGGGTTGTCAGAATCTGAGGCAACTGAGATGATTGTTATGGGATTTGTAGAACCCTTTACAAAAGAACTTCCAATGGAATATGCAGTTGAGCTCAACCGCTTGATTAGCTACGAAATGGAAGGATCAGTTGGATAATCTTTATGAACAAAAACTGAGGCTGGGACAAAAGTCCTAGCCTCTCAATTGTCTTTGGATTGTTGAGCAAGACGCAGTGGTTGAGTGGGCTCTACTACGCTGATTTCATCAGCTTTTACAGCCATACTCAACTGTGCGGAGGTGGGACGACGAAATCGAATTCTAACGAATTACCGATTTCTGTCCCACTCTCAGTTTTTTTGACGAAAGATACTTATAAATATTCACAAAAAGTCTTTTGTATGGTAAAATAATACAATCACATAAAGTGGGGGATGAAATATGAATATTTTTAGAACCAAAGACGTTAGTCTAGCTAAAACGGAAATGCACCGCCATTTGAAATTATGGGATTTAATTCTTTTGGGAATTGGTGCTATGGTGGGAACTGGTATCTTTACCATTACAGGAACTGCTGCAGCAACATTAGCAGGACCTGCTCTTGTGGTATCTATCGTGATTTCTGCGATCTGTGTGTCCTTATCTGCTCTCTTTTTTGCAGAATTTGCCTCTCGTGTTCCTGCAACGGGTGGAGCTTATAGTTATTTATATGCAATTCTGGGTGAATTCCCAGCCTGGATTGCTGGTTGGCTGACTATTATGGAATTTATGACAGCTGTTTCTGGTGTAGCTTCGGGTTGGGCGGCCTATTTTAAGGGGTTGCTTAGCCATTATGGAATTTCCTTGCCACAAGCCTTGAATGGAACTTTTAATCCAGAGCAAGGGACCTATCTTGACCTCCTACCAATTCTAGTTCTAGTACTTGTTACGGGACTGGTCTTATTGAATTCGAAGGCTGCGCTTCGATTTAATTCCATTCTAGTAGTTTTAAAATTTTCTGCTCTTGCCTTGTTTATCCTTGTTGGAATTTGGTACATTAAACCTGAAAATTGGTCAGACTTTGCACCATTTGGGTTTGGTCAGATTTATGGTGGAAGCACTGGGATTATGGCAGGTGCTTCACTCATGTTCTTTGGATTTTTAGGGTTTGAATCCATCTCAATGGCAGTTGATGAAATTCAAAGCCCCCAGAAGAATGTACCGCGTGGAATTGTTTTATCCTTAACTATTGTAACTATACTTTATGCACTAGTCACTCTAGTATTGACAGGGATTGTTCATTATAGCAAGCTCAATGTAGATGATGCAGTGGCTTTTGCTTTGAGAAGTATCGGTATTGGTTGGGCAGCTAATTATGTTTCTCTTGTTGCGATTTTTACCTTGATTACGGTATGTATTTCAATGACTTACGCCTTGTCACGAATGATTTATAGCTTGGCCCGCGATGGACTCTTGCCTCAAAGCTTTAAAGAAGTGACCAAGACTAGTCGCGTTCCAAAGAATGCAACCATCTTAACAGGTCTTGTTTCAGCCATTGCAGCGGGAATCTTCCCGCTAGCAAGTATTGCAGCCTTTCTTAATATCTGTACCTTAGCCTATCTTATTCTCCTAGCCTACGGTATCATCAAACTGAGAAAAGACAAGGGTATGCCAAAAGAGGGCGAGTTCAAAACTCCCCTGGTTCCTTTTTTGCCAATCTTATCTATTCTGATTTGTCTCTTATTCATGCTTCAGTATACTCTTGAAACATGGATGGCGTTTGGAATTGCCTTGTTAATAGGAATTATTATCTACTTTACTTATGGCTATAAACATTCGACTGTAGCTGAAAATGAATCATAACCACCCGTCTAACGGGTGGTTTGTCCCAGGGCTATAAGCCCAAATTACCAGCCAGCGCCTAAAGACGCTGGCTTTCACGTTGTTCAAGCCTCATTGCTCTTGACTCGTCACTTGCCTCTTAAAGAGGCCTTGGTACTACTTGTCACTATCCCTAAAGGGATCCTCATATTCTTTTACACTCAATTTATCTAGTGCTATATCATGCTTTTCCTGTTCTTGAATATATTTCTTAATTGTGTCTTCATTGAGTCCTACTGTACTCACATAATAACCTTCCGCCCAGAAATGCCTATTCCCAAACTTGTACTTGAGGTTGGCGTGTTTGTCAAACATCATAAGTGAACTTTTACCTTTTAAATAACCCATGAAACTCGAAACACTTAGCCTCGGTGGAATACTGACTAACATATGTACATGATCTGGCATTAAGTGACCCTCGATAATTTCAACTCCTTTATAACTACACAAGCGATGAAATATTTCGCCTAAACTACTTCGATATTGATTATAAATGACTTTTCGTCTATACTTAGGGGTGAACACAATGTGATATTTACACATCCACTTTGTGTGTGATAAACTATGTGCCTTTTGTGCCATATTTTTCTCCTTTCGCTTTACAATTTGCTTGAACACCTTTATTGTATCGCGTTTGGAGTTTTTTTGGTATAACCTTCGACGCGCACCCGCATAGCGGGTGGTTTTTTTGTCTCGCACCTAACGGAGCGAGACGGACTGAAAGTCACATAAAATAAAGAAAAAATCGCGATTTTCGCGATTTTTTTTATAGTTTTTCATTAACAAATCGAACAAATCGATTCCACCAAACTTTTAAGAAGAAGGCTTTGTCAACATTTTTTTCTGCAACCATTTCAAACTTAGGTTTGTCAGTAGTGATGTAACCTTGCCCGACTAGATCTTTATCTTCATAAGTGAGATGGCCAACAACTGTTCCTGCTTCAAGTGGTGCAGTATGCTCAGTACTATCAGGTGTGTAAGTAACAGATGACTGTGCTCGACTACCGAGACGTTGAACAATTTTTATATCTTCTTTAGCAACTGCTGTAACCGTATCTTGCTTTCCGTCATAAACTGGAGATTTGCTATCTTGGTAGCTTTCTCCTTGATTGACGATTGTTTGGAGAGCAAAATTGGATGAGATATAATCTAGAAGAGCTGAAGTTGCAGTAAAACGTGCATATGGATTGGTATCTTGGTTGTCAGCATTAAGAACAACTGTAATGATACGCATTCCTTTTTCAACTGTAGTACCTACAAAGGATGCTCCAGCCTTATCAGTCGTACCAGTTTTGAGACCATCAACACCCCCACGATAGGCAGGCATTCCCTCCAACATATAGTTAGTAGAATTAATGGTCATACCAGCGAAAGTTGAAGAAGGTTTCTTGGTGATTTCTAAGACCTGAGGATACTTGAGGATGAGGTTGCGAGCAACGACAGCAACATCATAAGCGCTCAATTTATTTTCATCATCTTTCTTTGAACCAGGATAGATATTAGCGCCGAGAGTTTCATTGTTAAGACCAGTTGTATTAACGAGGGTAGCATCTTGAATCCCCCATTCCAATAGTTTGGCCTTCATCATATCAACGAAGTCTTTTTCAGAGCCAGCAATTTTTTCAGCTAGGGCAATGGCTGCACTGTTAGCACTGGATACCAGAGTAGCTTCTAGCAATTCCTCAACTGTGTAGTTACGAGCTTCCATAGGAACGTTACTTGCTTCAGAATTGGTAGTGAGCTGGTAAGGATAATCTGAGATTTCTACAGGAGTAGAAAGGGTGATTTTTCCTTGTTCCAAGGCTTCATAGACTAGATAAACAGTGAGGATTTTACTGATAGAAGCAATTTCGACAGGTTGAGTCGCGTCTTTTTCATATAAAATCTTTCCGCTGTTAACTTCTACGGCAATAGCATGTTTTGCAGCCACATCAAAATCCTGAGCAGAAACAGTGGTAGCAGAACCGAATAAAAATAATGTGATTAAGGTTAAAAATAATTTCTTCATAGTAACTTTATTCTATCACAAAGACAAAAAATATTCTTGATTTTTTGATGAAGGTTATCAATCTTTTTTGAAATGTGGTAAAATAGTGAAAAGAGGAGGTGACTTATGTTTCGAAGAAATAAATTGTTCTTCTGGACAACTGAAATCCTATTAATAACCTTAATTTTCTATCTCTGGAGAGAAATGGGTGCTATTATCACACCCTTTGTAAGCGTGCTGAATACAATTATGATCCCTTTTTTATTGGGAGGATTTTTGTATTACATTACCAATCCAATTGTTATTTTTCTTGAGAAGAAGTGCAAGATTAATCGAATAATTGGGATTTTGTTAACCCTTTGCGCCTTAATTGGAACCATTGTGATAGGCGTTGTCTATCTTTTACCTATTTTAATCAATCAGTTGAGTAGCTTGATTAACTCTAGTCAAGATATTTATAGTCGTCTCCAAGATCTAGTCTTAGAATTATCAAAACATCCAGCCTTTCAAAATATAGATGTTCAACAAACCGTTCAACAACTAAATCTCTCTTATGTTGATATTTTACAAAACATCTTAAATAGCGTGACAAATAGTGTTGGAAGTATTTTATCTGCACTCGTAAGCACAGTCTTGATCATCATCATGACACCAGTTTTCTTGATTTACTTCTTGCTAGACGGACATAAGTTTTTACCAATGCTTGAGAGGACTGTCCTAAAACGAGATAAACTGCATATATCTGGTTTATTAACAAATTTGAATACCACTATAGCTCGTTATATTAGCGGTGTTTCAATCGATGCAGTCATTATTGGATGTTTGGCTTTTATTGGCTATAGTGTAATCGGATTGAAGTATGCCTTGGTGTTTGCTATTTTCTCTGGTTTGGCAAATTTGATTCCCTATGTTGGACCAAGTATTGGTTTGATCCCAATGATTATCTCTAACCTTTTTACAGATCCTCACAAAATGATTATCGCTGTCATCTATATGGTGATTGTCCAACAAGTGGATGGCAATATCCTCTACCCTCGAATTGTTGGTGGAGTCATGAAAGTTCATCCGATTACAATTCTCGTGCTATTATTGTTGTCAAGTAATATCTATGGTGTCGTAGGTATGATTGTTGCTGTTCCAACCTACTCAATTTTAAAAGAGATTTCCAAATTCTTAGCTAAATTGTATGAAAATCACAAGGAAGCAAAAGAAGAAGAAAGGTACTTATCAGAATGAAAGAACTAGACCCAATCTGGTTCTTTTTTTCTAAAAATAAGCCAATTTCTCGATATTTTAAATAAATTGGTAGAGGAACTAGGGCAAGAATAAGAATAATTCACAAAAACTTTGTAAAACACTTGCAATTTAGCTGAAATTTGATAAAATAGTAAGGAAAGTTAGACTGTATTGCCTACTGTCTATCTATAAAATATATTTTATTGGAGGCTTTTACTCAAATGGCAAAAGAAAAATACGATCGTAGTAAACCACACGTTAACATTGGTACTATCGGACACGTTGACCACGGTAAAACTACCCTAACTGCAGCTATCACAACTGTTTTGGCACGTCGCTTGCCTTCAGCAGTTAACCAACCTAAAGACTATGCGTCTATCGATGCTGCTCCAGAAGAACGCGAACGCGGTATCACAATCAACACTGCGCACGTTGAGTACGAAACTGAAAAACGTCACTACGCTCACATCGACGCTCCAGGACACGCGGACTACGTTAAAAACATGATCACTGGTGCCGCTCAAATGGACGGAGCTATCCTTGTAGTAGCTTCAACTGACGGACCAATGCCACAAACTCGTGAGCACATCCTTCTTTCACGTCAGGTTGGTGTTAAACACCTTATCGTCTTCATGAACAAGATCGACTTGGTTGACGACGAAGAATTGCTTGAATTGGTTGAAATGGAAATCCGTGACCTTCTTTCAGAATACGACTTCCCAGGTGACGATCTTCCAGTTATCCAAGGTTCAGCTCTTAAAGCTCTTGAAGGTGACTCTAAATACGAAGACATCATCATGGAATTGATGAACACTGTTGATGAGTACATTCCAGAACCAGAACGTGACACTGACAAACCATTGCTTCTTCCAGTCGAAGACGTATTCTCAATCACTGGACGTGGTACAGTTGCTTCAGGACGTATCGACCGTGGTACTGTTCGTGTCAACGACGAAATCGAAATCGTTGGTATCAAAGAAGAAACTAAAAAAGCAGTTGTTACTGGTGTTGAAATGTTCCGTAAACAACTTGACGAAGGTCTTGCAGGAGATAACGTAGGTGTCCTTCTTCGTGGTGTTCAACGTGACGAAATCGAACGTGGACAAGTTATCGCTAAACCAGGTTCAATCAACCCACACACTAAATTCAAAGGTGAAGTTTACATCCTTACTAAAGAAGAAGGTGGACGTCACACTCCATTCTTCAACAACTACCGTCCACAATTCTACTTCCGTACTACTGACGTTACAGGTTCAATCGAACTTCCAGCAGGTACTGAAATGGTAATGCCAGGTGATAACGTGACAATCGACGTTGAGTTGATCCACCCAATCGCCGTAGAACAAGGTACTACATTCTCTATCCGTGAGGGTGGACGTACTGTTGGTTCAGGTATGGTTACAGAAATCGAAGCTTAATTCGATTTAGTTCCCAGAAGAACAATTATTTAAGTCAGACACTAAAAGAATCTTGCTTTGCAAGGTTCTTTTTTTGCGGTCAGAGTGAGAGAGTTCCTTTTTTACAATTTCATAAAATCATGGTAAAATGGTTAAATATTAAATTTGGAGAAAAATATGAAGTACAAGCGTATCGTATTTAAAGTAGGGACTTCATCTTTGACTCATAAAGATGGAAGTTTATCTCGCAGTAAAGTAAAAGCAATCACACAGCAGCTTGCAATGCTACATGAAGCTGGTCATGAGCTGATTTTAGTATCTTCGGGGGCTGTTGCGGCAGGTTTTGGAGCCTTGGGATTTAAGAAACGACCGACAAAGATTGCGGATAAGCAGGCTTCAGCGGCGGTTGGTCAAGGATTGCTTCTGGAAGAATATACAACAAATTTGCTCTTAAGACAGATTGTTTCAGCGCAAATCTTGCTAACTCAGGATGATTTTGTCGATAAGCGACGTTATAAAAATGCCCATCAAGCTTTATCAGTTCTTCTTAATCGTGGTGCAATTCCTATTATCAATGAAAATGACAGTGTAGTTATTGACGAACTTAAGGTCGGAGATAATGATACACTCAGTGCCCAGGTTGCAGCAATGGTGCAGGCAGATCTTTTAGTCCTCTTAACGGATGTAGACGGTCTTTATACTGGAAATCCTAACTCGGATCCAAGGGCTAAACGTTTGGAGAGAATTGAGAACATCAACCGTGAAATTATCGATATGGCAGGTGGAGTAGGATCTTCAAACGGAACTGGTGGTATGCTGACTAAGATAAAGGCAGCGACCATCTCAACAGAGTCAGGAGTGCCGGTTTATATCTGTTCATCCTTGAAACCTGATGCTTTAATTGAAGCAGCTGAAGAAACTCTTGATGGTTCTTTCTTTGTTGCACAGGAGAAGGGGCTCCGTACCCAGAAGCAGTGGCTAGCCTTTTATGCCAAAAGTCAGGGAGCAATTTGGGTTGATAAAGGTGCTGCAGAAGCTCTTTCTCAACACGGTAAAAGTCTACTTTTATCAGGTGTTGTAGATGTTGAGAGCAACTTTTCTTATGGCGATATTGTTACGGTTTTTGATAAGGAAACTGGAAAATCACTCGGAAAAGGTAGAGTACAACTAGGTGCATCGGGACTGAAAGATGTCCTTCGATCTCAAAAAGCCAAGGGAGTCCTGATTCATCGTGATGACTGGATTTCTATCACTCCTGAAATCCAACTACTCTTTACAGAATTTTAGAGGTAAACTATGGTAAGTACACAAGAACAATTTGAACTGGTACAGGCAGTTAAAAAAACCATCAATACTGCTAGTGAAACAGTAAAAAACCAAGCCTTGCTAGCTATGGCCGATCACTTATTGACAGCTACTGAGGAGATTTTAGCGGCTAATGCTCGAGATATGGAAGCGGCTAAGGGGAAAATCTCAGATGTTATGCTCGATCGTCTTTATTTGGATGCAAGTCGTATCCAAGCGATGGCAACAGGCATTCGTGATGTGGTTGCTTTACCAGATCCAATCGGTGAAGTCCTAGAAACAAGTCAGCTTGAAAATGGTTTGGTCATTACTAAGAAGCGTGTGGCTATGGGTGTTATTGGCATTATCTATGAAAGTCGTCCAAATGTGACTTCTGATGCAGCTGCCCTTGCTCTCAAGAGTGGAAATGCGGTTGTTCTTCGTAGCGGTAAGGATGCCTACCAAACAGCTCATGCTATTGTTACAGCCTTGAAGAAGGGCTTGGAGACTACCACCATTCATCCAGACGTCATTCAATTAGTAGAAGATACTAGCCGTGAAAGTAGTTATGCCATGATGAAGGCTAAGGGTTATCTAGATCTTCTTATTCCTCGCGGAGGGGCTGGTTTGATCAATGCTGTCGTTGAGAATGCAATTGTGCCTGTTATCGAGACAGGTACAGGGATTGTTCATGTTTACGTTGACAAGGATGCAGATGAAGACAAGGCGCTGTCTATTATCAATAACGCTAAAACTAGTCGTCCTTCAGTCTGCAATGCCATGGAAGTGCTGCTTGTTCATCAAGACAAGGCGGCAAGCTTCCTTCCTCGCTTGGAGCAAGTTCTGGTTGCCGATCGAAAGGAAGCTGGTCTTGAACCTATTCAATTCCGTTTAGATGAAAAAGCTAGTCAATTTATTTCAGGTATAGCAGCAGAGCCACAAGACTTTGACACCGAGTTTTTGGACTATGTCCTAGCTGTAAAAGTAGTTTCTAGTCTTGATGAAGCTGTAGAGCATATCGAAGCCCACAGCACCCATCATTCGGATGCGATTGTGACTGAAAATGCTGATGCTATAGCTTACTTTACAGATCAAGTAGACTCGGCGGCGGTTTATGTCAATGCTTCGACTCGTTTCACAGATGGTGGCCAATTTGGTCTTGGTTGTGAAATGGGGATTTCAACTCAGAAATTGCATGCTCGTGGTCCAATGGGCTTGAAGGAATTGACCAGCTACAAATATGTGGTTACTGGTGATGGACAGATAAGGGAGTAAGAGATGAAGATTGGATTTATCGGCTTGGGGAATATGGGTTCCAGTTTGGCTAAGGCTGTTTTGCAGGCAAAAACGAGTCATCAGATTCTCCTTGCTAATCGTAGTCAAGCTAAGGTGGATACTTTTATTGCCAATTATGGTGGTCTGGCTTCTAGCAATGACGAAATCTTTGCAGAAGCAGATGTGATTTTTCTAGGAGTTAAACCAGCACAGTTCTCAGAACTGCTTTCTAAATATCAGCCAGTCCTTGAGAAACGAGAAAGTCTTCTTTTGATTTCCATGGCAGCTGGTTTGACCTTGGAAAAACTCGCTAGTCTTCTTCCAAGTCACCATAGGATTATTCGTATTATGCCTAATACACCTGTTGCTATTGGGCAAGGAGTGATTAGCTATGCCTTGTCTGCAAATTGTCATCCAGAAGACAATGAACTATTTTGTCAACTGTTAGCCAAGGCTGGCCAGTTAGTTGAATTAAGCGATGCTTTAATAGATGCAGCAACAGGGCTTGCAGGTTGTGGTCCTGCCTTTGTCTATCTTTTCATCGAAGCCTTGGCGGATGCAGGTGTTCAGACAGGATTGCCACGAGAAATGGCTCTGAAAATGGCGGCTCAAACAGTAGTTGGTGCAGGTCAAATGGTCCTAGAAAGTCAGCAACATCCTGGAGTCTTGAAAGACCAAGTTTGCAGTCCAGGTGGTTCAACCATTGCTGGTGTAGCAAGTCTAGAAGAACATGCTTTTAGAGGAACCGTTATGGATGCTGTCAACCAAGCCTACAAAAAAACTCAAGAATTAGGCAAATAAGAGGTGAGTGTTAAAACTCACACTCTTTTTTTTACAAAGAAGGAAATGAAAAAAGCTTTTCACAAATCCCCATTTTTTTGATAGAATAGAAGAGAGAAAAATAGAAATGAGTCAGACATGTCAAAAGGATTTTTAGTCTCTCTTGAGGGACCAGAGGGAGCAGGAAAAACAAGCGTTCTTGAAGCCCTAATCCCTGTATTAGAGGATAGGGGAGTAGAAGTTTTAACAACGCGCGAACCAGGTGGGGTCTTAATTGGAGAAAAAATTCGCGAAGTTATCCTAGATCCTAGTCATACTCAAATGGATCCTAAGACTGAGCTTCTCCTCTATATTGCTAGTCGTCGACAACACTTGGTGGAAAAGGTCTTACCAGCACTTGCAGCTGGAAAACTGGTTATCATGGATCGCTTTATCGATAGTTCTGTTGCTTATCAGGGCTTTGGGCGTGGTTTAGATATCGATGCCATTGATTGGCTTAATCAGTTTGCGACTGATGGACTGAAACCTGATTTAACTCTTTATTTTGATATTGAGGTCGAAGAGGGGCTGGCACGTATTGCTGCCAACAGTAATCGGGAAGTCAATCGTTTGGACATGGAAGGTCTGGATCTACACCGAAAAGTTCGTCAAGGTTACCTTTCTCTTATTGAAAGAGAAGGAAATCGCATCGAAAAAATCGATGCTAGCCTACCACTTGATCAAGTGATTGAAAATACGCAGCAGCTACTTTTTGATAGGATGGGATTAAGGAGATGAAGCAAGAGCAATTAAGAGCTTGTCAACCTTTACAATTTGAACGTTTTATCCATATCTTGGAGCAAGGGCAGCTCAATCACGCCTATCTCTTTTCAGGTAATTTTGGAAATTTAGAGATGGCCCTTTTCTTGTCTAAAAGTCTCTTTTGTAGTGAAAAAACTGATATTTTACCTTGTGAAAAATGTCGGAATTGTAAATTGATTGAGCAGGAAGAGTTTCCTGATGTGACCATAATTAAACCTCTAAATCAAGTCATTAAGACGGAGCGTATTCGAGAATTAGTTGGTCAATTTTCCCAGTCTGGTATTGAAAATCAACGTCAGGTCTTTATTATCGAGCAAGCAGAAAAAATGCATGTGAATGCTGCAAATTCACTCTTGAAGGTTATTGAAGAGCCACAAAGTGAGATTTATATTTTCTTTTTGACCGATGATGAGGAACAAATGTTGTCAACGATTCGAAGTCGGACACAGATTTTCCAATTTAAGAAGCAAGTGTCTACTTTAATGTCACAGCTTGAAGAGGCTGGTTTAGTAAAAAATAAAGCTAAGTTATTGGCTCAGTTTAGTCAATCTCAGGCGGAGGCTGAAAAGCTAGTGCATCAAGCAGGATTTTGGACACTAGTAGATGAAAGTGAACGTTTCTTTTCGTGGCTTTTAGCCCATAAAAAAGAATCCTATTTGCAAGTTGCAAAATTAACGAGTTTGGCTGATGATAAAGAAAAGCAAGATCAAGTGCTCAGAATTTTAGAGGTATTAGCTGGTCAAGAGGTTCTCAATGTTTCTGCTCGGAACATTTTGCAAAATCTCGTCCAAACTCGAAAAATGTGGCGGGCCAATGTTAGCTTTCAAAACGCTTTGGAATACCTGGTTTTACAAAAAAATTAAAGTGAAGATAGATTATAGAAAGGGCTGTAATGAATAAAAAAGAATTATTTGATGCTTTAGATGACTTTTCACAGCAATTGTTGGTAACCTTGGCAGACGTTGAAGCTATCAAGAAAAATCTCAAGAGTCTGGTAGAGGAAAATACAGCTCTTCGTTTAGAAAATGATAAACTGAGAGAACGTTTGGGAGAGGTTGAGGAGACAGCTCCAGCCAAAACGAAACATGTAAGGGAAAATGTCCGTCGCATTTATGAGGATGGTTTTCATGTTTGTCGTGACTTTTATGGTCAACGTCGGGAGCAAGATGCAGAATGTATGTTTTGTGATGAGTTGTTATTTAGGGAGTAAGTATGCAGATTCAAAAGAGTTTTAAGGGACAAACTCCCTACGGCAAGCTTTATCTAGTCGCAACGCCAATCGGTAATCTAGATGATATGACTTTTCGCTCCATTCAGACCTTGAAAGAGGTTGACTGGATCGCGGCAGAAGATACTCGTAATACGGGACTTTTGCTCAAGCATTTTGAGATTTCAACCAAGCAAATCAGTTTTCACGAACATAATGCCAAGGAAAAAATTTCTGATTTGATTGGTTTGTTGAAACAAGGTCAAAATCTTGCCCAAGTATCTGATGCAGGGATGCCTAGTATTTCTGACCCGGGGCATGATTTGGTCAAGGCTGCCATTGAAGAAGATATCGCAGTTGTCACAGTTCCAGGAGCTAGTGCAGGGATTTCTGCCTTGATTGCCAGTGGCTTAGCACCACAACCTCACATTTTTTATGGTTTCTTACCACGAAAATCAGGCCAGCAAAAGCAGTTTTTCGAAGCGAAAAAAGCTTATCCAGAGACCCAGATTTTCTATGAATCTCCTCACCGTGTAGCGGATACACTGGAGAATATGCTAGAAGTTTATGGTGACCGTCCAGTAGTTCTGGTTCGCGAATTGACCAAGATTTATGAAGAATACCAACGAGGTAAGATTACAGAGTTACTAGAAAGTATTTCTGAAACACCACTTAAGGGCGAGTGTCTTCTCATTGTAGAGGGTGCTAGTCAAGAAGTAGAGGATAAGGATGAAGAGGATTTATTTTCTGAGATACAGGACCGCATTCATCAAGGTATGAAGAAAAATCAGGCCATTAAGGAAGTTGCAAAGATTTACCAATGGAACAAAAGCCAGCTCTACGCTGCTTATCACGAATGGGAAGACAATCAATCCAATGACTAAACAGGGAAGTTTGCCTTCTTCCCTTTTTTTGTTATACTAGAAGAAGAAAAAAATAGAAAGATTTGTGGGTGTCAAACAGTCTAGTGACTTGTTCTGGAATGAACTTAAGTTTCACCCAAAGAGGTATTAGTGTCGTGTCTCAATCTTATATCAATGTAATCGGTGCTGGTTTGGCAGGTTCTGAAGCAGCTTACCAAATCGCAGAGCGTGGTATTCCAGTTAAACTTTATGAAATGCGTGGTGTCAAGTCGACACCTCAGCACAAAACAGACAATTTTGCCGAGTTGGTTTGTTCCAATTCCTTGCGTGGAGATGCTCTTACAAATGCTGTAGGTCTTCTCAAGGAAGAAATGCGTCGCCTAGGTTCTCTTATCTTGGAATCTGCTGAAGCAACTCGTGTTCCTGCTGGTGGAGCCCTTGCGGTTGACCGCGAAGGATTCTCCCAAATGGTTACTGAAAAAATTGCTAACCATCCTTTGATTGAGGTCGTTCGTGATGAAATTACAGAATTGCCGACAGATGCCATTACAGTTGTGGCAACTGGTCCTTTGACTAGCGATGCCTTGGCTGAAAAGATTCATGCCCTCAACGGAGGAGATGGCTTTTATTTCTACGATGCTGCAGCGCCTATTATCGATGTCAACACCATCGATATGAGCAAGGTCTACCTCAAATCTCGTTATGATAAGGGAGAGGCGGCCTACCTCAATGCCCCTATGACCAAACAAGAATTTATGGATTTCCATGAAGCCTTGGTCAATGCGGAAGAAGCTCCGCTTAATTCTTTTGAAAAAGAAAAGTACTTTGAAGGTTGTATGCCTATTGAAGTCATGGCCAAACGTGGCATTAAAACCATGCTTTATGGTCCAATGAAACCAGTTGGTTTGGAGTATCCGGACGACTACACAGGACCTCGTGATGGAGAATTTAAAACACCTTATGCGGTTGTACAGCTTCGTCAGGATAATGCGGCAGGTAGTCTCTACAATATCGTTGGATTCCAAACTCACCTTAAATGGGGAGAACAGAAACGTGTCTTCCAAATGATTCCAGGTCTTGAAAATGCGGAGTTTGTTCGCTACGGAGTTATGCACCGTAATTCTTACATGGATTCACCAAATCTTCTTGAGCAAACATACCGTTCTAAGAAACAACCAAATCTCTTCTTTGCTGGTCAGATGACTGGAGTGGAAGGCTATGTTGAGTCAGCGGCATCAGGTCTAGTAGCTGGTATTAACGCAGCTCGTCTTTTCAAGGGAGAAAGTCCTGCTATTTTCCCAGAAACGACTGCAATTGGCAGTCTAGCACATTACATCACCCATGCGGACAGCAAACACTTCCAGCCAATGAACGTCAATTTCGGAATTATCAAGGAGCTGGAAGGTGAACGCATTCGTGATAAGAAGGCTCGTTATGAAAAAATTGCAGAGCGTGCCTTGGCTGATTTAGAGGAATTTTTAACTATCTAATTTTTTTAAAAGAAATACTCATGATACTATAAAAATCTTAGAAATTGTGATAAAATAGTTTGAATAAAATAAAGGAGCGAAGTCAGGTGGAACCCAAATATAAACGTATTTTGATTAAGTTATCAGGTGAGGCCCTTGCTGGCGAACGTGGTGTCGGAATTGATATCAAAACTGTTCAAGCAATGGCTGAAGAAATTCAGGAAGTACATAACTTAGGTATTGAGATTGCCCTCGTTATTGGTGGAGGAAATCTCTGGCGTGGAGAACCTGCAGCGGAAGCTGGAATGGATCGTGTTCAGGCAGACTACACAGGAATGCTTGGAACCGTTATGAATGCTCTTGTGATGGCAGATTCATTGCAACAAGTTGGTGTGGATACACGTGTTCAAACAGCCATTGCCATGCAACAAGTAGCAGAACCTTATGTTCGTGGTCGTGCCCTTCGTCATCTTGAAAAAGGACGCATTGTTATCTTTGGTGCGGGAATTGGTTCACCGTACTTCTCAACAGATACAACAGCGGCTCTTCGTGCAGCTGAGATTGAAGCGGACGCTATCTTGATGGCTAAGAATGGGGTTGATGGTGTCTACAATGCTGATCCTAAAAAGGATAAGACAGCTGTTAAATTTGAAGAGTTGACTCACCGTGACGTCATTAATAAAGGTCTTCGTATCATGGACTCAACTGCTTCAACACTTTCAATGGACAATGATATTGACTTGGTAGTTTTCAACATGAACCAACCAGGGAATATTAAACGTGTTGTATTTGGTGAAAATATCGGAACTACAGTTTCAAATAATATCGAAGAAAAGGAATAAGAAATCAATATGGCAAACGCAATCGTAGAAAAAGCAAAAGAGAGAATGACCCAATCTCACCACTCACTTGCTCGTGAGTTTGGAAGTATTCGTGCTGGTCGTGCTAATGCTAGCTTGCTTGACCGCATCCACGTTGAGTACTATGGTGTTGAAACACCACTTAATCAAATTGCTTCTATCACAATCCCAGAAGCGCGTGTTTTGTTGGTAACACCATTTGACAAATCATCTTTGAAAGATATCGAACGTGCTTTGAATGCTTCAGACTTAGGTATTACACCAGCTAACGATGGTTCTGTTATTCGCTTGGTAATCCCAGCTCTTACAGAAGAAACTCGTCGCGACCTTGCTAAAGAAGTGAAAAAAGTCGGTGAAAATGCTAAAGTTGCTATCCGTAATATCCGTCGTGATGCTATGGACGAGGCTAAGAAACAAGAAAAAGCAAAAGAAATCACTGAAGACGAATTGAAGACTCTTGAAAAAGATATTCAAAAAGCAACAGACGATGCTGTTAAACACATCGACGACATGACTGCCAATAAAGAGAAAGAAATCTTGGAAGTCTAAGAAATAAACAGAAAAACTCAGTTGGCATTGCTGGCTGAGTTTTATTCGAAAGAAGGAAATATGAATACAAATCTTGCAAGTTTTATCGTTGGACTCATCATCGATGAAAATGACCGTTTTTACTTTGTTCAAAAGGATGGTCAAACATATGCCCTAGCTAAAGAAGAAGGTCAGCATACAGTTGGTGATACGGTCAAAGGTTTTGCCTACACAGACATGAAGCAAAAGCTCCGCTTAACAACTCTAGAAGTGACTGCCACTCAGGACCAATTTGGTTGGGGAACCGTAACAGAAGTCCGTAAGGATTTGGGGGTCTTTGTTGATACAGGGCTTCCTGACAAGGAAATCGTTGTGTCACTGGATATTCTACCTGAGCTTAAAGAACTTTGGCCAAAGAAAGGCGATCGCCTATACATTCGTCTAGAAGTGGACAAGAAGGACCGTATCTGGGGCGTATTGGCTTATCAGGAAGATTTCCAACGATTGGCACGTCCTGCCTACAACAACATGCAAAATCAGAACTGGCCAGCCATTGTTTATCGTCTCAAGTTGTCAGGAACTTTTGTTTACCTGCCAGAAAATAACATGCTTGGCTTCATCCATCCAAGTGAGCGTTATGCAGAGCCACGTTTGGGGCAAGTGTTAGATGTACGTGTTATTGGCTTCCGTGAGGTGGATCGCACACTCAATCTTTCACTAAAACCACGTTCTTTTGAGATGTTGGAAAATGATGCCCAGATGATTTTAACTTACTTGGAAAGCAATGGTGGCTTCATGACCCTGAATGATAAGTCAGCGCCAGATGATATCAAGGCAACCTTTGGTATCTCTAAAGGTCAATTTAAAAAAGCGCTCGGTGGTTTGATGAAAGCTGGAAAAATTAAACAAGACCAGTTTGGTACAGAGTTAATTTAGGGAGGCTTATGAGAAAATCATTTTATACTTGGCTCATGACCGAGCGCAATCCTAAAAGCAATAGTCCCAAAGCAATTTTAGCGGATTTGGCTTTTGAGGAGTCTGCCTTCCCAAAGCATACAGATGATTTCGATCAAGTCAGTCGTTTTTTAGAGGAACATGCTAGTTTTTCTTTTAATATGGGTGACTTCGATCGAATTTGGCAAGAATATCTAGAACATTAAGGCTACTAGATGGGGTTGGGAATAGTAATTTCTCAGCCTCTTTGCTATAATATAGTCATTCAGTTTAACTTTTATGAGAAATTTTCCCATTATTTGGCAACTAGCTTTGTCTGTGACCTATTGTCAAGATGGTGGGGACTTGAAGACTAGTTCACCTAAAAGAAAACAAAAATGATAAAACGAAATTAAAGAGTTAGAGAGGTTCTTTGTTTGAAGGAACATTCAATAGACATTCAACTTAGTCATCCAGATGATTTATTTCATCTTTTTGGTTCTAATGAGCGCCATCTTCGTTTGATGGAGGATGAGTTAGATGTCATCATCCATGCTCGTACAGAGATTGTACAAGTCTTGGGGGAGGAGTCGGCTTGTGAGGAAGCCCGCCAAGTTATCCAAGCCTTGATGGTCTTGGTCAATCGTGGAATGACTGTTGGAACTCCGGATGTGGTGACAGCCATTACAATGGTTAAGAATAATGAGATCGATAAGTTTGTCGCCCTCTATGAAGAAGAAATTATCAAGGATAATACAGGCAAGCCTATCCGTGTTAAAACCTTGGGTCAAAAGCTTTATGTGGATAGTGTCAAACAACACGATGTGACCTTTGGTATTGGGCCGGCAGGGACAGGTAAAACTTTCCTAGCAGTGACCTTAGCCGTAACAGCTCTCAAGCGTGGGCAAGTCAAGCGTATCATTTTGACACGTCCTGCGGTAGAAGCAGGGGAGAGCTTAGGATTTCTTCCAGGAGATCTTAAGGAAAAGGTAGATCCTTATCTTCGTCCAGTATACGATGCTTTATATCAGATTCTTGGGAAGGATCAAACTACCCGTCTTATGGAGCGTGAAATCATCGAGATTGCACCCCTGGCTTATATGCGCGGGCGTACCTTAGATGATGCCTTCGTTATCTTGGATGAAGCGCAAAATACAACCATCATGCAGATGAAGATGTTCTTGACTCGTTTAGGCTTTAATTCTAAAATGATTGTCAATGGGGATATTAGCCAGATTGACCTGCCGCGTAATGTTAAATCAGGTTTGATTGATGCCCAGGAAAAACTTAAGAATATTCACCAAATTGACTTTGTTCATTTCTCAGCCAAGGATGTGGTTCGCCACCCAGTTGTCGCTCAAATTATCAGAGCCTATGAACCTCGACCTGTCAAAGCTAAAGAAAATCAAGAAGAAACAGAATAAAGAAAAAGAGAGTGGGACAGAAATCGGTAATTCGTTAGAATTCGATTTCGTCGTCCCACCTCCGCACAGTTGAGTAGGGCTGTAAAAGCTGATGAAATCAGCTTAGTAGAACCCACTCAACCACTGCGTCTTACTCGACATCAAAAGACAATTGAGAGGCTAGGACTTTTGTCCCAGCCTCTATTTTTATAGTTTTAATTTATAAATCATTTTAGACAAGTTCACTGATTGAAGTGAAGTCACGTTCCAAGCCTTCTGCAACTGGTTGGCTGGTGAGGTATCCTTGATAGGTTGTCACACCTTCAAGCAAGCCAGCATCTTCAAGGATAGCTTTCTTAAATCCTTTACCTGCTAAGGCTTCGATATAAGGAAGAGTCACATTTGTAAGGGCGATGGTAGATGTGCGAGCAACAGCTCCAGGAATGTTGGCAACCGCATAGTGAAGAACACCATGTTTTTCATAGACAGGTTCATCATGAGTTGTCACACGGTCAGCTGTTGCAATAACACCACCTTGGTCTACAGCAACGTCGACGATGACAGAACCAGGACGCATTTGTTGAACCATGTCATCGGTCACTAATTTTGGAGCTTTGGCACCAGGGATCAAAACTGCGCCGATAACGACGTCTGCTTCACGCACACTTGCTTCGATATTAAATGGGTTAGACATGAGTGTTTGGATTTGGTGACCAAAGACATCTTCAAGTTCAGAGAGACGTTTAGCGCTGATATCAAGAATAGTTACCTGAGCTCCTAAACCAAGAGCGATACGTGCTGCGTGTGTACCAACGACACCACCACCGATAATGGTTACTTTTCCTTTTGGTACACCTGGGACACCACCTAAAAGAACTCCAGAACCACCAGCTTGTTTCGTCAAGAAGTGAGCTCCGATTTGGACAGCCATACGACCTGCAACCTCACTCATTGGAACCAATAGAGGAAGTTGACCTTCAGTATTGCGCACAGTTTCATAAGCAACACCAGTTGTTTTCGCTGCAAGCATAGCATCCGCTAATTCTGGAGCTGCTGCCATGTGCAAGTAGGTAAAGAGAAGTAAGTCCTCACGCAAGAACTGGTACTCACTAGCAAGGGGTTCCTTGACTTTAACAACTAACTCTGCAGCCCAGGCTTCAGCAGCAGTTGCGACAATCTCAGCTCCTTGCTTTTCATAGTCAGCATCAGCAAAACCAGATCCAAGTCCCGCATTTGTTTCGATGAGGACACGGTGACCACGACCAACAAGACTCTGTACACCAGCAGGTGTCAAAGCAACACGATTTTCATTATTTTTAATTTCCTTTGGAATTCCAATTAACATAGGATAACTCACTTTCTATTAAGCTGTTTCAATTGTTGCATCACATAATTCTTCTGAATTTTTGTGATGATTTTATTGTATATAAAACCGTTTTAAATTGCAAGAAAAACTTGTAAACCTATTTCTTTTATGTTATTCTTTTAGCAACCTATTTTGGGAGGTGAAATGATGGAATCACTATTTATCAAACTAGCTAAGCATCAAATTATCGAAACAGAACGCTTAGTGCTTAGACCTGTAACACTTGATGATGCAGAAGCCATGTTTGAATATGCTTCAAACCAGGAAAATACGCGCTATACTTTTCCAACCAATCAAAGTTTAGAGGAAACTAAGAATAATATTGCCCAGTTTTATCTAGCCAATCCCTTGGGTCGATGGGGCATTGAACTAAAAAGTACTGGAGAGTTTATCGGAACTATTGACTTGCACAAGATCGATACTGTTCTTAAGAAGGCAGCCATTGGTTACATTATCCATCAAAAATATTGGAATCAAGGTTTGACAACTGAAGCCAATCGTGCCGTCATTAAACTGGCCTTTGAAGAAATTGGAATGAATAAGTTGACAGCCCTTCACGATAAGGATAATCCTGCTTCAGGAAAGGTCATGGAGAAATCAGGCATGCGCTTCTCTCACGAAGAACCTTATGCTCGTATGGACCAGCATGAAAAAGGTCGTATCGTGACAAGAGTGCATTATGTCTTGACCAAGGAAGATTATTTTGCAAATAAGTAAGCAGTTGAAAAGATTTTTCAGCTGTTTTTTCTTTGCCTTACGAATAAGATAAGAGAGGAGAAAATATGGAAGAACTTATTGAGAAAATCAAAGAATATAAAATCATTGTTATCTGTGCTATTTTGGGTTTGGTCTTGGGTGGTTTTTTCCTCCTAAAGCCAGTCGCTCAAGCACCTGCTAAGGAAACAAAGGTGCAGACTGAAGTTGCAGCTGTTCCAAAGGATTCGACGGATGAAAAGGAAGATGGAAATCAGAAGGAAGAAGCAGTGGAGCAAGATCTAATTACTGTCGATGTCAAAGGTGCTGTCAAATCACCTGGAATCTATGATTTGCCAGTTGGAAGTCGGATCAATGATGCTGTCCAAAAAGCGGGCGGACTGACAGATAATGCTGATAGTAAGTCTATCAATCTTGCTCAGAGAATTAGTGACGAAGCACTTGTTTATGTTCCAACTAAGGAAGAAACTACTAGCCAAGAGGCCCATTCAAATGCGACTGGAAGTAAGGAAAGCAAGAAGGTTAATCTTAATAAAGCTAGTCTTGAAGAGTTAAAACAAGTCAAGGGTTTAGGTGCCAAACGTGCTCAGGACATCATCGACCACCGTGAAACAAATGGGAAGTTCAAGTCAGTAGATGAGCTCAAGAAGGTCTCTGGCATTGGTGCCAAAACAATAGAAAAGCTAAAAGAATATGTCACAGTGGATTAAACACATTCCTATTCCCAAAATCTATCTCAGTTTTCTCCTGCTTTGGCTCTACTATGCTATCTTTTCAGCAAGCTTTTTAGCACTTTTGGGCTTTGTCTTTTTACTGCTCTGCCTCTTTTTTCAATTTCCATGGAAGACTGTGGTCAAGGTTCTCTTTGTTTGTGGTCTTTTTGGAAGCTGGTTTATATTTCAAAAATGGCAACAAGAAGAAACGAGTCAACATCTTGTTGACTCCGTTAATACGGTACGAATCTTGCCTGATACTATCAAGGTCAATGGAGATAGTTTATCCTTTCGTGGGAAGGCTGATGGCAGACTCTTTCAGGTCTATTATAAATTCCAGTCAGAGTCTGAAAAGGAAAGGTTTAAAGAGTTATCTGAACTGCATGAGATAGTAGTAAAAGGAAAGCTAGCTATTCCTCAAGGAGCAAATAATTTTGCTGGATTTGATTATCAAAACTATCTCAAAACACAGGGGATTTATCAGACCTTAACTATATCGGAAATGGTCGAATTAAAGAAAACATCCAGCTGGGATATAGGAGAAAATCTATCCAGCTTGCGGAGAAAAGCAGTTGTCTGGATTAAAAGGAATTTTCCTGACCCCATGCGTAATTATATGACAGGTCTTTTATTAGGGCACTTGGACACAGATTTTGAGGAAATGAACGAACTCTATTCCAGTCTAGGGATTATTCACCTTTTTGCTTTGTCAGGAATGCAGGTCGGTTTCTTCATGAATGCTTTTAAGAAGTCACTCTTACGATTGGGTTTGACGCAAGAGAAGTTCAAATGGCTTGCCTATCCCTTTTCTTTGGTCTATGCAGGTTTGACAGGTTTCTCAGCTTCTGTCATTAGAAGCCTGTTGCAAAAACTTTTGGCTCAGCATGGCTTCAAGGGTCTGGATAACTTAGCTTTGACAGTCCTTGTCCTGTTTATCGTGATGCCGAATTTCTTCCTAACTGCTGGTGGAGTGCTCTCCTGTGCCTATGCCTTTATCCTGACCATGACTGGTGAAGAAGTAGCAGGGATAAAAGGTTTGGTAAGAGAAAGTTTCATTATTTCCCTAGGAATTCTGCCAATTTTATCATTCTATTTTTCTGAATTTCAACCTTGGTCCATACTCTTAACCTTTGTCTTTTCTTTTTTATTTGATATGGTCTTGCTACCACTTTTATCAATACTCTTCTGTCTGTCATGGATATATCCTATTACCCAGTTTAACTTTTTTTTTGAATGGCTAGAAAACATCATACGCTATGTATCTCAGCTATCTACTAGACCTTTAGTTTTTGGTCAACCGAGTCTTTGGGTTCTGGTATGTCTATTAGTCTCTTTGGCTCTGATTTATGATTATCGTAAAAATTTGAAGAAAGCACCTTTGCTTATCCTATTTATCGTTTTACTTTTCTTAGTAACCAAACATCCACTGGAAAATGAAATCACAGTTCTAGACATGGAGCAGGGACGTAGCATTTTCCTAAGAGACATGACAGGAAAGACAATATTACTGGATGTCGGTGAAAAGTTAGCAGTTGAGAAAAAAGAAGCTTGGCAGGAGAAAGTCACCTCGAGTGTTGCCAAACGGAGTTTAATTCCCTATCTGAAAAGTCGAGGAGTGGCAAAGATTGATCAGCTTGTTTTAACGGATAGTGAACCTAAGCAGCTAGACCATCTACTAGAAATTAGTAAAGCCTTCAATCTTGGAGAGATTCTAGTAACTGAAGAAACTCTATCTAAAAGAGAATTTATGGATAAATTAAATGAAAGTAACTTGAAAGTACGTCCTATTAAAACAGGAGAGCAGTTATTTATTTTTGGGAGTAGTTTAGAAGTAATCGAAAATCAAAACAGTGATAGTAAAGCCTCAATAGCAATGTATGGAAAGCTACTAAACCAAACCTTTCTAATCACTGGAAATATAGAGGAGAAGCTCTTAACCAAGTCTTATCCAAAACTCCAAGCAGATGTAGTGCTAACTCATCAACAAGCATCGAAGAAAAAGACTGATGTCGAAGTCTTCGAAATCTTCCAGCCTAAAATCACTGTCATTTCTGTTGACAAGAAGAAAAAATTCAAAGAAAAAAATGGGGAGAACAACCAAGAATTTGGGAATTCGATTTACAAAACGGATCAAAAGGGGGCCATTCGTTTTAAAGGTTGGAGTGCTTGGCAAATAGAAACAGTTCGCTGAGCTTAGTTTTTCAAGAAAATTAAAATTGTCTAAACAATCAATCAAAACTTGATTTTAGAACCTTTTTGCTATAAAATGGTAAAGATTAGTGTCAAACTTTTATATTACAAATAGGAGAAAACATGACAAAAACTTTGAAACGTCCTGAGGTTTTATCACCTGCAGGAACACTAGAAAAACTAAAAGTAGCTGTTCAATATGGAGCAGATGCTGTTTTTATCGGTGGTCAGGCCTATGGTCTTCGTAGCCGTGCAGGGAACTTTACTTTCGAACAAATGGAAGAAGGAGTACAGTTCGCGGCTAAGTATGGAGCTAAGGTATATGTGGCTGCTAATATGGTCATGCACGAAGGAAACGAAGAAGGGGCCGGCGAATGGTTCCGTAAATTACGTGATATTGGGATTGCAGCAGTTATCGTATCAGATCCAGCCTTGATCATGATTGCAGCAACAGAAGCGCCAGGACTTGAAATCCACCTTTCAACCCAGGCTAGTGCGACTAACTACGAAACCCTAGAATTCTGGAAAGAACTTGGCTTGACTCGTGTCGTTTTGGCGCGTGAGGTTTCTATGGAAGAATTGGCAGAGATTCGAAAACGTACAGATGTTGAGATTGAAGCCTTCGTCCATGGAGCTATGTGTATCTCATACTCTGGTCGTTGTACTCTTTCTAACCATATGAGTATGCGTGATGCCAACCGTGGTGGATGTTCACAATCTTGCCGTTGGAAATATGACCTTTACGATATGCCCTTCGGTAAGGAACGTAAGAGTCTCAAGGGAGAAATTCCTGAAGAATTCTCTATGTCTGCGGTTGATATGTCTATGATTGACCATATCCCAGATATGATTGAAAATGGTGTAGACAGTCTTAAGATTGAGGGCCGTATGAAGTCTATCCACTACGTTTCAACAGTAACAAACTGCTACAAGGCAGCTGTTGATGCCTACCTTGAAAGCCCTGAAAAGTTTGAAGCTATTAAGCAAGACTTGATTGATGAAATGTGGAAGGTTGCCCAACGTGAGTTGGCTACAGGTTTCTACTACGGAACACCATCTGAAAATGAGCAACTGTTTGGTGCTCGTCGTAAGATTCCAGAATACAAGTTTGTTGCTGAAGTAGTAGCTTATGATGCTGCAACCCAAACAGCAACTATTCGTCAACGTAATGTTATCAACGAAGGCGACCAAGTTGAGTTCTACGGTCCAGGTTTCCGTCATTTTGAGACATATATTGAAGACCTTCACGATGCTAAAGGAAATAAAATCGATCGCGCACCAAATCCAATGGAACTTTTGACTATCAAGGTTCCTCAACCAGTAGAAGCTGGTGACATGGTACGTGCCCTGAAAGAAGGTCTCATCAATCTTTACAAAGAAGATGGAACAAGCGTCACAGTTCGTGCCTAGATAAGGAAAAAGAATGGTTCAAGCTCAGGGCTTACTAGTAGATCATGAAAGCAGATGTGTTCATTACCATAGTGATAAGGATATCGTAGCACTTCAGTGCTATGAGTGTAAAAAATACTATGCCTGTTATCAGTGTCATAATGAACTGGAGTCGCACGTATTTTCTCCCTATCCTTTAAATCTGAAAGAGGATAGACCTATCTTATGTGGATCCTGTGGGAAAACACTAACGTATGAGGAGTATACAGAGACGGGCACATGTCCATTTTGTAATGCTGCATTTAATCCAGCTTGTCAAAATCATTACTCAATTTATTTCAGATAAGAACTGACAAATCCGAGTTGTAAAACTCGGTTTTTTGTTTTCAGAAAACAAGGAAAGGCAGTGAAAGTGGTAGGAAAAGACAATAATATTTTCTATATAATTGTCTTAAAAATCGTAAAATTAGAAATAAATGATTCGAAACGCTTTCATTACTAGTAAAAAGTTGACAAAAGCAAATTTTAGGACTAAACTAGGGATGTAAATTTAATTTAAAAAAGGAGAATTCGTCATGAATTTAACATTTTTCGGACTTTGTCTTGCCTGTATGGGTGTATCTATTGCTGAAGGATTGATTATGAGTAATCTCTTCAAGTCTGCCGCTCGTCAACCTGAAATTATTGACCAATTACGCAGCCTTTTAATTCTTGGTGTTGCCTTTGTAGAAGGTACCTTCTTTGTAACCCTAGCGATGGCATTTGTCATTAAATAGACAACTCTATTTAGAAATGGAGGTGTCAAACCATGGAAGAAAGTTTGAATCCAACCGTTAATATTGGACCAATATCCTTTGATTTGACCCTGCTTGCCATGTCTCTTGTAACTGTTTTGATGGTTTTTGCCTTTGTCTATTGGGCAAGTCGAAAAATGACCATCCGTCCCAAGGGCAAACAAAATGCTCTTGAGATGATTTATGACTTTGTGGTTAGTTTTGCAAAACCAAACATTGGAGATTCATACATCAAGGACTATTCCTTGTTCCTATTTTCTCTATTCTTGTTTATCTTGGTTGCCAATAATATTGGTTTAATGGCAAAAGTACAAACAACAAACGGTTATAACTTGTGGACTTCTCCAACAGCCAACCTTGGATACGATTTATCCCTCTCATTATTGATCACTTTGATCGCTCATGTGGAAGGAGTTCGTCGTAGAGGCGTTAAAGAATATTTGAGAGCATTTGTTACACCTGGCTTTATGACTCCGATGAACATTTTAGAAGAGTTCACCAATTTTGCCTCTTTGGCGATTCGGATTTACGGAAATATCTTTGCCGGTGAGGTTTTAGCAGGATTGCTATTGGCCTTGTCACAACATGCCTTGTATTGGTATCCTTTTGCCTTTATTGCAAACATGTTATGGACAGCATTTTCGATTTTCATTTCATGTATTCAAGCTTATGTATTTACCATGTTGTCATCTATGTACATTGGTAAAAAAATAAATGAAGGGGAAGAGTAAGTAGAGGAGGATTAGAAGATGGATTTAACTATTAGTACCATTATTGGTGACTTTATTCTGATCGCTGGTTCCTTCCTTTTATTGATCTTTTTAGTGAAGAAATATGCTTGGGGAAATATTACCAGTGTATTAGATGAACGCGCTGAAAAGATTTCTTCAGATATTGATGGTGCCGAGGAAGCCCGTAAAAAGGCAGAGGAACTTGCTAGCAAACGCGAAGCTGAGTTAGCAGGTAGCCGTACCGAAGCTAAAACGATTATCGAGAATGCAAAGGAAACAGCTGAGAAAAGTAAAGCTGATATTTTGGCCGAAGCTAAACTTGAAGCAGGGCGCTTAAAAGAAAAAGCCAACCAAGAAATTGCTCAAAATAAAGCTGAAGCTTTACAAAGTGTTAAGGGAGATGTGGCAGACTTGACAATCAGTCTAGCTGGAAAAATTATCTCCCAAAACCTTGACAGTCAGGCCCATAAAGAACTCATTGATCAGTATATCGATCAGCTAGGAGAAGCTTAATGGACAAAAAGACTCTAAAGGTAATTGAAAAATACAGCATGCCTTTTGTCCAATTAGTGATTGAAAAAGGAGAAGAAGACTCTATTTTTTCAGACTTGTCTCAAATCAAGCAAGTAGCTGAAGAAACAGGCTTACCTTCTTTTTTAGCTCAGGTGGCAGTAGATGAGTCGGATAAAGAAAAAACGGTTCGTTTTTTCCAGGACTCTGTGTCACCTTTAGTACAAAACTTTATCGAGGTTCTACTTTACAATCACAGATCAAACCTGTTTTATGATGTGATTGTAGATTGCTTGAATCGTCTTGAAAAAGAAACCAATCGTTTTGAAGTGACTATTTTGTCTGCACATCCTTTGACTGGTGAACAGAAAGAACGACTAATTCCTCTAATCGAGAAAAAGATGTCTCTAAAAGTTCGTAGCATTAAGGAAAAAATTGACGATAGTTTAATCGGTGGTTTTGTTATTTTTGCCAATCACAAGACAATTGATGTGAGTATTAAACAACAACTTAAAGTTGTTAAGGAAAATTTGAAATAGAAAGTGGTGTTCTTTTGGCAATTAACGCACAAGAAATCAGCGCTTTAATTAAGCAACAAATTGAAAATTTCAAACCCAATTTTGATGTGACTGAAACAGGTGTTGTAACCTATATTGGTGACGGGATTGCGCGTGCTCATGGGCTTGAAAATGCCATGAGTGGTGAGCTATTGATTTTTGAAAATGGCTCTTATGGTATGGCGCAAAACTTAGAATCAACAGATGTCGGTATTATCATCCTTGGGGACTTTACAGATATCCGTGAAGGCGATACCATTCGTCGTACAGGGAAAATCATGGAAGTTCCAGTTGGTGATAGCTTGATTGGACGTGTTGTCGATCCCCTTGGTCGTCCTGTAGACGGTTTGGGTCCAATCAATACAGACAAGACTCGTCCAGTTGAAGCACCAGCTCCTGGTGTTATGCAGCGTAAGTCTGTCTCAGAACCATTGCAAACAGGTTTGAAAGCTATTGACGCCCTTGTTCCAATCGGTCGTGGTCAACGTGAGTTGATTATTGGGGACCGTCAAACAGGGAAAACTACTATCGCAATTGACGCTATCTTGAACCAAAAAGGTCAAGATATGATCTGTATCTATGTAGCGATTGGACAAAAAGAATCAACAGTTCGTACACAAGTGGAAACACTTCGTCAGTACGGTGCCTTGGATTACACAATTGTTGTGACAGCTTCTGCTTCACAACCATCTCCATTGCTCTTCCTAGCTCCTTATGCTGGGGTTGCCATGGCGGAAGAATTTATGTACCAAGGTAAGCATGTGTTGATCGTTTATGATGATTTATCAAAACAAGCGGTAGCTTATCGTGAACTGTCTCTCTTGCTTCGCCGTCCTCCAGGTCGTGAAGCTTTCCCAGGGGATGTCTTCTACCTTCATAGCCGTCTACTTGAACGTTCAGCTAAAGTTTCGGATGAATTGGGTGGAGGATCTATCACAGCCCTTCCGTTTATCGAGACACAAGCCGGAGATATCTCAGCCTATATCGCTACAAACGTAATCTCTATTACAGATGGGCAAATCTTCCTAAGTGATAGTCTCTTTAATGCAGGTATCCGTCCAGCTATTGATGCGGGTTCTTCCGTATCTCGTGTTGGTGGTTCTGCACAGATTAAGGCAATGAAGAAAGTTGCTGGTACACTCCGTATCGACCTTGCTTCATACCGTGAGTTGGAAGCCTTCACTAAATTTGGTTCTGACTTGGATGCGGCTACTCAGGCTAAATTGAACCGTGGTCGTCGTACTGTTGAAGTATTGAAACAACCAGTTCATAAGCCATTACCTGTTGAGAAACAAGTAACCATTCTTTATGCTCTGACACATGGTTTCTTGGATACTATTTCAGTAGATGATATTGTCCGCTTTGAAGCCGAATTCCATGACTTCTTTGATGCGCAACATCCTGAGATTTTGGAAACCATTCGTGAAACAAAAGACTTGCCAGAAGAAGCAGTCTTGGATGCTGCGATTACCGAGTTTCTCAATCAATCCAGCTTCCAATAAGAATAGAGGTGTCAGATGGCAGTATCTCTAAATGATATTAAAACAAAAATCGCCTCAACAAAAAATACTAGTCAAATTACTAACGCTATGCAGATGGTATCTGCAGCTAAGTTAGGTCGTTCTGAAGAAGCTGCTCGAAACTTCCAAATTTATGCTCAAAAAGTCCGTAAACTCCTTACAGATATCCTTCATGGGGATGGAGCAGGTGGATCAACAAATCCGATGTTGATTAGCCGACCAGTCAAGAAAACTGGTTATATCGTCATTACATCAGACCGTGGTCTAGTTGGTGGCTATAACTCTTCAATCTTGAAGGCAGTCATGGAAATTCAGAAGGAATACCATCCTTCAGGTGATGATTTTGAAGTTATCTGTATTGGTGGTATGGGGGCAGACTTCTTCAAAGCACGTGGAATTCAGCCAATTTATGAATTGCGTGGTCTTGCAAATCAACCGAGTTTCGATGAAGTGCGCAAGATTATTTCAAAAACCATTGAAATGTATCAAAATGAACTTTTCGATGAGCTCTATGTTTGCTACAACCACCATGTGAATACACTGACAAGTCAAATGCGTGTTGAGCAGATGCTTCCAATTGTCGACTTGGACCCAAATGAAGCAGATGATAACTACAGCTTGACATTTGAGCTTGAGACAAGTCGTGAAGAAATCTTGGATCAACTATTGCCTCAGTTTGCAGAAAGTATGATTTACGGTGCTATTATTGATGCCAAGACAGCTGAAAATGCTGCTGGGATGACAGCTATGCAGACAGCGACAGATAATGCTAAGAAAGTTATCAATGATTTGACAATTCAGTATAACCGTGCCAGACAGGCGGCGATTACACAAGAAATTACAGAAATCGTAGCAGGAGCTAGTGCTTTAGAATAAAGTAAGCCTGCCCAGAATAAATGAACTTAGGACCTAGTCATTCTAGGAACCGACAGTATCTTATACAGAATAGGAGAAGTAGATGAGTTCAGGTAAAATTGCTCAGGTTATCGGTCCCGTTGTAGACGTCATGTTTGCAGCAGGTGAGAAACTACCAGAGATTAATAATGCACTTGTCGTCTACAAAAATGACGAAAGAAAAACAAAAATCGTCCTTGAAGTAGCCTTGGAGTTGGGAGATGGCATGGTTCGTACCATCGCTATGGAATCAACTGATGGCTTGACCCGTGGTTTGGAAGTATTGGACACAGGTCGTCCAATCTCAGTACCAGTTGGGAAAGAAACTCTAGGACGTGTCTTCAACGTTTTGGGAGATACCATTGACTTGGAAGCTCCTTTTGGTGAAGATGCAGAGCGTCAGCCAATTCATAAAAAAGCACCAACTTTTGATGAATTGTCTACCTCTTCAGAAATTCTAGAAACAGGGATCAAGGTTATCGACCTTCTTGCCCCTTACCTTAAAGGTGGTAAGGTCGGACTCTTCGGTGGTGCCGGAGTTGGTAAGACTGTATTGATCCAAGAATTGATTCACAACATTGCCCAAGAACACGGTGGGATCTCAGTATTTACTGGTGTTGGGGAACGTACTCGTGAAGGGAACGACCTCTACTGGGAAATGAAAGAATCAGGTGTTATCGAAAAAACAGCCATGGTATTTGGTCAGATGAATGAGCCACCAGGAGCACGTATGCGTGTTGCCCTTACTGGTTTGACAATCGCTGAATACTTCCGTGATGTAGAAGGTCAAGACGTTCTTCTTTTCATCGACAATATTTTCCGTTTCACACAGGCTGGTTCAGAAGTATCTGCCCTTTTGGGGCGTATGCCTTCAGCCGTTGGTTATCAGCCAACCCTCGCAACAGAAATGGGTCAATTGCAAGAACGTATCACCTCAACTAAGAAGGGGTCTGTAACCTCTATCCAGGCTATCTACGTGCCAGCGGATGACTATACTGACCCAGCGCCAGCAACAGCTTTTGCTCACTTGGATTCAACAACAAACTTGGAGCGTAAATTGGTTCAATTGGGGATTTACCCAGCCGTTGACCCACTTGCTTCAAGCTCACGTGCCTTGGCACCTGAAATTGTTGGAGAAGAGCACTATGCAGTAGCTGCAGAAGTGAAACGTGTGCTTCAACGTTACCATGAGTTGCAAGATATCATTGCCATCCTTGGTATGGATGAACTTTCTGACGAAGAAAAGACCTTGGTTGCACGTGCTCGTCGTATCCAGTTCTTCCTTTCACAAAACTTCAACGTTGCGGAACAATTTACTGGTCAACCAGGTTCTTATGTTCCAGTAGCGGAAACAGTTCGTGGATTTAAGGAAATTCTTGATGGAAAACACGATCATCTCCCAGAAGATGCCTTCCGTGGAGTAGGTTCAATCGAAGATGTTATCGCTAAGGCTGAAAAAATGGGATTTTAAGAGGTGATCTATGGCTCAGTTAACTGTCCAGATCGTGACACCAGATGGCCTCGTCTATGATCACCATGCCAGCTTTGTATCGGTTCGAACTCTGGATGGTGAGATGGGGATCTTGCCACGACATCAAAATATGATTGCGGTATTAGCAGTTGATGAAGTTAAAGTCAAACGTCTTGATGATGATTCTCATGTCAACTGGATAGCAGTAAACGGAGGAATCATTGAGATTGCTAATGATGTCATTACCATTATTGCAGACTCAGCTGAGCGTGCTCGTGATATCGATATTAGCCGTGCAGAACGTGCCAAACTTCGTGCAGAACGTGAAATCGAAGAAGCACAAGACAAACACTTGATTGACCAAGAGCGTCGTGCTAAGATTGCATTACAACGTGCTATTAACCGAATCAATGTCGGAAATAAATTATAAATTATAAAATAAAAATGAGTCTGGGACAAAAGTCCGAGCTTAAATAAAAAAAGCGAACAAAAATAGTTTTCTGTTAATCAGAATTCTACTTTGTTCGTTTTTCGCATTTAATTATAAATTTGAAGGGATTAATAATTAAGATTTATAAAAACTGAAATCTTTTTGACTTCAATCTGAAACCGCTCTGCTGAGCGGTTTTCATGTATCCATTTCTTCTACAACACCCAAGTTCGAATGGCATGAGCAACGCCAGATTCGTCATTAGATTTGGTGATGTATTTGGCGATTTTTTTGAGTTCTGGGTTTCCGTTTTCCATAACAACTGGGTTACCTACGACTTCGAGCATGGCACGGTCATTTTCTTCGTCTCCGATAGCCATGGTTTCATCTTTGGTCAATCCTAGTTTCTCAGCCAAGTGAGTAATAGCTGACCCCTTGTCTACATTCTTTTTAAGGAGCTCAAGGTAGAAAGGAGCAGATTTGTTGATGGAGTAGCGCTCATAAAATTCTGCAGGAATATTTTCAATAGCGGCATCCAGAATTTCAGGCTCATCGATAAACATACATTTGACGATTTCCTTATCAGACATTTCTTCAGGTGTACGATAGAAGATTGGCATGCTGACAAGGGTTGATTCGTGAACGGTATATTTTCCGATATTGCGATTAGCAGTATAGATGCCGTCCTTGGTAATAGCGTGCATATGGACACCGAGCTTGCGACTGAGAAATTCCATATCTAGATAATCTTCATAAGTCAAGGATTCGCTGATAATTTCATGTCCTGTAGCAGTTTCTTGAACAAGGGCACCGTTGAAGGTCACTACATAGTCACCTTCATCTCTTAATTTCAAGTCATCTAGAAGTTTGGCAACGCCAGCGATAGGACGTCCAGTTGCAATCATAACTTTGACACCAGCTTTTTTGGCATCTTGAATAGCGGCAAATACTTCAGGAGTGATTTCCTTCTTACTGTTGACAAGGGTTCCGTCGATATCGACAGCGATTAGTTTAATACTCATAAATTTCCTCTTTTAGCTTTTATTTGGTGTAAAATGATCGTTCTCAATCAAGTGTAAAAATTGCTGGGTAATGCTTGCGAAGATGCTGTTTTGGTCTAACATTTCTTTCGGAAAATAAAAGCGATTATCTCCGTGGCGACTACCAGCAAGGGATTGAACGATAGGAGACAGGCTAGAGAGTTCTGCTAGTTCTCCATTTTTTTGTATAATCTCAATCTGAGTCCGTGGATTTTCAGATTCAGGACGATAGATATCATAAGGAAGGTCAAAGTTCTTATGAATAGCTGTGTAATAGTCAGGATCAAAGCCGATGTCTTCTACTAATTTTCTCATAGATGCAAGCTGTTCTTGATCTTCTTGTGAAAAGGTGATTGATTTAAAGACCTTGCGATTGACAAAGCGTTGCGATAAGTCTGCGAGAATCTTGTCAGGACTGGTCATCCAGAGCTGGAAGTAGGTATTCATCACACCATCATCCAGAGCCAGATAGTCAGCTAAGGTCACATTTTTTTCGAAAAATGGAAGTAGATGAGGAGAAGTTCGAGCAAAGAATTCTTTGTTATCTGGATAAAGTTCTTTAGCGCGTTTCAAAAGATTTTGAAGAAGAACTTCCATAGCACGTGTTGCTGGATGGAAATAAACCTGCATATACATTTGATAGCGACTAAGAACATAGTCTTCGATGGCATGCATCCCGTTTCGTTGAAAGGCAATTCCGTTCTCGATAGGGCGAATAACTCGTAAGATACGTGTTAGGTCAAATTCCCCATAAGAAGCCCCTGTAAAATAGGAGTCACGTAAGAGATAGTCCATACGATCTGCATCGATTTGACTCGAAATCAGTTGGACCACCTGCTTATTTGGATAAGTATGGTCTATAACACTAGCTACCTTTTTGGGGAAATCTGGAGCTACCTGTAAAAGAACCTGGTGAATCTCTGTTTCGGGGCTTTGGATAATTTCCTGCGTAATCGCCTCATGATCGGTATCAAAGAGATTTTCAAAGGTATGCGAGTAGGCACCATGTCCTAAGTCATGAAGAAGGGCTGCAGTCATGGTTAGAAGGGACTCCGAAGGATCCCATTCTTTAGGATACTTTTCCTCAAAAATCTCGGTGATGCGACGTGCAATCTCGTAAACTCCCAGACAGTGAGAGAAACGACTATGTTCTCCACCATGAAAGGTATAGCTGGATGTTCCGAGCTGCTTGATACGACGCAAGCGTTGAAATTCTTTGGTATTGATTAAGTCATAGATAATCTGATTATCAACATGGATATAATTGTGAACAGGGTCACGAAATACTTTTTCATTCATAAAACCATTATAGCAAAAAGCTACAGTTTTTGGTAAAATAGTAGGATAAGAGTGTAGAAAGAGGACTTGAAGTGAAGATTCGAATGAGAAATACCATCCAATTTGATGAACAATTGGAAGTGATCGACCAACTTTATGACGTTGAGTTACGTGAGAAAGGTGATTTTTCCTATCTCCTTTTTTACAATGAGGAGAAGGAAAAAGTGGTGCTCAAGTTTAATGATACAGAGTTGGTGATGTCTCGATTTTCCAACCCTAAGACCATCATGCGTTTTCTGAAGGAAGCTGATAGTTTTGCCTATATTCCTACACCAATGGGGATACAGGAGTTTATCATCCAAACAAGCCATTATCAAGTTGAACAACAAAAAATTGAACTAGCCTATCAACTACAAAACAAAGAAGGAAATCCATTTGCAAACTATCGCTTAGAAATTACCTGGGGGTAAAAAAAGAGGCTGGGACAAAAAGTCCTAGCCTCTCAATTGTCTTTGGATTGTCGAGCAAGACGCAGTGGTTGAGTGGGCTCTACTACGCTGATTTCATCATCTTTTACAGCCCTACTCAACTGTGCGGAGGTGGGACGACGAAATCGAATTCTAACGAATTACCGATTTCTGTCCCACTCTCATTTGATATAGAGTTCTTGATTTTTCAAGACAATTTCACGTACACTTGCAAATTTCTTAAGTTTTTTAAGATCTTCTGGATGTGTAACGAGGGTAATAACATATCCCTCTTTACCCATACGACCTGTACGTCCAGCACGGTGAGTATAGGTTTCAATATCTCTAGGGACGTCAAAGTTGAGCACACATTCCAGGCTATAAATGTCGATACCACGAGCTAGAAGGTCTGTCGCAAGAAGTAGTGTTAGCTGATTATCTTTGAATTTTTCTAAGATAACTTTTCTAAATTTGACGTTGACATCGCTAGCTAATGAAACAGCTAAAACATCACGATACTGCAATTTTTCCTCGGCACTTCCAAGGTCTGACAAGCTATTGAAGAATACCAGTCCGCGGAAGTCCTCGACATGTGCCAGTTTTCTAAGCATATCTACTCGATGACGTTGGTCTACTTGCATGTAGAAGTGTTGAATGTTGTCCAACTTTTGATCAGAGAGATCGATGGTGCGCGTGTTAGGCGCAATCTTATCTTGGTCAAACTTGGTAGTGGCACTCATGTAAATAAGTTGATGGTCACGAGGTGCGTAGTGGGTAATCTTTTCTACAAAGTGGATTTGAGAATCATCTAGCAACTGGTCAAACTCATCAAGTATAATAGTCTCCACATTCATCATCTTGATCTTCTTCAATTTAATCAGTTCAAAGATACGACCAGGAGTTCCAATTAGAATTTCTGGTCCTTTTTTCAGTCGTTCGATTTGGCGTTTCTGACTCGAACCTGACAGGAAGAGCTGAGAAGTCAAGCCAATAGCTTCACCCCAGGTTTTAGTTACCTCAAAAATCTGACCAGCCAGTTCAGTATTTGGTGCTAAAATCAATAGTTGTTGCGCTTTTTTCTTTTGTAGACGAAGAAGACTTGGTAGGAGATAAGCAAGGGTCTTACCAGTTCCTGTTGGACTGACGCCAAGGAGGGTTTGACCGTCTAAAATCGGATCAAAAAGCTGAGTTTGAATAGGTGTGAATTCTTGAAAGCCGAGTTTTTCGGTTAGCTCTAGCCATTCTGTAGGTAGTTTGGTTTTCATTTTTCTGCCTCAAATCTAATGCCAGCAGTCTGGCGCAAAGTGTAAATTAGGTTATGGACGTGTGACGTATCCTCTAACCAAGCTTGGTAAAGTTCTGGGTTTGACTGCTTGATCATGTTAGCAAAAGCAGCGACCTCCTCAGTCATGGTATGAGGTGCCTGGTGAATAGGTAGATGTGTTTCATTACCTTGATGATCTGTGAAAATAGCTGAGCGGACATGTTCAATAGTGTTGAGCGTCAAGGTTCCATCTGTTGTATATATTTCGCAAGGAAGATTAGAAGTAATATTTTTACCAGCCTTGATATGGACTTGATAACCGGGATAAGATAAGATACCATCTCCATTTAAATCAATGGTGTTGTCAAGTTGTTGAGCTTGATAGGACGCATCAAGTGCCTTACCAAACAAGCGAACTGCAGCGTAGATAGGATAAATACCCAAGTCCATAAGAGCCCCACCAGCAAAACGGTCTGAAAATACATTTGGAGTGTTTCCAACAAGTAGGTCTGGCATCTTGGAAGAATACTTGGCATAATTAAAATCTGCCCCTAAAACTTGCTTATCTGCAAGAAAGTCTTTAATTGTAGCAAAAGCATCTTCGTGATAGTTTCTTGCTGCTTCAAAGATAAAACGGTGATGCTCCTGAGCTATTTGAATTAACTCTTGCCATTCTTGGGGTTGAGTCACAGCTGGTTTTTCAAGGATAACATGCTTGCCAGCAGATAAAGAGACCTTAGCTTGAGTAAAGTGTAGAGAATTTGGACTTGCGATATAGACAACATCAAATTCAGACTGGAAGAAATCCTCTAAATTATCAAATAGACTAACATTTTGATAAGGACTAGTAAATTGCTGAGCAGTCGTGAGCTTTCTTGAATAAACAGCCACTAACTGGAATTCCTGACTAGTATGAGCAGCTTCTATAAAGTGGTGACTGATTGCACCAGTACCGATAATACCAAGTTTTAGCATGAAATCTCCTTTTCTACAAGTAATGACTGCTTTCATTATATCACAGATAGGCTAAACTAGCCAAAGGGAGACAAATCTTTTATTTGACACTTCGAAAAATTAAGAGAAAATGGTACAATAGTTTTAGTAGAATTAGGAGTGTAGTATGAGATTATTACCAATGAGAAAAATTTCTCGTCATTCAAAAAGATTGGCGCTTTTTTTGACTTTCTGTGCAGGATATGTAGATGCTTATACTTTTATCGAAAGAGGGAATACCCTAGTCGCAGGTCAAACTGGAAATGTGGTTTTTTTATCAGTTGGAATCGTTCAACACAATGTAGCAGATGCTGAAGTGAAAATATTGACCCTTTTGTCCTTCATGTTGGGAGTATTTCTCCTAACTATTTACAAGGAAAAATTGAAAATTGTAAAAAAACCAATTCTATCCCTTGTTCCTTTGGGAGTTTTATCCTTGATTATCGGATTTGTACCTTTAACAGTCGATAATCACTTTATAGTTCCGCCGCTTGCATTTTGTATGGGACTTGTGACAACAGCCTTCGGTGAAGTTTCGGGTATTGCCTATAATAATGCTTTTATGACGGGCAATATTAAACGAACTATGCTGGCTTTCGGGGACTATGTTCGAACCAAACATACTCCTTTTTTGCGAGAAGGTCTAATCTTTGTAAGTTTGTTATCGAGTTTTGTTCTAGGAGTTGTTGTCTCAGCTTATCTGAGTATTTTTTATGAAGAGAAGACAATTTTAGGGATTCCACTCATGATGAGTATTTTTTATCTAAGCATGCTTTTTGCATCTTGGAGGAAAAAAGTCGGAGAAAAAGCTTAATTTTGATGATAAATGCTTGTCAAAAAATAGGAATCGTGCTATACTTGTAGAGTTGACTATGCACAGTCCTGTGCAACCGCACGAACATCGTTGCTTGATTTATCAAGTTTAAGTGGTTCGTCCCACGATGCTAGGCGAGTCTTCACAAAAAATACGGGGAAACCCCCAAAAATCATAGGAGGTGCATAATGAGCACATACGCAATTATCAAAACTGGCGGAAAACAAGTTAAAGTTGAAGTTGGTCAAGCAGTTTACGTTGAAAAATTGAACGTTGAAGCTGGTCAAGAAGTTACTTTTAACGAAGTTGTTCTTGTTGGTGGTGAAAACACTGTTGTCGGAACTCCACTTGTTGCTGGAGCTACTGTAGTTGGAACTGTTGAAAAACAAGGAAAACAAAAGAAAGTTGTTACTTACAAGTACAAACCTAAAAAAGGTAGCCACCGTAAACAAGGTCACCGTCAACCATATACTAAAGTTGTCATCAACGCAATCAACGCTTAATTTTAAGGAGAACACATGATACAAGCAGTCTTTGAGAGAGCCGAAGATGGCGAGCTGAGGAGTGCGGAGATTACTGGACACGCCAAAATTGGCGAAAACGGCTTTGACGTCGTGTGTGCATCGGTTTCTACGCTTGCCACTAACTTTGTCAATTCAATTGAGAAATTTGCAGGCTATGAACCAATCTTACAATTAAACGAAGATGAAGACGGTTATCTAATGGTGGAAATCCCTAAAGATATCCCTTCACATCAAAGAGAAATGACTCAGTTGTTCTTTGAATCATTTTTCTTAGGAATGGCAAACTTATCGGAGGACTCTTCTGAGTTCGTCCAAACCAGAGTTATCACAGAAAACTAACACGGAGGAAAACATTATGTTAAAAATGACTCTTACTAACATGCAACTTTTCGCCCACAAAAAAGGTGGAGGTTCTACATCAAACGGACGTGATTCACAAGCGAAACGTCTTGGAGCTAAAGCAGCTGACGGACAAACTGTAACTGGTGGATCTATCCTTTACCGTCAACGTGGTACACACATCTATCCTGGTGTAAACGTTGGACGTGGTGGAGACGATACTTTGTTCGCTAAAGTTGAGGGCGTAGTACGCTTTGAACGTAAAGGTCGCGATAAAAAACAAGTTTCTGTTTACCCAATCGCAAAATAAAAAGGTCCAGTGAACCTTTTTATCCCGAGCCTTGAAATGAAAAGGCGAGGAAGCTAGAAGTAGCATTAAATAAGGCTTTCCGAGTTTTCGGAGAGCCTATTTTTTTGTTTTGGTACCGATTTTTAAAATCCGATAGAAATGCGAATTTGTTTCTAAGTTTTTTAAGCCTATCTAAAGACGAGTGTTGACTTATTTCTTTTAAAGGAATAGCTATTATGAATCAAATATGGTATAATGTAGGGTGAGACCTTCATAATAAATAGTGAAAGAGTATAACATGAAAAAAATTGTCATTAACGGTGGAAGACCATTAAAAGGGGAAATCACGATTAGCGGTGCTAAAAATAGTGTCGTTGCCTTGATACCCGCCATTATTTTAGCTGATGATGTGGTGATCCTGGATTGTGTTCCAGACATCTCTGATGTGGCGAGTCTTATTGAAATTATGGAAATCATGGGAGCTAGTGTCAAACGCTATGATGATGTTTTAGAGATTGACCCTCGTGGTGTTCAGAATAAACCGATGCCTTATGGTAAAATTAACAGTCTTCGAGCTTCCTATTACTTTTACGGTAGCCTTTTGGGGCGATTTGGTGAAGCAACTGTAGGGTTACCAGGAGGGTGTGACTTAGGTCCACGTCCAATCGACCTACACTTAAAAGCTTTTGAAGCAATGGGAGCTAAGACAAGCTATGAGGGAGATAACATGAATCTCTCTGCTCAGGGGTCAATGCTACATGGTGCAAACATTTACATGGATACAGTCAGTGTGGGTGCAACTATTAATACCATGTTAGCAGCTGTCAAAGCCAAGGGTCGTACAGTCATTGAGAATGCTGCCCGTGAGCCTGAAATTATAGATGTAGCTACTCTATTAAACAATATGGGAGCTCGTATCCGTGGTGCAGGTACTGACATGATTATCATTGATGGTGTTGAGAGCCTTCATGGAACTCGCCATCAAGTTATTCCCGATCGTATTGAAGCAGGTACTTATATTTCCATGGCTGCAGCTGTTGGTCAAGGAATTCGTATCAATAATGTCTTGTACGAGCACTTGGAAGGTTTCATTGCCAAATTGGATGAAATGGGTGTTCGTATGACTGTGTCTGAAGATAGTATTTTTGTTGAAGAACAATCTAACTTAAAGGCTATCAACATTAAGACAGCGCCATATCCAGGTTTTGCCACTGACCTTCAACAACCAATTACACCTTTGCTATTAAAAGCAGAGGGGCGTGGAACATTGATTGACACTATTTATGAAAAACGTGTCAACCATGTTTTCGAATTGGCAAAAATGAATGCAGATATCTCCACAACAAACGATCACATCATTTATAAAGGAGGCAATCCTTTACACGGTGCAAATGTCAAGGCGACAGACCTACGTGCAGGTGCAGCACTGGTGATTGCTGGTTTGATGGCTGAAGGAAGAACTGAAATTACCAATGTTGAATTTATCCTTCGAGGCTACTCAAATATTATCGAGAAATTACGAAACCTCGGAGCAGATATTGAACTAATCGAAGACTAATCTTAGAGGATTAATATGAATATCTGGACAAAATTAGCAATGTTTTCTTTCTATGAGACGGAACGGTTATATTTCCGTCCCTTCTTTTTTGCCGACGCTGCTGAATTTCATGCTCTAGCATCTGATCCGGAGAATCTACAATTTATTTTTCCTACGCAAGCCAGCATTGAGGAAAGTCAATATGCCCTTGCCAACTATTTTATGAAGTCACCTTTGGGAATCTGGGCGATCTGCGATAAGAAGGATGAGAAGATGATTGGTTCCATCAAGTTTGAGAAACTTGATGAGATTAAGAAGGAAGCGGAAATTGGCTATTTTTTAAAGAAAGAGTATTGGTCTAAGGGATATATGACAGAAGCGGTAACTAAGTTATGTGAACTGTCAATGGATCAATTTGGCTTAAAGCAATTATCAATCGTAACGCATTTGGAAAATGGTGCTAGTCAGAAGGTAGCGCAAAAGTCAGGTTTTAGTCTTTATCGTCGCTTTAAAGGCAGTGATCGCTATACCCGAAAGATGCGAGATTATCTAGAATTCCGCTATACTAAAGGAGATCTGAATGAGTAAACATCAAGAAATTTTAGCTTATTTAGAAGAATTACCAGTAGGAAAACGCGTTAGTGTTCGCAGTATTTCAAATCGACTCGGAGTAAGTGATGGTACTGCTTATCGGGCTATTAAAGAGGCTGAGAACAGAGGTTTAGTTGAAACCAGACCACGTAGTGGAACAGTTCGGGTAAAATCTAAAAAAGTAGCAATTGAAAAATTAACCTTTGCAGAGATTGCAGAAGTCACAGGATCAGAAGTTTTGGCAGGTCAGGATGGATTAGATAGAGAATTTAGCAAATTTTCCATCGGTGCCATGACTGAAAAGAATATTCTATCCTATCTTCACGATGGTGGACTACTCATTGTTGGAGACAGAACACGAATCCAATTATTGGCACTTGAAAATGAAAATGCAGTTCTAGTCACAGGTGGATTTGAAGTTCACGAAGATGTTTTAGAATCAGCCAATAAGAAAAATATCCCAGTTTTACGTAGTAAACACGACACATTCACGATTGCGACCATGATTAACCGAGCCTTGTCAAATGTCCAGATTAAGACAGATATTCTGACAGTCGAAAAAATCTATCGTACTAGTCATGAATATGGTTATTTACAGGAAACAGACACAGTTAAAGACTATTTAGACCTGGTTCGCAAAAATAGAAGTAGCCGTTTTCCTGTTATTAATCAGCATCAGGTTGTCGTTGGTGTAGTAACCATGCGAGATGCAGGTGATAAATCACCAGGTACGACCATTGACAAGGTCATGACTCGAACTGTTTATATGACTGGACTAGCGACGAATATCGCGAACGTTAGTCAGAGAATGATTGCTGAAGATTTTGAGATGGTTCCAGTTGTGCGCAGTAACCAGACCTTGCTAGGTGTCATTACTAGGCGTGACGTCATGGAAAAGATGAGTCGTTCTCAAGTTTCAGCTCTACCAACCTTTTCAGAACAGATTGGGCAGAAGTTGTCCTATCACCATGATGAAGTGGTCATTACAGTTGAACCCTTCATGTTAGAAAAAAATGGTGTCCTAGCCAATGGAGTTCTTTCAGAAATCTTGACTCATATGACCCAAGATTTAGTCGTTAATAGCGGGCGTAACCTGATCATTGAACAGATGTTGATTTATTTTTTGCAAGCTGTTCAGATTGATGACATTTTACGGATTCAAGCTAGAATTATTCACCACACCAGACGCTCTGCTATCATTGATTATGATATTTACCTCAATCATCAGATTGTATCAAAAGCAAATGTAACTGTAAAAATTAATTAGAATCTAGGAGTAAACATGATTACATTAAAATCAGCAAGAGAAATTGAAGCAATGGATAAGGCCGGTGATTTTCTTGCAAGCATTCACATTGGCTTGCGTGATATCATCAAGCCAGGTGTAGATATGTGGGAAGTAGAAGAGTATGTTCGCCGACGTTGTAAAGAGGAAAATTATCTTCCTCTACAAATCGGTGTGGACGGAGCCATCATGGATTATCCATATGCAACCTGCTGTTCGCTCAATGACGAAGTAGCCCACGCCTTCCCTCGTCATTATATTCTCAAAGAGGGTGATCTTCTCAAGGTTGATATGGTTCTAGGTGGACCTATTGCCAAGTCAGACCTCAATGTTTCTAAACTCAACTTTAACAATGTTGAGCAGATGAAAAAATATACTCAAAGCTTTACTGGTGGCTTAGCTGATTCTTGTTGGGCTTATGCTATAGGTACTCCATCTGAGAAAGTGAAAAACTTGATGGATGTTACCAAGGAAGCTATGTATAAAGGTATTGAACAGGCAGTTGTAGGAAATCGTATCGGTGATATTGGTGCGGCGATTCAGGAATATGCTGAGAGTCGTGGATACGGTGTTGTCCGTGATCTTGTTGGCCACGGTGTTGGTCCAACTATGCATGAAGAACCAATGGTTCCAAACTACGGTGTCGCAGGTCGTGGCCTTCGCCTTCGTGAAGGTATGGTTTTGACAATTGAACCTATGATCAATACAGGTGATTGGGAAATCGATACTGATATGAAAACAGGTTGGGCTCATAAAACCATCGATGGTGGTCTATCATGTCAATACGAGCATCAGTTTGTTATTACCAAGGATGGCCCTGTAATTTTGACAAGCCAAGGTGAAAAAGGAACGTATTAATAAGATTTTTAAGGAGCTAAGCTCCTTTTTGTTTTCTATAAAATAATAGCGTAGCAAAGTTAAGACTTATAATGTTATTTGTAGTAAAATATAAAGTGAAAATTTTGAAAGAAGGTCATTAATTGGAAAGTAGTTTATTTTTTATCTCCGTTTTTTTAGCGGGAGTTTTATCGTTCTTTTCTCCCTGCATTTTTCCCTTATTACCTGTCTATGCGGGTATACTTTTAGATAATCAAGAGAGATCAAGGACCTTTCGTTTTTTGGGGAGAGATGTAGCCTGGTCAGGCTTGATACGGACCCTTTGCTTTATTGGAGGGATATCGGTCATCTTCTTTATTCTGGGATTTGGAGCGGGCTTTCTTGGTCATTTACTCTATGCTGACTGGTTCCGCTATGTCATGGGCACTATCATTATAATCCTCGGTTTACATCAGATGGAGGTCCTCCATTTGCGCAAGCTAGAAGTACAAAAGACGCTTAACTTCAAGCAGAGTCAATCTGGTCACTATCTATCAGCTTTTCTTCTTGGTATCACCTTTAGCTTTGGTTGGACGCCATGTATCGGTCCAGTCTTAAGCTCAGTGCTAGCTCTTGCAGCTTCAGGAGGCAATGGAGCCCTTCAAGGTGCTTTATTAACCTTAGTCTACACTATGGGAATGGCTCTTCCATTTTTACTATTAGCTTTGGCGTCTGGTTTTGTCATGCCTTATTTTAGTAAAATAAAACCTCATATTCTCTTGCTTAAGAAAATTGGAGGTCTGCTCATTATTCTTATGGGAATACTATTGATATTTGGGCAATTAAATGTACTATCAGGAATATTTGGATAAAAGGAGTTAAAGATGAAAAAAATTATATGTCTTGGACTTAGTTGTTTATCACTCTTTCTTTTGACTGCTTGTGGGCAAGAGGAAAGCAAACAAAGTCAAAATCAACAACAACCCAGCTTACAACAAGTTGCAGTCGGAAAAGAAGCACCAGATTTTACTTTGCAATCTATGGATGGAAAAGAAGTAAAATTGTCTGATTACAAAGGTAAAAAAGTTTATCTCAAATTCTGGGCATCTTGGTGTGGGCCTTGCCGTAAAAGTATGCCAGAATTGATGGAGCTTGCTGCTAAGACTGACCGTGATTTCGAAATTTTATCGGTGATTGCGCCAGGGCTTCAAGGTGAAAAAACTGTTGATCAATTCCCAAAATGGTATCAGGAACAAGGTTATAAAGATATTCCAGTCTTGTATGATACAGAAGGTGCAACATTCCAAGCCTATCAAATTCGAAGTATTCCAACAGAAATTTTGATTGACTCACAAGGGAAAATTGGAAAAATTCAGCTTGGAGCGATTAGTAATGCAGACGCTGAAGCGGCTTTTGCTCAAATGGATTAAAGTCATTATCAAAAAAATGTCTAGATTGATTTGTCTAGACATTTCTTTTTTAATATTAAATTAAATTAGTTTTTAGAAGCTGCTTGGAATTCTGGATTTTTCCATGCTTCGTCAATAATTTCTTGCAATTCACGAGCAGATGCCTGCATTTTTTGAGTTTCAGCGTCGTTCAATGGGATGTTAACTGGACGAACAATACCATGTGCACCAACGATAGCTGGTTGACCGATAAAGACGTTTTCAACTCCGTATTGACCTTCTTGGAATACTGAAAGTGGAAGAACTGCATTTTCATCATCAAGGATTGCTTTTGTAATACGAGCTAGGGCAACAGCGATACCATAGTAAGTAGCACCTTTTTTGTTGATGATTGAGTAAGCTGCGTCACGAACTGAGATGAAGAGTTCAACAAGGTCAGCTTCATTCAAGTCACGGTTAGCTTGCAACCATTGTTCCAATTTAACACCTGCTACGTTAGCGTGTGACCAAACAGCAAACTCTGAGTCACCGTGTTCACCCATGATGTAGGCATGGACTGAACGAGCATCAACACCGATAGTTTCAGCAAGTGCTTGACGGAAACGAGCTGAGTCAAGTGAAGTACCTGAACCGATAACGCGTTCTTTAGGGAAACCTGAGAATTTCCAAGTTGAGTAAGTTAAAATGTCAACTGGGTTAGCTGCTACAAGGAAGATGCCATCGAAACCTGACGCTACAACTTGTTCGACGATAGATTTGTTGATTGCAAGGTTTTTACCAACAAGGTCAAGACGAGTTTCACCTGGTTTTTGTGGAGCACCTGCAGTGATAACTACAAGATCCGCATCTGCACAGTCATCGTAAGAAGCTGCATAAATCTTCTTAGGTGAAGTGAAGGCAAGCGCGTGGCTAAGGTCTTCTGCATCACCAACAGCTTTTTCAAACAATTGAGGAATTTCAATGATACCAAGTTCTTGTGCAATACCTTGGTTAACAAGTGCAAAAGCGTAAGAAGAACCTACGGCACCGTCGCCGACAAGGATAACTTTTTTGTGTTGTTTAGTTAGTGTCATTTGTCTAAACATCTCCTTTATTTTTTTAAGGGCTTCGCCTATTTGATTACATTCTATCACTTTTAAATAGCTTTGTCACGGATATAACCTCCACTTAGACATGTAAACGTTTTAGTCGGATTGGAAGCCTGAAATCTAAGGCAAACTATGGTATAATATATCTAGTTACTAATAGTGAAATGAGGCATTTGTTAATGCAAGATAAAAATTTAGTGAATGTCAATCTGACAAAGGAGATGAAGACCAGCTTTATCGACTACGCCATGAGTGTTATCGTATCGCGGGCCCTTCCTGATGTTCGAGATGGATTGAAACCAGTTCATCGTCGTATTCTTTACGGTATGAACGAATTGGGTGTGACACCTGACAAACCCCATAAGAAATCTGCCCGTATTACAGGGGATGTCATGGGTAAATACCACCCACACGGGGACTCATCTATCTATGAAGCTATGGTTCGTATGGCTCAATGGTGGAGCTACCGTTACATGCTTGTAGACGGTCATGGAAACTTTGGTTCTATGGACGGTGATGGAGCCGCTGCCCAGCGTTATACTGAAGCACGAATGAGTAAGATTGCTCTTGAGATGCTTCGTGACATCAATAAAAACACGGTTGATTTTGTAGATAACTATGATGCCAATGAACGTGAACCTGTGGTTCTCCCAGCTCGTTTCCCAAATCTTTTGGTCAATGGAGCTACAGGGATTGCTGTTGGTATGGCGACCAATATTCCACCTCATAATTTGGGTGAAACCATTGATGCTGTTAAGTTGGTTATGGATAATCCAGAAGTTACCACCAAAGATTTGATGGAAGTCCTACCTGGTCCAGACTTCCCAACTGGTGCCCTTGTTATGGGGAAATCAGGTATTCATAAGGCTTATGAAACAGGTAAGGGTTCGATTATTCTTCGTTCTCGTACTGAAATCGAGGAAACAAAAACAGGTCGCGAACGTATCGTTGTTACTGAATTCCCATATATGGTCAACAAGACTAAAGTCCATGAGCATATTGTGCGTTTAGTTCAAGAAAAACGTATTGAAGGTATTACAGCCGTTCGTGACGAATCTAACCGTGAGGGAGTTCGCTTCGTAATTGAAGTGAAGCGTGATGCATCTGCGAATGTTATTTTGAATAATTTGTTCAAGATGACTCAGATGCAAACTAGCTTTGGATTTAACATGCTGGCTATCCAGAATGGTGTTCCAAAGATCTTATCTCTTCGCCAAATCTTGGATGCTTATATTGAGCACCAAAAAGAAGTGGTGACTCGTCGTACTCAATTTGACAAAGAGAAAGCTGAGGCACGCGCCCATATCTTGGAAGGTTTGCTGATTGCTCTGGATCATATTGATGAAGTTATTCGCATTATTCGTGCAAGCGAAACTGATGCAGAAGCCCAAGCAGAATTGATGAGCAAGTTCAAGTTATCTGAACGTCAGAGCTTGGCAATTCTTGATATGCGTCTTCGCCGTTTGACAGGTTTGGAACGTGATAAGATTCAGTCAGAGTATGATGAACTCATTGCCTTGATTGCTGACTTGGCAGATATTCTTGCTAAGCCAGAGCGTGTTTCGCAAATTATCAAAGAAGAACTTGATGAAGTGAAGCGCAAATTTGGTGATAAACGTCGTACTGAATTGATGGTCGGAGAAGTTTTGACACTTGAAGATGAAGACTTGATTGAAGAATCTGATGTTCTCATCACTCTATCAAACAAAGGCTACATCAAACGTTTGGACCAAGACGAGTTCACAGCTCAAAAACGAGGTGGACGTGGCGTTCAAGGAACTGGAGTCAAGGATGATGACTTTGTCCGTGAGTTGGTTTCGACCAGCACTCATGATCATTTGCTCTTCTTTACCAATAAAGGACGTGTCTATCGTCTTAAGGGATATGAAATTCCAGAATATGGTCGCACTGCTAAGGGTTTGCCAGTTGTCAATCTTCTGAAACTAGACGAAGGTGAAAGCATTCAAACCATTATCAATGTCGAATCTGAACGCAGTGATGATGCCTATCTCTTCTTTACGACACGAGCTGGTATTGTTAAGAGAACCAGTGTTAAAGAATTTGCCAATATCCGACAAAATGGTCTGAAAGCCTTGAATCTGAAGGATGAGGACGAATTGATTAATGTCTTACTAACTGAGAAAGACACAGATATCATCATTGGTACTAAATTAGGATATGCAGTTCGATTCAACCAGTCTTCAGTCCGTGACATGAGTCGAAGCGCTACAGGTGTTAAGGGAGTAAATCTCCGTGAAGGTGACACAGTAGTTGGTGCTAGAGTGATTACCGACCAAGATGAGGTTCTTATCATCACCGAAAAAGGATATGGGAAACGTACAGTTGCCACCGAATATCCAACTAAGGGCCGTGCTGGTAAAGGAATGAAAACAGCCAATGTGACTGATAAAAATGGTCCACTTGCGGGTCTTCTAACTGTTAAAGGAGATGAAGATTTGATGATCATTACAGATACCGGTGTGATGATTCGGACTAATGTCGCCAATATTTCTCAAACTGGACGCTCAACCATGGGAGTGAAAGTCATGCGTCTAGACGAGAATGCCAAGATTGTGACCTTTACAAGTGTTGCAGCTGCGGAGAAAGAAGAAGTTGGGACAGAAAAAGAAACAGAAAGTGAAGCATAATGTCTCAAAAAAAGAATGTAAGTAAAAAAAATAAACGTAAGAATCTACTCATTAATATCCTAGCAGGATTCTTAATCGTGCTATCAATTGCTCTGATCTTTAACTCGAAAATTCGTGATATCTTTATGGTTTGGAATACCAATAAGTATCAAGTGAGCCAAGTAACAAAGGAAAAGCTTGAAGAAAACTTGGAAATAGAAGGAAATTTTGATTTCGATTCTGTAAAGGCTATCTCATCCGAAGCGGTTTTATCTGCCCAGTGGGATGCCCAACAACTTCCTGTTATTGGAGGAATTGCCATTCCTGAAGTAGAGATTAACCTACCTATCTTTAAAGGTTTGGATAATGTTAACTTGTTCTATGGAGCAGGAACCATGAAACCAAATCAAAAAATGGGAGAGGGAAATTATTCTCTAGCTAGTCACCATATTTTTACCGCTGAAAATGCAAGTCAGATGCTCTTCTCACCTTTGGTCAATGCCAAAGAAGGCATGAAAATCTATCTGACTGACAAGGAAAAGGTTTATACCTACGTTATTCGTGAAGTCAAACACGTTACACCTGATCGTGTTGATGAAATAGAAGATCGTGAGGGTATTAATGAGATTACTTTGGTAACCTGTGTGGACTATAACGCAACAGAACGGATTATCGTAAAGGGAGATTTCAAAGAGATGAAATCTTATGCAGAAACTCCATCAGATGTCTTAGAGGCCTTTAATAAGCCTTACAAGCAAAGATATTAATAAATAAGATTATTGAAAAAGGATTCGCTAGAATTAGCGAGCCTTTTTCTTATTCATTCAGAAAATTGATATAGAAAAGACTTTTCATTTTTATGAAAAAGTAGTATAATGTTTCTATTATAGAAATTTTTAGAAAATTCCGAAAGAGGTTACTTATGGGATATACAGTTGCTGTAGTCGGCGCGACAGGTGCTGTCGGTGCTCAGATGATAAAAATGTTGGAAGAATCAATACTTCCAATCGAAAAAATCCGTTTACTTGCTTCTGCACGTTCAGCAGGTAAGACTTTGAAATTTAAAGATCAAGATATTACGATTGAGGAAACGACTGAAACAGCTTTTGAAGGAGTTGACATTGCTCTCTTTTCAGCAGGTGGTTCGACATCAGCTAAGTATGCACCATATGCAGTTAAAGCAGGTGCAGTGGTAGTTGACAATACTTCTTATTTCCGTCAAAATCCAGATGTACCATTGGTTGTTCCTGAAGTCAATGCTCATGCCCTTGATGCCCATAACGGAATCATTGCCTGCCCTAACTGTTCAACAATCCAAATGATGGTGGCTCTTGAACCAGTTCGTCAAAAATGGGGCTTGGATCGTATCATCGTTTCAACTTACCAAGCTGTTTCAGGTGCGGGCATGGGTGCTATCCTTGAAACGCAACGTGAACTTCGTGAAGTTTTGAATGATGGTGTAAATCCACGTGATTTGCAAGCTGATATTCTGCCCTCAGGTGGTGATAATAAGCATTATCCAATTGCCTTCAATGCTCTTCCACAAATCGATCTTTTCACAGACAATGATTACACTTATGAAGAGATGAAGATGACTAAGGAAACTAAGAAAATCATGGAAGACGATAGTATCGCTGTTTCAGCAACTTGCGTGCGTATTCCAGTCTTGTCAGCTCACTCAGAATCAGTTTATATTGAAACAAAAGAGGTTGCTCCAATTGAAGAAGTCAAAGCTGCTATTGCTGCTTTCCCAGGCGCAGTTTTGGAGGATGATGTAGCTAATCAAATCTATCCACAAGCTATCAATGCAGTTGGTTCACGCGATACCTTTGTAGGTCGTATTCGTAAGGACTTGGATGCTGAAAAAGGTATCCACATGTGGGTAGTATCTGATAATCTTCTTAAAGGTGCAGCTTGGAATTCAGTTCAAATCGCAGAAACTCTTCACGAACGTGGTCTAGTACGCCCAACAGCTGAATTAAAATTTGAATTGAAATAGGGAGCAAAACAGAAATCAGTAACTCGAAGAGTATGATTTCTCCTTCGCTATCTAGCGAATCTACTTGTTTTACTTACAGAACAGGAGGCAAAGGCAAGTATGCCCCAGCCTCTTTCTTATATAGAGAAAGGTGTTTATATGTCCTATCAAGATTTAAAAGAATGCAAAATCATCACAGCTTTTATAACTCCCTTTCATGCAGATGGCTCTATAAATTTTGATGCAATTCCAGACTTGATTGAGCACTTATTGGCCCATCATACAGATGGAATTCTATTAGCGGGAACTACTGCTGAAAGTCCAACTCTTACCCACGATGAGGAACTGGAGCTTTTTGCAGCGGTTCAAAAGGTGGTTCAGGGGCGTGTTCCTTTGATTGCTGGTATCGGTACAAATGACACACGTGACTCGATTGAGTTCGTTAAAGAAGTAGCAGAGTTTGGTGGCTTTGCAGCAGGACTTGCCATTGTTCCTTACTACAATAAACCGTCTCAAGAAGGGATGTACCAGCACTTTAAAGCTATTGCCGATGCATCTGATTTGCCAATTATCCTCTATAATATCCCAGGTCGTGTAGTGGTAGAATTAACTCCTGAGACCATGCTTCGTTTGGCGGAACATCCAAATATTATCGGTGTCAAAGAATGTACCAGCCTTGCTAATATGGCTTATTTGATCGAGCATAAACCAGAGGAATTCTTGATTTATACGGGTGAGGATGGAGATGCCTTCCATGCGATGAACTTGGGTGCTGATGGAGTTATCTCTGTCGCATCGCATACAAATGGTGATGAAATGTATGAGATGTTCACAGCTATCGCTAACAGTGATATTAAAAAAGCAGCTGCAATTCAGAGACAATTTATTCCTAAAGTCAATGCTCTCTTCTCATATCCAAGTCCAGCTCCTGTTAAAGCTGTGCTGAATTATATGGGATTTGAAGCTGGGCCAACTCGTTTGCCTTTAGTTCCAGCTCCAGAAGAAGATGCTAAACGCATCATCAAGGTTGTTATAGATGCTGACTATGAAGCAACTAAAGCGACAGTAACTGGTGTTCTTCGTCCAGACTATTAATAATTCGATGAATGATTAACTTCCTAAACAAAATATTTTTGTTAGGAAGTTTTTTCTTTTATTTACGAATAAATAACTAGAGAGATAAACAAGGAGTCGATGATGAAGATAAAAATTGATAATTTTGAGATCTATAAGTTGAAGCAAGCAGGTTTAAGTAATCAGCAGGTATTGAAAGTTCTTCAATTCGGAGAAATTTATGATCAAGAGTTAAGCTTAGAGACTATTGCTGAGGCCTCTGAATGTCGTAATCCCATTCTCTTTATGGAACGATACCACAAACTAAGCCTTGAGAGTATGGAGCGTTTAAAGAGAGATTTTGAGAAATTTCCGTCATTCTCCATTTTAGATGATGTCTACCCTTTTGCCCTTTGTGAAATCTACGACGCACCAGTTCTGCTTTTCTATAAGGGGGATATAAACTTATTAAAGTTGCCCAAAATTGCGGTTGTTGGAAGTCGCACTTGTAGTCAGTCAGGTACAAAATCAGTCCGTAAGGTTGTTCAAGAATTGGAGAATGAACTAGTCATTGTCAGTGGTCTTGCTAGGGGAATTGATACGGCAGCTCATATGTCTATTCTTCAAAGTGGTGGAAAAACTATTGCTGTCATTGGTACTGGTTTAGATGTCTACTATCCTAGATCGAATAAACGTTTGCAGGACTACATCGGTCAATATCACTTACTCCTCAGTGAATATGGGCCTGGTGAAGAACCTTTGAAATATCATTTTCCAGCAAGAAATCGGATTATAGCAGGGTTATGTAGGGGTGTAATTGTTGCAGAAGCTAAGATGCGTTCAGGAAGTTTGATTACATGTGAACGAGCTATGGAAGAAGGAAGAGATGTCTTTGCCATTCCAGGTAGTATTCTAGATGGACGTTCAGATGGTTGTCATCATTTGGTCCAAGAGGGGGCAAAGCTGGTTACAAGTGGTCAAGATGTCTTGGCAGAATTTGAATTTTAGAAGTCTATAAGATTTCAATAATCAAACTTTTCTTCTATATATAGTAGTTAAGTCTTGACAGGTCTCTAAAAATGGTTTACACTTTATAAAGTTTATTACTTTGAAAAGGTGTGATACTGTGGCTACGGCAACAAAGAAGAAAAAATCAACAGTTAAAAAAAATCTAGTAATCGTGGAGTCGCCTGCAAAGGCTAAAACGATTGAAAAATATTTGGGTAGAAACTATAAAGTTTTAGCAAGCGTCGGTCATATCCGTGATTTGAAAAAATCCAGTATGTCGGTCGACTTTGAGAATAACTACGAGCCCCAATATATCAATATTCGCGGAAAAGGTCCTCTGATCAATGACTTGAAAAAAGAAGCAAAAAAAGCCAATAAAGTCTTCCTCGCGAGTGACCCGGACCGTGAAGGAGAAGCTATTTCTTGGCATTTGGCCCATATTCTGAATCTAGATGAGAATGATGCTAACCGTGTTGTTTTCAACGAGATTACAAAAGATGCGGTAAAAAATGCCTTTAAAGAACCTCGTAAAATTGATATGGATTTGGTGGATGCCCAACAAGCCCGTCGTGTCTTGGACCGCTTGGTAGGTTATTCTATTTCACCAATTTTATGGAAAAAGGTTAAGAAGGGCTTATCAGCAGGGCGCGTGCAATCTGTTGCCCTTAAGCTAATCATTGACCGTGAAAATGAAATCAATGCCTTTCAACCAGAAGAATATTGGACGATTGATGGAGTCTTCAAAAAGGGGACTAAGCAATTCCAAGCATCCTTCTATGGAATGAATGGCAAGAAAATGAAATTGGCTACCAATGAAGAGGTCAAAGAAGTCTTGTCTCATCTGTCTAGCAAAGACTTTACAGTGGATCAGGTAGATAAAAAAGAGCGCAAGCGTAACGCTCCACTACCTTATACTACCTCAACTATGCAGATGGATGCAGCTAACAAGATCAATTTCCGTACTCGAAAGACCATGATGGTTGCCCAGCAACTCTATGAAGGGATTAACATTGGTACGGGCGTCCAAGGTTTGATCACCTATATGCGTACAGACTCGACGCGTATCAGTCCAGTTGCACAAAATGAAGCTGCAAGCTACATCAATGAACGTTTTGGTAGTAAGTATTCTAAGCATGGTAGCAAGGTCAAAAATGCTACTGGTGCCCAAGATGCCCATGAGGCTATTCGCCCATCAAGTGTCTTTAACACGCCAGAAAAAATTGCTAAATACTTAGATAAAGACCAACTCAAACTCTATACCCTTATCTGGAACCGTTTTGTAGCGAGTCAGATGACTGGTGCCATCTTTGATACCATGGCTGTTAAGCTCTCTCAAAATGGAGTTCAATTTGCAGCAAATGGCAGTCAGGTTAAATTTGATGGTTACTTGGCCATTTACAATGACTCAGATAAGAATAAGATGTTGCCGGACATGGCAGTTGGTGATGTTGTCAAACAGGTCAATAGCAAACCTGAGCAACACTTTACTCAACCCCCAGCACGTTATTCGGAAGCAACACTAATTAAGACTTTGGAAGAAAATGGAGTTGGACGTCCATCAACTTATGCACCAACCATTGAAACTATTCAAAAGCGCTATTATGTGCGTTTGGCAGCCAAGCGTTTTGAACCGACTGAATTGGGAGAAATTGTTAACAAACTGATTGTTGAGTACTTCCCTGATATTGTCAATGTGACCTTTACAGCTGAAATGGAAAGAAAACTTGATGATGTCGAAGTCGGTAAAGAACAATGGCAACGAGTCATTGATGAATTTTACAAACCCTTCTCTAAAGAGGTTGCCAAAGCCGAAGAGGAGATGGAAAAAATCCAGATCAAGGATGAGCCAGCAGGATTTGATTGTGAAGAGTGTGGTAGTCCGATGGTCATTAAACTTGGTCGTTTTGGTAAGTTTTATGCTTGTAGCAATTTCCCAGATTGCCGTCATACACAGGCTATCGTGAAAGAGATTGGTGTTGAGTGTCCAAGCTGTCATCAAGGACAAATCATTGAAAGAAAAACCAAGCGTAATCGTATCTTTTATGGTTGCAATCGCTATCCAGAGTGTGAATTCACTTCTTGGGATAAACCTGTTGGACGAGATTGTCCAAAATGTGGTAACTTCCTCATGGAGAAAAAAGTCCGTGGTGGCGGTAAGCAAATCGTTTGTAGCAATGGTGATTACGAAGAAGAAAAAATCAAATAAAAAAATGAGTCCTGAAAGTAAATTTCAGGCTCTTTTTAGTAAAGGCTTGACAAAATTCCTTACTTTGTGGGAAACTAGTAGTTGATTATTTTAAACTAGGAGAAGTTATGCGTATTATTTATCTGATTATTGGATTTCTGTCATTAGCTCTGGCTATTGTTGGAGTTGTCTTGCCCTTGTTGCCAACAACACCCTTTCTCTTGTTGTCTATTGCTTGTTTTTCGAGAAGTTCCAAGCGTTTTGAAGATTGGCTCTATCATACCAAACTTTATCAGACTTACGTAGCGGACTTTCGTGAGACCAAGTCTATTGCGCGTGAACGTAAGAAAAAAATTATTGTATCGATTTATATCTTGATGGGAATTTCCATTTATTTTGCTCCTCTTTTACCAGTCAAAATCGGTCTGGGATGTTTAACCATCTTTATCACCTACTATCTTTTCAAGGTGATTCCTGATAAATAATAGTTTTAATAAGTAACGATTTCCCTTGATAAAAATAAAAACATATTCAAAATAATATGATATAATAAATTTAAAGTAATCTTCAAGGAGAATCAAATGATTTACGAATTTTGTGCTGAAAATGTAACCTTGCTTGAAAAAGCTATGCAGGCAGGAGCTCGCCGCATCGAGCTTTGTGACAATCTAGCAGTTGGTGGAACAACTCCAAGTTACGGAGTGACCAAGGCAGCTGTGGAACTGGCTGCCGACTACGATACGACCATTATGACTATGATTCGACCACGTGGTGGTGATTTTGTCTACAATGATTTAGAAATTACCATCATGCTTGAGGACATCGCTCTAACTGCTCAAGCAGGAAGCCAAGGCGTTGTCTTTGGTGCATTGACTGCTGATAAGAAGTTGGACAAAGTCAATCTTGAAAAATTGATTGCTGCATCTAAAGGTATGGAAATTGTTTTCCATATGGCATTTGATGAATTGAGCGAACAAGATCAGTTAGAAGCCATTGATTGGCTCAGCCAAGCTGGAGTGACACGCATCTTGACTCGTGCTGGCCTATCTGGCGATTCTCTAGAGAAACGTTTTGCTCATTATCATAGAATTCTAGAACACGCTGCAGGAAAAATTGAAATTTTACCTGGTGGAGGGATTGACATGGACAACCGTCAAACCTTTATTGACCGACTGGGTGTGACACAATTACATGGAACTAAGGTCGTCTTTTAAAAAATAGAAAGGAACTGCTAGCTTTTGGTAGCAGTTTTCGCTTATGTTTGAAATTTTTAAAGCTTATCAGTTTAATAGTAAAAAGGCTAAAGAGTATGGATTTGAAGAAAATCAAGGCGTATGGAACCATAGTTCGACTATCTTGCACGGAGATTTTCTCATGATAGTTACAGTTGAGGATGGAGACTTAAGTTTTCAAGTTTATGACCAAGAAACTGGCGATCTTTATCCTCAAGTTCATATGGCCAGTATGAGAGGTACTTTTGTTGGAACTGTTCGAGAGGCTTGTTTAGAAGTTCTTTATGACATTCGAAAGGCCTGTTTTGACGTGCAGGGATTTCTCTGTCCACAGACTAAGAGAATTATGGCAGTTGTTCAAGAAAAGTATGGAAATCAATTGGAATATCTATGGGAGAAATCCCCTGATACAGCTGTTTTGCGCCATGAAGACAATCAAAAGTGGTATGCTGTTTTGATGAGAATCTCTTGGGATAAGCTTGAAAATGGCAGAGAAGGACTAGTGGAAGCAGTCAATCTCAAACATGATCAAGTATCTGATTTGTTGGTAAAAAAAGGGATTTATCCAGCCTTTCATATGAACAAGCGCTACTGGATAAGTGTGCCACTTGCTGACAGTTTAGCAGATGAAGAGGTGTTTGAATTGATCGAAAAAAGTTGGAACTTGACCTTGAAAAAGTAATTAGATTTACTTGATTTTTCAAATACTTTCAATTGGCAAAATATTCTTTACTGAAGAAATTTTCAGAAAATATTGGATTTTTTCTTGACATGTGTTTTTTCCTATGCTAAAATACTAAACAAGATATCAAACGAAGGAGAAAGTCAAACATGAAAACAGCTAAGTTTAATCAATTTGCTTTGTTGTTGAGGTACTCGGGCTAGTGCAAAAGCATTAGTCCTGTTTGGCTTACCAAGCGGGAGTAAATCAACATCTCGCTTGGAACTCCGAGCGAGATGTTTTTTTAAAACCGAATTTAGAAAAGGGGAAATCTTATGAGAACAGTTGAATTTCTAGATACTAGCCTTCGAGATGGTGAGCAGACACCAGGTGTTAATTTTTCGATCAAGGAAAAGATTGCCATTGCAAGACAACTGGAAAAATGGGGAATTTCGGCAATTGAAGCTGGTTTTCCAGCAGCTAGTCCAGACTCATTTACTGCAGTTCAGGAAATCGCAAAAGTCTTGAAGAAAACAGCGGTGACTGGTTTAGCTCGCTCTGTTAAATCAGACATTGATGCTTGTTATGAAGCACTGAAGGAAGCTAAGTATCCACAAATCCATGTTTTTATCGCTACTAGTCCTATTCATCGTGAATTTAAGTTGAATAAAAGCAAAGAGGAAATATTGGAAGCTATTAAAGAGCATGTTTCCTATGCACGGAGTAAATTTGAAGTGGTAGAATTCTCTCCTGAAGATGCGACTAGAACTGAGCTGGATTTCCTCTTACAAGTCGTTCAAACAGCGGTAGACGCAGGTGCAACCTATATCAATATTCCTGACACGGTTGGTTTTACCACACCAGAGGAATATGGGAATATCTTCAAGTATCTGATTGACAATGTTAAAACTGACCGTCAGATTATCTATTCGCCTCACTGTCATGATGACCTTGGAATGGCAGTTGCCAATAGCCTTGCTGCTATCAAGAATGGGGCAGGACGTGTTGAAGGAACCATTAACGGTATTGGAGAAAGAGCTGGGAATGCTGCTTTAGAAGAAATAGCGGTGGCCCTCAATATTCGCCAAGATTATTACCAAGCAGAGACAAGTATTGTCCTAAACGAAACGATTAATACGTCTGAAATGGTCTCTCGTTTCTCAGGAATTCCAGTTCCAAAAAATAAGGCGGTTGTTGGAGGAAATGCCTTCTCTCACGAATCAGGTATTCACCAAGATGGTGTTCTTAAAAATCCTCTCACTTATGAAATCATTACACCTGAATTGGTTGGTGCCAAGAGTAATAGTCTTCCACTCGGTAAATTGTCTGGTCGCCATGCTTTTGTTGAGAAACTAAGAGATTTGGCTCTAGACTTTACAGACGAAGATATCAAGCCACTCTTTACTAAGTTCAAGGCTTTGGCAGATAAGAAGCAAGAAATCACAGATGCTGATATTCGAGCTCTGGTAGCTGGCACCATGGTTGAAAATCCAGAAGGCTTCCACTTCGATGATCTACAACTCCAAACTCATGCGGAAAATGAAATTGAAGCGACTGTCAGATTGGCTAATTTGTATGGTGAGAAAGTCGACTTTAATGCGACTGGACAAGGTTCTGTTGAGGCTATCTTTAACGCTATCGATAAGTTCTTTAATCAATCTGTTCGCTTGGTATCCTATACGATTGATGCGGTAACTGATGGGATTGATGCCCAGGCAAGGGTTTTGGTCACTGTTGAAAACAGAGATACTGAAACTATCTTTAACGCAGCAGGTCTTGATTTTGATGTGTTGAAAGCATCAGCTATTGCTTATATCAATGCCAATACTTTTGTTCAAAAAGAGAATACTGGCGAGATCGGCCCAAATCTTTCCTACCGTGACATGCCTAGTGTTTAAAGGAGAATTCTATGACAAAGAAAATAGTTGCCCTAGCAGGTGATGGTATAGGCCCAGAAATCATGGAAGCTGGTTTAGAAGTTTTGGAGGCTCTAGCTGAAAAAACAGGTTTTGACTATGAGATTGACAGACGACCTTTTGGAGGGGCGGGTATTGATGCTACAGGTCATCCCTTACCAGATGAAACACTCAAGGCATGTAGAGAAGCAGACGCTATTCTCCTAGCAGCTATCGGTAGTCCCCAGTATGATGATGCTCCAGTTCGACCTGAACAAGGCTTGCTGGCTCTTCGTAAGGAACTCAATCTCTATGCTAATATTCGTCCGGTAAAGATATTTGAGAGTCTTAATCACTTATCACCTCTTAAGCCTGAACGAATTGCTGGTGTTGACTTTGTAGTAGTACGTGAGTTGACAGGTGGTATTTACTTTGGTGAACATATTCTTGAAGAGAAAAAAGCGCGTGATATCAACGATTATAGCTATGAGGAAGTAGAACGAATTATTCGCAAGGCTTTTGAAATTGCAAGAAGTCGGAGAAAAATAGTTACCAGTATCGATAAGCAAAATGTTCTAGCGACCTCAAAACTCTGGCGGAAAGTAGCTGAGGAAGTTGCGCAGGATTTTCCGGATGTAACTTTGGAACATCAGCTAGTCGACTCGGCTGCCATGCTCATGATTACAAATCCAGCTAAGTTCGATGTTATCGTGACAGAGAATCTTTTCGGAGATATCTTATCTGATGAATCAAGCGTTCTATCTGGTACACTCGGAGTTATGCCATCAGCCAGCCACTCTGAAGATGGTCCGAGTCTCTATGAACCGATTCACGGTTCGGCACCTGATATAGCAGGCCTAGGAATCGCCAATCCTATTTCTATGATTTTATCAGTTGCTATGATGTTGCGTGATAGTTTTGAACGATATGAGGATGCGGAGCGTATCGAACGTGCTGTTGAACAAACTTTAGCTGCAGGAATTTTAACGAGAGATATAGGAGGACAGGCTTCTACCAAGGAAATGACGGAAGCCATCATTGAAAGATTATGAAGATAAATCAAGGAATTACTTTTGCTATTTTGATTTGGAATCTATTGGTATTTATGATTTATGGTATTGATAAATCTAAAGCAAAAAGAGGTGCATGGCGCATCCCTGAAAAATATTTATTATCATTTGCATTCTTTCTTGGTGGATTTGGTGCTTGGTTGGCAGGTGTTACCTTTCATCACAAGACTAGAAAATGGTATTTTAAAACGGTTTGGTTCCTAGGAATAGTGACTACACTAGTAGTCTTATATTTTATTTGGAGGTAATGAATGGCAGGAAAATCAATTTTTGATAAATTATGGGACCTCCATGTGATTACAGGAGAAGAAGGACAGCCTCAACTCATGTATGTGGATCAGCACTATATTCACGAGGTGACCAGTCCGCAAGCTTTTCAAGGATTGCGAGATGCAGGACGTAGATTGAGACGACCCGATTTAACATTTGGTACCTTTGACCACAATGTCCCGACGGTCAATATATATGATATTCGAGATGTAATCTCCAAAGCTCAGATTGATAAGTTAGCTGAAAATGTTGAAGAGTTTGGAATCGAACATGCTGCCCACGGTTCAGAAAAACAAGGTATTGTTCATATGGTTGGTCCCGAAACAGGAAGAACACAACCTGGGAAATTCATCGTCTGTGGGGATAGCCATACTGCAACTCACGGAGCTTTTGGAGCGATTGCCTTCGGTATTGGAACCAGTGAGGTCGAACATGTCTTTGCAACCCAAACCATTTGGCAGGTTAAACCCAAAAAAATGTTGGTGGAATTCACAGGAGTTCCTCAAAAAGGGGTTTATGCCAAAGATTTCATTCTAGCCTTGATTGCCAAATACGGTGTTGCTTGTGGTGTTGGCTACGTGGTGGAGTATCGAGGTCAGGCCATTGATGCACTTAGCATGGAAGAACGAATGACTATCTGCAATATGTCCATCGAATTTGGTTCCAAAATGGGAATTATGAATCCAGATCAGAGGACTTATGATTATTTGAAGGGGCGAGAGTGTGTTCCCAAGGATTTTGCTGTAGCAGTAGCTGATTGGAAAAGACTGGTTAGTGATGAAGATGCCGTTTATGATAAGGTTATTCGTTTGGATGTCTCAAAATTGGCTCCTATGGTGACTTGGGGTACTAATCCCGCTATGGGTGTTGACTTTGATTCTAGTTTCCCAGAAATTACGGATATGAATGATGAACGAGCCTATCATTACATGGATTTGCAACCAGGTCAAAAACCGGCAGATATCCAACTAGGTTATGTCTTTATTGGTTCTTGTACCAACGCTAGACTTAGTGATTTGCAACTGGCGGCTCGATTTGTAGAAGGGAAGAAGATCGCACCAAATTTGACGGCTATCGTGGTACCTGGTTCTCGACCAGTCAAGCGAGCTGCTGAGAAGTTAGGTTTGGACAAGGTATTTCTAGATGCCGGCTTCGAGTGGAGAGACCCAGGATGCTCCATGTGCCTAGGGATGAATCCTGACAAGGTGCCAGATGGTGTTCATTGTGCCTCAACTAGCAATCGTAACTTTGAAGATCGACAAGGCTTTGGTGCTAAGACTCATCTCTGTAGCCCAGCTATGGCAGCTGCGGCAGCTATCGCAGGACGTTTCGTAGATGTACGGCAAATGCCAGAAGCCCAGTAAGGAGAGGATATGGAGAAATTTACAGTTTATACGGGAACGACCGTTCCTCTGATGAATGACAATATCGATACCGACCAAATTCTTCCCAAACAGTTTCTGAAGTTGATTGACAAGAAAGGCTTTGGTAAATACCTCATGTATGCTTGGCGTTATCTGGACGATAATTACACTGAGGATCCTGATTTTGTCTTTAACCGACCTGAATATCGCAAAGCTACTATCCTCATCACGGGAGATAACTTTGGAGCTGGTTCTTCGAGGGAGCACGCAGCTTGGGCGCTAGCAGACTATGGTTTTAAGGTCGTAATTGCAGGATCTTTTGGAGATATTCATTACAATAATGAGCTCAATAATGGCATGTTGCCAATTGTTCAGCCTAGGGAGGTTAGAGAAAAACTCGCCCAAATACAACCAAATGATCAAGTGACGGTCGACTTGGAACAACAAAAAATCATTTCACCAGTAGGGGAATTCACTTTCGAAATTGATAGCGAATGGAAACACAAGCTCTTAAATGGTTTGGATGATATCGGTATTACCATGCAGTATGAAGATTTGATTGCTGCCTATGAAAAACAACGTCCAGCTTACTGGCAGGATTAGAATAGATATAGAAAAGGAAATAGAACTATGACAAAACACATTCAATGGGACGGAACACTTTCACAAGAAGGCTACGACATTTTAAAAGGTGAGGGCGGATGTATCGTTTGTCCTACTAAAGTCGGTTACATTATCATGACTAGCGACAAGGCTGGACTTGAGCGTAAGTTTGAAGCCAAAGAACGTAACCGTAACAAACCAGGTGTAGTCCTCTGTGGAAGCATGGATGAGCTTAGCGCTTTAGCACAACTCAATCCAGAAATTGAAGCCTTCTACCAAAAACATTGGGACGAAGATATTCTCCTCGGTTGTATTCTTCCTTGGAAACCAGAAGCTTATGAAAAATTGAAAGCATACGGTGATGGACGTGAAGAACTCATGACTGACGTTCGTGGAACTAGCTGTTTTGTAATCAAGTTTGGTAAAGCTGGTGAACAGTTGGCTGCTAAACTTTGGGAAGAAGGTAAAATGGTCTATGCCTCATCTGCCAACCCATCTGGAAAAGGAAATCGTGGTAAGGTGGAAGGAATCGGAGAACGTATCGAAGGAGCAGTGGATCTTGTCATCGAAGCAGACGACTATGTTGCTTCAATCCAGCCAGACAAAACAATCGAAACTCGCTACGAGCAAGGTGTGATGGTGTCTATGGTTGATAAAGACGGCAAGCTTATTCCAGAACAAGGAGGAGCACGCTCGACTTTACCAGCACCAGTTGTGATCCGTAAAGGACTTGACATCGATAAAATAATGATGCATCTGTCAGACACCTTTAACTCATGGGATTATCGTCAAGGTGAGTATTATTAATATTGAAAAGAAGTCTAGTGTTAAGAGATATTGAAGCTCCTAACGCTGGGCTTTTTCTTTAGAAATTCTTTTCATTTTTTATAGGATATGATATTCTATATATGAAATATATAGTTTTATTCAAACATTATCAGTAAAAGGAGTCTAATTGATGAATGATAGAAGAGTTAGTTTAGAAGATTTTTATGATTGGTATCAAGAAAATAAAATTAATTTAAGAGAATCTGCAAAACAATACAGTTTGAAAAATGAAGAATTGAGAGAAGAATTTCTTAATGAGTGGCCTCTAGATAAACTATTAACCATGTCCATTGATGATTATGTTATTGGAAAGGGGGCGCAAAACAACTCATTTTGTTATGCTCTTGAGACAGGAAAGTACCAATCATTATTTATGGGAATTGGTGGAGGAGGTTCTTCAAAATTTGGTATTTATTGGAATGAGGATACAAAAAGCTATAAGAACCAAGCAAATAAAATCATTCCAGAATCAGAACTAGAAGACCGATTTAACAAATTAAAATCGGATATGTATGAGATTATCCAAGCTGGTAGAAAGTTAGATTTCAATAATCCTATCTTTGACATGAAAAAGTCAAAGAATGAATTTATTGGGCGTTCTGCAGTTGTTACAAAACTACTTTGTATCTATTCTGAAGGATACTCTTTCCTAGGTGTAAATCTTAATAGTCAAAAGAAATTCTGGAACAAGCTACTTCCTCAAAAGAATCAAGGGGGCCCTTATCTTCAGAATCATGAGATTTGTCAACTCGTATTGCAAAAATATCCTAAGCTGGAACCATCATTGTTGGGAAGTATCTTATTTGAATATTCAACACAATTTTTAGACGAAAAAGAAAAGAAAGAAGAAAAAATGTCTCCAGAATATAAGGTTTATCATCCATTGAGTCAAACTCTACTACAATCCAAAAACCTCATCCTCCGTGGTGCTCCTGGTACAGGTAAAACCTATCTTGCTAAAGAAATTGCCAAAGAATTAACGGATGGCAACGAAGACCAAATCGGATTTGTACAGTTTCACCCTTCCTATGATTATACGGATTTTGTAGAGGGTTTAAGACCAGTATCAAATGGGGATGGAGCTATTGAGTTTAAGCTACAGGATGGTATTTTTAAAGATTTTTGTCAGAAAGCAAAAGAAGCCCAGTTGATTGGAGGACAAGATAATTTTGATCAAGCTTGGGATTCTTACTTAGAATATATAAATGTTGCTGAAGAAAAAGAATATATAACAAAAACATCTTACTTATCTGTTAATAGCAGACAAAATTTGTCAGTAAATTATGATAGTGGTGTTCCAGGATGGTCAATACCTCGCAAATATGTTTACGAGTTGTATAAAGATAAAAATTATAATAAGCAAGAATACTACAAAAGTGGTGGAAGAACTGTCCTAGAAACATTGAGAAAGAGATTTGGTCTGAGAGACTACCTTTCTCCAACAGAGGTTGAAACAGACAAGAAATTCGTTTTCATCATCGATGAAATCAACCGTGGTGAGATTTCTAAGATTTTTGGGGAACTCTTTTTCTCAATTGAGCCTGGTTATCGTGGTGAAAAGGGGAGTGTTTCTACCCAATATGCCAATCTACACGAAACTGATGAAAAGTTCTATATCCCTGAAAATATCTATATTATCGGAACTATGAATGATATTGACCGTTCGGTGGACACCTTTGATTTTGCCATGCGTCGTCGTTTCCGTTTTGTTGAAATTACTGCTGAAAGTCAACTTTATATCCTAGATGAGAAACTAGGTGAATATGCTGAAGAAGCTAAAACTCGACTAAGGAACTTGAATGCTGAAATTGAGAAAGTTCAGGAGCTAAACAGTCACTATCATATCGGACCAAGTTATTTCCTTAAACTAGAAGAAGTAGACTTTGACTATGAGTTACTCTGGTCCGATTATCTTAAACCACTCTTGGAAGATTATTTACGAGGTTCTTACGAGGAAGTTGAAACTATAGCAAATTTGAAAAAGGCCTTTGACAAGACAAGCAATGAGCAAAAAAATCAGGTAGTTACTGACAACAATGAAGGCGATGGAAATGAAAATGCGGATCACTGATAATCAGCATAAGATTATTAAAGAAGACTTTATTGCAGAATATCCCAAAATAAGCCAACTTCTTTTAGATAGAACATTAGAAAATCTTTCTCAAGAAGATAATATCTTTATTTTTCCAAGTGACCTAGAATATTCTCCGGACTTAGATAAGGATCAAAAAATCGTAGAAACTGTCAATCGGGAAATAAAGACAGGAAATATCATTGGATTTCTTGGCTACGGCCAGGAGAGATTAACCATTTCTTCTCGTTTTTCAAACGAAAGTAATGACTATTTTTTACATTATCTTTTGCAAAAGGTTCTTCATATCAATCTGACTAGTTTAGATGTTGCTTTATCACGTGAAGATAGACTCTATCAACTTTTGATGTATCTATTTCCCAAGTATTTGCAAGCTACTCTCAGAAAAGGTCTCTATAAGGAATACCAGAGATTTTCTCATAATAACAGTCATGTAAAGGGAGTGATTGATGTAGGAAATCATCTCAAGAAAAATCTTCCTTTCACGGGAAATATTGCCTACACAACGAGAGAGTTCACCTATGATAATCCTCTCATGCAACTGATCCGTCACACAATTGAATTCATGAAGAATCAGAAAAGTATAGGGAGAGGAGTTCTTAAAAATCTCTCAACTAGCCGTGAAAATGTCTCTGAAATTATTCGTGTAACCCCATCTTATAAACTAGCTGATCGTGCTAAGATTATCCGACTAAATCAAACCAAACCTCTTCGTCATGCCTACTTTCGAGAGTACAGAAAATTGCAAGAGCTTTGTCTGATGATCCTAAATAGAGAAAAGCATGGTTTAGGATATCAAGAGCAAAAAATCCATGGTATTCTTTTTGATGTTGCCTGGCTTTGGGAAGAGTATGTTCATACTTTGTTGCCAAAAGAGTTCATCCATCCTAGAAATAAGGATAAGACGGACGGTATTTCGGTATTTTCTGATCGTAAACGAAAAGTTTTCCCAGATTTTTATAACAGAGAACTAAGGACAGTTTTAGATGCTAAATATAAAAAACTAGAGTTTACTGAAAAAGGAATTAACCGTGAGGACTTGTTCCAGCTGATTTCGTATTCTTATATTTTAAAAGCTGAGCAGGCTGGGCTTGTTTTTCCGAGCAAGGAAAAGGTAGTTGATAATGAGATAGGTAAGCTAGCAGGTTATGGAGCCCTGTTGAAGAAATGGTCTATCCAAGTCCCTGGACAAGCTGAAAGCTATCAAGATTTTGTCAGGAAGATGGAGTCCTTTGAAAAAGTCTTTATCGACAATCTAGGTAAGAATTTGAAAGGTAAGACAAATACAGGGTGAATGTCTACTTATTATCTAAATCAAGAATTATAAACACGAACATTATTTGTTTTCGGTCATTACAATTGACAAAAAACGGACATTATTGTAAACTTGTTAGAGTAATTGTCTGGAAAAGACAAGGCTATTCCTAACTTTAGGAAAGTCTAAAGAAGAGAAATGAGAGATATATGTTAAACGAATTTCCAATCTTTGACTATGAAGATATTCAGCTAATCCCAAATAAGTGTGTCCTTCAAAGTCGAGCAGAAGCTGATACACATGTGACCTTGGGGAAACATACCTTTAAGTTGCCAGTTGTCCCTTCTAATATGCAGACGATTTTGGATGAAGATGTTGCTGAACAGCTTGCCAAGGGTGGCTATTTCTACATCATGCACCGTTTTGATGAAGAAGGACGCATTCCTTTTGTTAAACGTATGCATGAAAAAGGGTTGATTGCATCTATCTCTGTTGGTGTTAAAGATTACGAGTATGATTTTGTTAGTCAATTAAAGGCTGATGCTCCAGAGTACATCACGATTGACATCGCACATGGTCATGCAGACAGTGTGATTGCAATGATTCAGCACATCAAGAAAGAATTGCCAGATACCTTTGTCATCGCTGGTAACGTTGGAACTCCAGAGGCTGTTCGTGAACTTGAAAATGCTGGTGCAGATGCGACTAAGGTTGGTATCGGTCCAGGTAAGGTTTGTATCACTAAGGTAAAAACTGGTTTTGGTACAGGTGGTTGGCAGCTGGCGGCACTACGTTGGTGTGCGAAAGCTGCGCGTAAACCGATTATTGCTGATGGTGGAATTCGTACACACGGTGATATTGCTAAGTCAATCCGCTTCGGTGCAAGTATGGTTATGATTGGTTCTTTATTTGCAGGCCATATCGAAAGCCCTGGTAAAACTGTCGAAGTCGATGGTAAACAATTTAAAGAATACTATGGTTCTGCTTCAGAATACCAAAAAGGTGCCTATAAGAATGTCGAAGGTAAGAAAATTCTTCTTCCTGCCAAAGGACATTTACAAGATACCCTAACTGAAATGGAACAAGATTTACAAAGTTCGATTTCTTATGCTGGAGGTCGAAAGGTAGCTGATCTTAGACATGTAGATTATGTGATTGTGAAGAACTCTATCTGGAATGGAGATGCTCACTAAAAATATGATTACTTATTTATGCCGCGAATTGGCGTGGCGTTTCTACAAGGTACCGTAAATACCTAACAATGAGTAAGTCGAAGAGAGATAAAAGAAGCAGTACTATTTGTTTCTATGTTTCCGAGGGACTTGCTTTGTGAGTCCCTTTTTATTTCGGAGGTTATTGTGAAATTACTAGAGGAACGTATTTTAAAAGATGGGAATATTCTAGGTGAGAATATTCTTAAGGTGGATTCATTCTTGACTCACCAAGTGGATTTTTCCTTAATGCGCGAGATTGGTCGCACCTTTGCAGAGCATTTTAAAAATGCTGGTATTACCAAAGTCGTAACCATTGAAGCATCTGGAATTGCTCCAGCCCTTTATGTGGCTGAACAGTTAGATGTACCCATGATTTTTGCTAAGAAGGCAAAAAATATTACCATGAATGAAGGAATTTTGACTGCTGAAGTTTATTCTTTCACTAAACAAGTTACTAGTACCGTATCCATTGCAGGGAAGTTCTTATCTCCAGGAGATAAAGTATTAATTATTGATGATTTCTTGGCTAATGGTCAAGCAGCTAAAGGTTTGATTCAGATTATCGAACAAGCTGGTGCTACAGTCGAGGCCGTCGGGATTGTGATTGAAAAATCTTTCCAAGATGGTCGTGAACTGTTAGAAAAATCAGGTCATCAGGTAGTATCACTTGCTCGTTTAGAGCGTTTTGAAAATGGAAGAGTTATCTTCAAGGAGGCAGACATCTAATGAATCAAAAAGAAAACCACTCAAAAGCGGCCGTATTGGGCTTGCAACACTTACTTGCCATGTACTCAGGTTCAATCCTGGTACCAATCATGATTGCAGGTGCCCTAGGTTACTCACCTCAACAACTGACATACCTTATCTCTACAGATATCTTTATGTGTGGGGTCGCAACTCTCTTACAATTGCAACTTAATAAATATTTCGGTGTCGGTTTACCGGTTGTTCTGGGTGTGGCCTTTCAGTCTGTTGCTCCACTTATTATGATTGGACAAAGTCACGGTAGTGGTGCTATGTTTGGTGCCTTGATTGCTTCTGGTATTTATGTCGTTCTTGTAGCTGGCGTATTTTCTAAGGTTGCAAATCTGTTTCCTTCAATCGTAACAGGTTCTGTCATTACAACAATCGGATTGACCTTGATTCCAGTAGCAATCGGAAATATGGGAAATAACGTCGAAAAACCAACTGGACAAAGTTTAGCATTAGCAACAATCACTATTCTTATCATTCTCTTGGTTAATATCTTTACAAAAGGATTTATTAAGTCAATTTCTATTTTGATTGGTTTGATTGCAGGTACTATCATCGCTGCGACTATGGGCTTGGTTGATTTCTCTCCAGTAGCAGAAGCTCCACTTGTTCATATCCCAACTCCATTCTACTTTGGTGCTCCACAATTTGAGATTTCTTCTATTGTCATGATGTGTATTATCGCTACTGTATCAATGGTAGAATCAACTGGTGTATATCTTGCCCTTTCTGATATTACTAAAGATCCAATCGATAGCACTCGTCTCCGTAATGGTTATCGCGCTGAAGGTCTTGCTGTGTTACTTGGTGGACTTTTCAACACCTTCCCTTATACAGGATTTTCACAAAACGTAGGTTTGGTGAAACTTTCAGGTATTCGTACACGTTTACCGATCTACTACGCTGGTGGTTTCCTCATCTTACTTGGTCTCTTGCCTAAGTTCGGTGCCTTAGCACAGATTATTCCTAGCCCTGTTCTAGGTGGAGCCATGCTGGTCATGTTTGGTTTTGTTTCTCTACAAGGGATGCAAATCTTGGCACGTGTGGACTTCGAACATAATGAACATAACTTCCTCATTGCAGCAGTTTCTATTGCTGCCGGTGTGGGATTAAACGGAAGCAACCTCTTCAATACATTACCGACTGAATTACAAATGTTCTTTTCAAATGGTATTGTTATTGCAAGTACAGTAGCCATCGTCTTGAATGCTATTTTGAATCGTAAAAAATAAAAATAAGTGAGAAGGATAGAAATATCCTTCTCATTTTCTTTTTTAGAGCTTGAGTATTGTTTATAGAGTCCTTTTTATGGTAAAATGGTTCTATGAATGAAAGAATGAAAGAGCTCGTTGAACTGCTCAATCGCTATGCGACAGAGTATTATACAAGTGATAATCCATCTGTATCTGATAGTGAGTATGACCGTCTTTATCGTGAACTGGTAGAGTTAGAAAAAGCTCATCCTGACCAAGTTTTACCAGAAAGTCCGACACATCGTGTTGGTGGAAAGATTCTTGATGGGTTTGAGAAATATAGTCATCAGTATCCTCTCTATAGTTTGCAGGATGCTTTTTCACGTGAAGAACTGGATGCCTTTGATGCGCGTGTTCGTAAAGAATTGGATGATGTCACTTATATCTGTGAGTTGAAGATTGATGGTTTATCGATTTCCTTGACTTATGAGCAGGGAATTTTTGTTGCTGGGGCAACTCGAGGTGATGGCTCCATCGGTGAAAACATCACTGAAAATCTTAAACGAGTGAAAGACATTCCTTTATCATTACCAGAAAAATTAGATATAACAGTTCGTGGTGAATGTTATATGCCGAGAGCTTCTTTTGACCAGGTCAATCAATCGCGTCAAGAAAATGGGGAGCCAGAATTTGCCAACCCAAGAAATGCTGCTGCAGGAACCCTTCGTCAGTTAGATACAGCAGTAGTAGCCAAACGTAATCTTGCAACCTTCCTTTATCAGGAAGCTAGTCCTTCAACACGAGATAGCCAAGAGAAGGTGTTGGAACATTTGAAACAATTGGGCTTTGTTGTCAATCCAAGACGCCTATTAGCTCACAGCATGGATGAGGTTTGGGATTTTATCCAGGAAGTAGGTCAAGAAAGAGACCAGTTGCCTTATGATATCGATGGTGTTGTGATTAAGGTCAATGACTTAGCCGATCAAGAGCAACTAGGTTTTACAGTCAAAGCACCCAAGTGGGCAGTAGCTTATAAGTTTCCGGCAGAAGAAAAAGAAGCGAAACTCCTTTCTGTTGACTGGACAGTTGGACGAACAGGAGTTGTAACTCCGACTGCTAATCTTACCCCAGTTCAACTGGCAGGTACTACTGTGAGTCGTGCAACTCTTCATAATGTTGACTATATTGCAGAAAAGGATATTCGTAAGGATGATACAGTGATTGTTTATAAGGCAGGGGATATCATTCCAGCTGTTTTACGTGTCGTTGAAACTAAGCGTGTGTCTGAAGAAAAACTAGATATCCCAACAAACTGTCCAAGTTGTGACAGTAAGCTTTTGCATTTTGAAGATGAAGTTGCCCTTCGTTGTATCAATCCACGCTGCCCTGCTCAGATTAAGGAAGGTTTGACACACTTTGCATCTCGTGATGCCATGAATATCTCTGGGCTTGGTCCATCAGTCGTTGAGAAACTATTTGCAGCCAATTTGGTTAAGGATGTTGCAGATATTTATCGTTTGACTGTGGAAGATTTGCTTTTGCTAGATGGTATCAAGGAAAAATCTGCTCAAAAACTCTACCAGGCTATTCAAGCATCCAAAGAAAATTCTGCTGAAAAACTCTTGTTTGGTTTGGGGATTCGTCATGTAGGAAGTAAGGCAAGTCAGTTGCTTTTACAAAACTTCGACTCAATCGAATCGCTAGCGCAAGCCAATCCTGAAGAAATTGCAAGTATCGAAAGTTTGGGTAGTGTCATTGCTCAAAGCCTACAGACCTATTTTGCTACAGAGGGTTCTGAAATCCTTTTAAGGGAATTGAAAGAATCAGGTGTTAATCTAGACTACAAAGGACAGGTCGTTGCAGCAGATGCAGCCTTATCAGGTCTAACAGTCGTATTGACAGGAAAACTTGAACGTCTTACTCGCTCAGAAGCTAAAAATAAATTAGAAAGTCTAGGAGCCAAGGTTACTGGTAGTGTGTCGAAAAAAACAGACCTTGTTGTAGCAGGAGCAGATGCAGGAAGCAAGCTCCAAAAAGCACAAGAACTGGGAATAGAGATTCGTGATGAAGCTTGGCTTGAGAGTTTGTAAGCTATGAAAGAAGAAAAAAAACGCGCTCGTCTCATTTATAATCCGACATCAGGCCAGGAAATGATCAAGCAAAATATCGCAGAAGTCCTAGAAGTGTTAGAGAGCATAGGCTATGAAACCAGTGCTTTCCAAACCAAACCTGAACACCTGTCAGCCCAGAAAGAAGCAGAAAGAGCTGCAAAAGCTGGCTTTGATTTGGTTTTAGTAGCTGGTGGCGATGGCACCATCAATGAAGTGGTTAATGGAATTGCACCTCTGGAACATCGTCCAAAGATAGCCATCATTCCTACTGGAACTACCAATGACTATGCAAGAGCATTGAAAATCCCTATGGGGGATCCAGTTGCTGCAGCGAAGATCATTGCTAAAAATGAAACCAAGCAAATTGATATTGGTCGTGCCTTTGGTGATAAGTATTTCATCAATATTGCTGCGGCAGGAGCTCTTACGGAGTTAACTTTTAGTGTTCCGAGTGAATTAAAGACGCGTTTGGGTTATCTGGCCTACGTTGCTAAAGGCATCGAGATGTTCCCAAAATCCAAAGCCCGTCCCGTTCGTATTTACCATGATTGGGGAATTTTTACAGGAGAAGTTTCTCTTGTCTTTGTTGCCTTGACCAATTCTATCGGTGGATTTGAGCAATTCGCACCTGATACCAAGCTGGATGATGGCAATTTCACGCTTATTCTAGTAAAGACAGATAAAATCCTAGATATGTTGAGTCTGCTAGTTCAAGCCATGAACGGAGGCCAACACGTTTCAGATGTCAATGTCGAATATCTGAAAACTAGTAAACTCCGAATTGAAACTTTGGATCAGGAAGAGCCGTTTATGCTTAATCTTGATGGAGAATACGGTGGTGACACACCAGTAGATTTGGAAGTATGTCATAATCACATTGAGTTTTTTGTGAATTGTGAGGCGATTGATCAAGAAATTACTAGTAACATATAAAATCAAATTTAATTTAGAAATTAGGGAGAACCATGTACAATTATCCTGTACTTATTCATTATCATCGTAAAGATGAAGCTTACGAGGCTTGCAGTTTCAGCAAAAAGCCTCTAGATTCAGTAGAGCTTATCAAAGAAGAAGAATATTTTGGAGCTAAATTTTCACTGACTCAATCGAGTGAAGTAGCTCTTGAGACCATGACTTTTAGTGTTGAAAAAGATGGTGTCAGCAAAGAATATCCTATTCGCTTCAATTATTATCCACTTTTGACAGAGGTTTGGATTTTGGATGGAGATGATACAGTTTATTATTCTGAAAATCCTGCCATTGCAAGTACCCATTATAAAGACCAAAATCCTTTTGCCTTCGATAAGGCAATCAATAGTGCTAGTTTTGACCACCACTGGGGTTATCAAGGAGAGTTGGGATGTCAGGTTTCTGAAAATGAAACAAGTTTTAGCCTATGGGCACCAACAGCTACTTCTGTCCAAGTAGTAGTCTATGAATCAGCGAGTAATGACGCTCCTATCCTTAAAACCTTTGAAATGGAGCGAGGAAATAGTTACTCTTATAGCCACAAGTATAATACCATTGGTGTTTGGAGTTTAACAGTTCCAGAAAGCTTAGCAGGTCGTGCTTACCACTACCAAATTGACTTTCCTCATCACCAGTCATTAACTCGTGATCCATATACAATAGCGACAAGTCCTGATGGAAAACGTTCAGCCATTGTCTCAAACCAAGATCGTCAGGTCGAAGGTTTTGAGCTTAAGCATGGTACAGAAGCAACTTGGCGTTTGGAAAATCCTTGCCAGGCAGTCATTTATGAAATGCATATCCGTGATTTGACTAAGTCTGAAACATCTGGTGTTGCGCCAGAATTAAGAGGAACCTTCTTAGGTGCAGCGCAAACTGGAACAGTTAACCAGTATGGTCAGTCGACTGCGTTTGATTACATCAAAGAACTTGGTGTCAATTATGTTCAGTTGCAACCAATTGCTGACCGTCATAAAGAATACGAAGCTGATGGAAATGTAACTTATAACTGGGGATATGATCCACAAAACTACAATTCTCCAGAAACTAGTATGTCTACAAATCCAAATGATCCAGGCCAAGCTATCCGTGATTTAAAAGCCATGGTCCAAGCTTATCATGATGCTGGTATCGGTGTTATTATGGACGTTGTTTACAATCATACCTTCTCAACGGTGGATGCGCCATTCCAAACAACGGTTCCTGATTATTATTATCGAATGAACCATGATGGAACCTACCAAAATGGAACAGGAGTCGGTAACGAAACTGCCAGTGAGCATGAAATGTTCCGTAAGTATATGATTGATTCGCTTCTCTACTGGGTAAAAGAGTACAATATTGACGGTTTCCGCTTTGACTTGATGGGAATTCACGATGTTAAAACCATGCAGATGATTCGTTGGGCTATGGACGAAGTCGATCCGAAAATCATCCTGTATGGAGAAGGTTGGGATATGGGAACAGGCCTTGCTCCTTATGACAAGGCTAAGAAAGATAATGCCTACCAGTTGCCAAACATTGGATTCTTTAATGATAATCAACGAGATGCCATCAAAGGTTGTGAAGTCTATGGTTCTATCAAATCTGGCTTCGTCAGTGGAGCAGGTACTGAGCCGATCCTCGCAAAGGCTATTCTTGGAAGTCGTGAGCTGGGTTCTTATCTCAGTCCAAACCAGGTTCTTAACTATGTAGAAGCCCACGATAACTACAATTTACATGATTTACTTAAAACTCTTCATCCGATGGAGAGTGATAAGCGCATCATGAAGAAAGTAGAAACAGCAACGGCCATGAACCTCCTCATGCAAGGGATGGCCTTCATGGAACTGGGTCAAGAGTTTGGCCGTACTAAACTCGTAGCTACAGGCGAAAATGGAGAGTTGACTCACGCAGATCGTGAGCGAGCAATGAACAGTTATAATGCGCCTGACAGCGTCAACCAAGTCAACTGGGATTTGATCAATGAGCGTCAAGATAGCATCGAGTTTGTCCGTCAGATCATCCGTCTTAAAACACAAACTAGTGCCTTTTCATACCCTACCTATGAAGAAGTATACCGTCATGTCTTTGTTCACACAGCCATTGAAAATAGTGGTTGGATTGTCTATGAGATTCACGGTGGCGAAGAGCACTTCTTGGTTGTTTTCAATGCCAAAGGGGCTTCCTATTACTATGAAAATGCAGGAAACCTGGAAATGTTAGTAACCAATAGCCGTTCTAACCAAGAAAATGCCATTGACGATGTCAGTGTGGCAGTCTTGAATGTTTTAGCGTAAGTCTTAGATTGAAGACAGAGTCAGTGAAGTGTAGGACAAAACTATCTTGTAGAGTCCAATGAATGAACAAAAATGTTTCAAAGACTCATTTCTACTAAAATGTGAGGTCGGGATTTTTGATCTCGGCCTATACTTCTAGAAAGTTTATCTTGGAGACGATAGAAAAAGCAGAAGTTTCATTACAAATTGAATTAAAATTATAAAAGTTCATTAGTTTTAGCGGGAGGTAGCTATGGATATCAATACAATTACTCTGGAAAAATTCATCACTTTAAATGAAGAGGAAAAACTTCAGTGTATCAAAGACATTAAGCATACCTATCAATTCGAAAAGATAAAGGAAATCCTCTCAGAGCTTGGCTTAGAAAATGTAAGTGGCCAAGTCCTTAGTGAACTAGCCAAAGTCTATAATAATTGGAGTCAATTCGAAGAAGCCAAAAGAGTTTTAGAGATGGTTTCTGAAGAAGATAGGGATGCTATTTGGTATTATCGAAATGGTTTTACTCATTGGCGTTTATCTAGTGATTCGAACAAGGACTTTGAAACTGAAGCTAATCAGGCTCTAGATTTATTAGAAAATGCTATCAAAAATGCTGCCTCCCCAACAAATCCAGTCATTGATTGGTGTATTGAGTTGGTTAAAGTAGGTTCTCTAAAGGAAGTTTTTGAAGGCAAGCCAACAGACTATCCCCTGCTACAGAAATACTATTTTGAAGATGTTAATGAAACTAATCAAGAAATGAAAACTGAACAGAATAAGAAATTTTACAAGAATATTACGATAGAAGATGTTCGAAAGGCAGAAGACTCTTGGGATATTATTGAACCAGTATACGAAACTGTTAACATCTATAACACCTATAAAGACTATCTCGATTCTGCAAAAATCTTTACTTTAGAACAAAGATACCTTTTGGCGATTATCTGGTATTTTATCGAAGTAAACAATGGAGGTCACTATCAATTTTTCGATAATTCGACAGGGATTGTCTGGAAAGATACTTTAAAGGGCTTCGAACTATTTGGAATGAAGGAGCATGCTGCTAATTTCAAAAATCTCCTTGCATACTTTGGCGGAACTATCTCCTTTGATAGAGAAGAGAGATCTGAGCTGCTAGCACAGATGGAAGAAGAGTATGGTGATGCTTTTTATGAGAAATTGGATGAAGCAGATGATTTTATCTATGATTATGATGGAAATGAGAATGAACTAAGTTTTATCAAAAAGTATCCAGAGAAATTTATTTTTCAGGGAAGCGCAGATAAATCGTAAAGAATAGTAAATAAAGATAGAGCAGATTGGAAGTCTGCTCTATTTTTTAGGGGGAAATTCTTGGTTTCTGAATAGTTGAAACCTAATACTCTTCGAAAATCTCTTCAAACCACGTCAGCTTCACCTTACCGTACTCAAGTACAGCCTGCGGCTAGCTTCCTAGTTTGCTCTTTGATTTTCATTGAGTATAAATTGAATGTTATAAACTCTATATTTACGGATTTTCAATATATTTTTAAAAAATATCAGGCTAAAAATTGCTTAAATCCGAATATTTTGTTACTATTATATAAAAATGTAAGAAAATGAAAAGAGGTGAAGATAAATCAGAAAATTAAAATGATTTTCCCAGGACGCATCAGAGAATTCTTTTCAGATTTTCAAAATATTTTTTTAAAATATAGTAATTTACTTGAAACTTCTCTAAAAAGGTAGTATAATAAAAAATAAGAAAACGCTTTCAAATAAAAGGGGGATTTAATGGATACATTAGAAGCTTTAAGAACTTTTACCAGTGGTGAAAATTTCCATCTTCAGCACTATCTGGGAGCACATCGTGAGGAAAGAGATGGGGAGTATGGCTATACTTTTCGTGTCTGGGCTCCAAATGCGCAAGCTGTCCATCTAGTTGGTGATTTTACTAACTGGATTGAAAATCAAATCCCCATGGTTCGTAATGAATCTGGAGTTTGGGAAGTTTTTACCACTTTAGCTCAAGAGGGACATATTTATAAATATCATATTACTCGTGCTAATGGGCATCAACTCATGAAAATTGATCCCTTGGCAGTTCGTTTTGAAGCTCGTCCAGGCACAGGGGCTGTTTTAACAGAAATTCCTGAGAAAAAATGGAAAGACGGTCTTTGGTTAGCTCGTAGAAAACGTTGGGGATTTTTCGAGAGACCAGTTAACATCTATGAGGCGCATGCAGGATCTTGGAAGAGAAATCCTGATGGAACCCCTTATAGTTTCGCTCAACTCAAAGAAGAGCTCATCCCTTATCTCGTTGAGATGAACTACACTCATATCGAGTTTATGCCTTTGATGGCTCACCCACTTGGTTTGAGTTGGGGTTATCAGCTCATGGGCTACTTCGCCTTAGAGCATGCCTATGGTCGTCCCGAAGAGTTTCAAGACTTCGTTGAGGAATGTCATATCAACAATATCGGTGTAATTGTGGACTGGGTGCCAGGTCACTTTACAATCAATGATGATGCTTTGGCATACTACGACGGTACACCAACTTTTGAATATCAAGATCATAACAAAGCTCATAACTATGGTTGGGGAGCACTAAACTTTGACTTAGGTAAAAATGAAGTTCAGTCTTTCTTGATTTCTAGCATTAAGTTCTGGATTGATTTCTATCATCTAGATGGTATTCGTGTAGATGCCGTAAGTAATATTCTCTATCTAGATTATGACAATGCTCCATGGACACCAAATAAAGACGGTGGCAATCTTAACTATGAAGGATATTATTTCCTACAACGTTTGAATGATGTTATTAAACTAGCTCATCCGGATGTTATGATGATTGCAGAGGAGTCTTCTTCAGGTACCAAGATTACTGGCATGAAGGAAATGGGTGGACTTGGATTTGACTACAAGTGGAACATGGGGTGGATGAATGACATCCTACGTTTCTACGAAGAAGATCCAATTTACCGCAAGTATGACTTTAATCTTGTGACCTTCAGCTTCATGTATGTCTTTAATGAAAATTATCTCCTACCATTCTCACATGATGAGGTTGTCCACGGTAAGAAGAGTATGATGCATAAGATGTGGGGTGATCGTTACAATCAATTTGCTGGTTTGAGAAACCTTTACACTTATCAAATTTGTCACCCTGGTAAGAAATTACTCTTCATGGGTAGCGAATTTGGTCAATTCTTAGAGTGGAAATCTGAAGAGCAATTAGAGTGGTCTAACCTAGAAGATCCAATGAATGCCAAGATGAAATACTTTACATCACAGTTGAATCAGCTTTATAAAGACCACCGTTGTCTTTGGGAAATTGATACAAGCTATGACGGTATTGAAATTATTGATGCGGATAACAGAGATCAGAGTGTTCTTTCCTTTATCCGAAAAGGCAAGAAAGGCGAGATGCTAGTCTGTGTCTTCAATATGGCACCAGTTGAACGCCTTGACTTCACAATTGGTCTTCCAGTTGCAGGTATTTATGAAGAAATTTGGAATACAGAGTTAGAACAATGGGGTGGTGTGTGGAAAGAGCATAATCAAACTGTTCAAACTCAAGAAGGATTGTGGAAGGATTATGAGCAGACATTGACCTTTACCTTGCCAGCTTTGGGGGCAAGTATCTGGAAAATCAAACGTCGCTTGAAACCCGCTAAAAAAGAATCAAATAAATCTCAAAAAGGAGTAGAAAATGAAGAATGAAATGCTAGCTTTAATCCTTGCCGGTGGGCAAGGAACTCGTCTCGGTAAACTCACTCAGAGTATAGCAAAACCTGCTGTGCAATTTGGCGGGCGCTACCGTATCATTGACTTTGCTCTTTCTAACTGTGCCAACTCTGGTATCCATAATGTTGGGGTTATCACACAGTATCAACCACTAGCTCTCAACAGCCACATTGGTAATGGTTCTAGTTGGGGTCTTGATGTAATTGATTCAGGTGTTTCTATCCTTCAACCTTACTCTGCAAGTGAAGGAAATCGTTGGTTTGAAGGTACAAGTCATGCCATTTACCAAAACATCGACTATATCGACAGCATCAATCCTGAGTATGTTTTGATTCTTTCGGGTGACCATATCTACAAGATGGACTACGATGATATGCTCCAATCACACAAGGACAATAATGCCAGCTTGACAGTTGCTGTCTTGGATGTACCATTAAAAGAAGCTAGCCGTTTTGGTATCATGAATACAGATGCTAATAATCGTATTGTCGAATTTGAAGAAAAGCCTGCCCAACCAAAATCAACTAAGGCCTCAATGGGTATTTATATCTTTGATTGGAAACGACTTCGCAATATGCTAGTTGCGGCTGAAAAGGCTAATATTGATATGTCAGATTTTGGTAAAAACGTTATTCCAAAC